>UQGG01000010.1 GCA_900540475.1 uncultured Robinsoniella sp. | reverse complement strand
TTCCTCCGCCCATACCAGTTTCCCACACCCATCTTTCCGAGATTCAGTTTATCGCCTCAAAGCTGGTTTTCTCAGTATTTTGGAACCCCTGGGCTGTGGCTGGCTGGACGCTATTGGCGTAAAACAACTGATGTATAGCAACTGATCATGAGACCGTGTAGTGCCTGTCTATACGAAATCCCTCTGCATAAAAAGCCTGCTCGGTACAAAGGCTCTCTGTATAAAGAGTGATCCGCCCGTTCTTCTGCTCATAAGGAAACACTTCTCCTGTCCGCATGGAGCGGATTTCCCGGATATCTGTATCTAGGTCAAGTGTTAGTATAGATGGGAGACAGGGTTTTTCTTCGTACAGATAAAATGCGTATATAGCAGAGGATTTTTTTGTATACTTGATCCTTTCCTGGAAATAGGGTGGTATGATTGATGTCTCATAGATTCCCTCTCCGAACAGAGACAGCCATCGTCCCAGGTCTTTCATGGAGTTTATGGCAGGTTTCGGCAGCTCGCCATCGGGCTGGGGAGCGATATTAAGCGCCAGGTTACCGCCTTTGCTCACCACGTCCAGAAGCATATGGACAAGTTCCCTACCGGTTTTAAAGTGATCGGTATAATGAAAAGAAAATTTTTCCCCAACCGTAGCGCAGGTTTCCCAGGGGACGAACAGAGGCTGGTCGGGAATCTGCTTTTCCGGAGTGATTATATTTTCGTAAGGTCCTCCCACACAGCGGTCACAGACGATCAGGTGAGGCTGGGTGGTGCTGCGCAGGGTTTCCACTACTTTCTCCAGATGGATGTCCTGGTTCAGATTATCACTGCTGACCCAACCGCCATCCAGCCAAAGCACATCTATTTTTCCATAGTTTCTTCCCAGTTCCAGTATTTGCCGGTGTGTAAATTCTATAAATTTTTCCCAGAGTTCAGGATGTTCGTTCACATTATAATTTACATTTCGGGATGGTGCTGTGCCAAATTCTCTGTGCCAGTAGTAGTCACAGTTCCAGTCGGGTTTGGAGAAGTAAGCAGAGATGGCTAGACCTTCTTTGCGGAATGCATCATACAAAGACCCGGCAATGTCTGCATAGGGTGAGGTATGAAACGGGCAGGATTCGTGGGTGATTTTGTAATCGGTAGTGTCTGTGTCAAACATGCAGAATCCATCGTGATGTTTGTTGGTAAACAGGAGATACCGGAAACCGCACTCCTTTGCCAGGGATGCCCAGCGGTCCGGGCGAAATTTTACCGGATTGAAAGTCTTATTTGCATTCCGATACTGTTCTTTAAAAGTGGGAATGTCCGTCCAGTCCACGTCCTCCTGGGACCAGGATCCGTCTCCGTCTGAGAGCGGCCAGGATTCATAAGTGCCCAGCTGGCAGCCGGGTGCCCAGTGCATCATAATTCCCAGCTTTAATCCCATAAACCATTGAATGTGTTCCCGGACAGCCGGGCTGTCTGCAGGAACATATTTTTGGGCATCGGTATAGGTGTGTATTCCATTTGTTACTACTTGTTCTTTCATGATCAGTTACCTCCATATATTTAGTTTAGTTGTTGTCAAAAGTGATACGGGCAGTGAGAACGCCGGCGGAGTTTTTTCGGTAAGTCAGTCCGCTTTCCCCCTTAAAATTTAGCTGGATCCGCTCATTGATATTACGGATGCCAAATCCGTTGGAAACTTTCAGGGAGGTATCCCCGGAGTGGTCCAGAAACTTATTGAGTTCTCCTGCATCGCAGCCTACCCCGTCATCTGTAATGTCAATAATTACGCCATGGGATGACCGGTAGATATGAACCTGAATGTGCAGATCTTGATCGCTTTCCACCAGCCCATGGGAAATGGAGTTCTCAATCAGAGGCTGCAGAGTGAATTTGGGGATGTATACGGAATTCAGGTCTTCTGTTGTGTCTATATCCAGCATTAGTTTCTGAGAATGCCGCAGCTGCTGGATGTTGATATATTCCTGGATATTTTCCAGTTCACTTAAGACAGGGACAAGTTTATCCGGGTCCGTAATGCTGTACCGCATCAGGTTTGCAATGGACGATACAATTTCTGCGATGCTGTCTTCATTTTTTGAAAGCGCCATCCAGTTAACAATATCCATGGCATTAAAGATAAAATGGGGATTGATTTGTGCCTGAAGAGCCCGCAGCTCGGACCGCTTCTGCTGTTCCGTCTGGGTCTGAATATCCCGGATCAGCTGGTTGTTGTGGGTGATCAGCTGTGAAAAGCTGTCGCAGAGCATGACGATTTCCTTATCTTTGGAAAAATGCAGGGTGTCTACCGAAAAATTCCTGGTATCATGTATGGTGCTGATGGTCTTTGCCATACGGATTATCGGGCGTGTGAAACGATTGGAAATCAGGTAAATACCGCCCATCAAAACCAAAAAGATCATTAGTACAAACAGCAGATAAAAGCGCATCAGGTGATTTAGCTGAGACTGGATATCCTGGTATGGGGTCAGAAATAATATTTTCAGATCATATCGTTCCAGGGAGTTCAGACTCATTACATACCGCTGATTATTCAGTGCTACAATCTCTCCGCCAAATGCCTTTCTGGCCATGAACCGGTCACAGGCTTCCTGGTAAAGGGCTTCCTGAACATTGCTTGAAAATAAGAGCTCCTGCTGGCTGGTAAAAATGGCATAGCCGCTGTTCACACTGATTGGCTCCAGGGCAAAGGTACGTGCCAGATCTTTGGATGCAATACTGATTACCATTACCCCCTGACCTTCTTTGGAATAAGGTCCTGTATAGTAGTTATTATGTATGATCTGTGCAAAACAGAAATTATTCGTCTGGGGATCCAGGAAGATGCGGCTCCTTTTACCGGATTCCATTAACTGCAGATACCAGTCCTCTTTTTTTACTTCGGTATCGGCAAAGATGTTGCTGGAAGAGACAAAAGGATTGGTATTCAGTGTCTCACTTCGGAAAAATTTTGAAATGGGCAGGTGGTCGTTGAGAAACAGTGTGTTTTTCAGATACAGGCTGCTTCCCAGAATCTGATCAGTGGAATAATGAGAGAACTGGTTGGTAATGGACTGCTGGATTTTAATTTGTTCCAGAGCGTCAGTGACCTGACCGGTACTTAAGTATATGCCGATGGCTTCATCTCCAATGATCCGCAAGGAGGTCTGTCGTATAGAATCCAGGAAACTTTCAACCATATTTGAATTCATCGACACTGCTGATTTCTGATAGCGCATTATTTCAGTCTCATATCCCTGACGGAAGAGAATGAAGATAAAGGCGTAGGATAAGAGCGTAATGACTAAGATTCCGCAGGAAAACGCTAAAAATATTTTCTTTTTTATTCCCATGTTTATACCGTCCGGTCAGATGCTTTTTTCAGGTTCAGCGATTTTTGAATACATAAGTTACGGTACTCGCTGGGTTTCATGTTCATCTGCTTCTTAAAATATTTTGCAAAATATCTGGAATCCTCGTATCCGGATTTCAGGGCTACTTCCGAAATAGGATACTGCACGTCACTGAGCAGTTCTTTTGCCCTCTCCATGCGCAGATTTGTCAGATAAGTACTCAGATTTTCGCAGGTGGACTGCTTAAAAATAGTGCTCAGATAAGAGATAGATACATTCATGGAATCCGCCAGGTACGAGATATTAAATGCCGGAGAATCAAAATGTTTCCCCATGTATTCCCGTGCCGTCTCCACCAGCGTGTCGGTACTTGCGTGGCGCTGTCTGCTGCTGGCTGTCATGACATCGCTGTAACGGGTGATGATAAAATTAATTTTTTCCTCAGGGTTTGGCAGATCGTAAAACTGGCTCAGCGTCTTGGACCTGGATGTTTCTATTACAGGCTGAGAAATATTGAGCTGTTCAAAATAGGAAAACAGATAATTCAGAAGCTGGGTTCCAAGTGCATTGCCTTCCTGGCTTTTCATAGGACCGAAGTAATCTTCGGAAGAAAAATAACAATCAAAAAATGTCAAATCACATTCTCTTAGTGCGGTAAGGATCTCATCCTTTAAGGAGGGGCTCCATGATTTTAAATAAGTGTCCTTTCGGAATTTCTTTTCCTGGTTGATTCGCAGCAGCAGTTCCTCCAGGTCTTGCAGCTTTTGTCTTGTTACCGGCTTTAAAATGTAATCGGTTACCCCGTACTGGATTGCTTTTTGCGCATAGGTAAATTCTCCATGTGCACTTAACAGAATCAGTTTTATTTCCCAGTTCTGCAAAAAAATCTCTTTCGCCAGTTCCAGACCATCCATCACAGGCATCTTGATATCCGATATAATAACGTCCGGAGGAGAAAGCTCTATCAGTTCCAGGGCGTCTTTTCCATTAGAAGCAGTCCCGGTCAGAGTACCGTCAAAACGCTTCCAGTCCAGCATGGATATCAGGCCTTCCACAGCGTACTTTTCATCATCAATTAATAATATATTCATAATTCTCCCTTCTTTCATACAGACCCCAAAGCCTGTTATAACCTTATATTTGATCAATTTGCACGCTTGTGCTATTCAAAAATCAGCAGCTAGAACGCTGTTCTCACTTGATTCCGGAAGCATATGAAGCAGAATTATGCTAATTCAAAATCAATTGTGTGAACTTTGTCTGAACTTTGTTCCATTTTTAGATTATAACGGATTTTATAGGAAGAGACAAGTAAGCGTGGCAAACGCAGAAAAATAGTGCACCTTATCAAAAAAAAGTCAAGTTGTTCTGTCGGGGTCGGTACTTGTATAATAGAAAAGGTAATAGAACCGGGGACATGTACAGAAGTTGCTTAACGAACGTCCACTGGACGTTCAACAATCCTCGCGACAGTAACCAAATGGACGCGCCAGCGTGTCCCTTTGGCTCGTTGTTCGCGGATATGAAAGGAACCCTGAGATGGTCAGGGGATGGAAAGGAGGATAAAATGCATATGAAAACAAACGGTAACAGAGCCGGAGAATCCGGTGCCGCCAGAAAGAGAATGCTTTATTTTAAGAAAAATCTGCCTTTGACTCTGATGGCACTTCCGGCAGTTGTAATTATGATTTTGTTCAGATATCTGCCTTTAAGCGGAATTCTTTTGGCATTTAAGAAATTTAATGTTCGAAAAGGGATTTTTGGCAGTGAATACATAGGATTAGACAACTTTAAGTTTTTATTTAAAAGCTCAGATGCATTTATCATTACAAGAAACACACTGCTTTACAATATCTTATTTCTGGTCATTGACCTGGTGATTGCGGTTGCAATTGCCATAGTGCTGAATGAACTGTGGAATAAGAGGAGATCAAAGGTTTTCCAGACCATATTTATGGCACCTTATTTTTTATCCTGGGTAGTGGTTTCTTTTGTAGGGTTTGCACTGTTAAGCGTGGATAACGGATTGTTTAACCGGTTATTGGAGCTGTTCGGTAAGGAGGGGGTCAACTGGTACAGCGATCCGAAGTACTGGCCGGTTATCCTTGTAATTGTCCAGATCTGGAAAACAGTAGGATATTCTACCGTTATGTATCTGGGATGCCTGACGGGGATTCCGGGGGATTACTATGAAGCCGCGGTCATGGATGGCGCCACGAAATGGCAGCAGATCCGCTATATTACCATACCATGTATGCGCTCTATGATGATAATCCTGTCCATTTTGGCAATCGGAAAAATCTTTTTTGCCGATTTCGGGCTGTTCTATCAGATGCCGAGAAATAACGGACCGTTATTCCCGGTGACAAACGTTATCGATACTTATTTATACCGTGCGCTGAAGGAAACGGGCAATATCGGAATGGCAACGGCTGCAAACCTTTACCAGTCCGTAGTGGGATGTGTACTGGTGGTGGTTTCCAATATGTTTGTAAGAAAAATAGATAAAGAAAGTGCACTGTTTTAAGGGAGGGAATCGGCATGAGTGCTTCAAAGAAAAGAAAGAAAGAGGAGCTGCTGGAATCCAATCCGGATTTTAACCGGATATCGGGGAAGTCCAATGCCATCTGGAATATTCTCCTGACGGTTATGGCATTGTCCTGTGTGCTGCCGCTGCTTCTGGTGGTAATTGTGTCTTTCAGCAGCGAAAACAGTATCTATCAGAACGGATACAGCTTTTTTCCATCCGAACTGAGCCTGGAAGCATACCGGTATTTCTTCCGCCTGGGAGACCAGATCGTCCGGTCATATGGAGTGACTATTTTCGTCACGGTCTTTGGCACATTGTTCAGCGTGTTTATCACCTGCCTGTTTGCCTATGTACTATCCAGGTCAGATTACCGTTATAACAAAATATTAACGTATATGATGCTGTTTACGATGTTGTTTAACGGGGGAATGGTACCAAGCTATATTGTGAATACCCAATTTCTGCATCTGGGTAATTCCATATGGTCACTGATACTCCCAATGAGTTTTAATGCTTTTTATGTGGTAGTACTGCGAACCTTTTATAAGAGCATACCAATGGAGATTATTGAAGCGGCGAGGATCGATGGATCCGGTGAATTCAATACTTTCCTGAAAGTGGTATTTCCATTGTCAAAACCGGGAATAGCCACGATTTCCCTGTTTACCATGATTGCCTATTGGAACGACTGGTTCCTGGGGATGCTTTATATCATGGATCAGAAAAAATACCCGATCCAGACCTTGCTGTGGAGCGTGCAAAACAGCCTGGAATCGGTAAAGCAGTCGGCATCCAACGCCCTGGAGTATGCGGAGGTTGCAAAGTCCGCACCTACTGACAGCGGGCGTATGGCGCTGACGGTATTAGTTGTGATACCTATTCTGCTGGCTTATCCATTCTTCCAGAAATACTTTGTAAAAGGATTGACGGTTGGAGGAGTGAAGGGCTGACAGATAGTATATAAAAAGATTAGTTTAAGGAGGAACAGGTATGAAAAGAAAGACAATCGCAGCTGTACTGGCTATCTCTATGGCAGCTGCACTGCTGGGAGGGTGCGGGGGCACTGGAGAGACAGGTTCTGCGGCTTCTGAGACAAATGCCAAAGGCACGGAACAAGGGGCAGCGGAGTCAAAAGGCTCAGAAGCTGGGTCATCAGATTCAAAGGATACAGATGATGGAGCATCAAACTCATCAGACACAAAAGATGCGGCTTCAGAGTCTAAGACGTCTGGTTCGGATGACATTGTAAAATTAAAATGGTATATGTCCATCAACCCCGTAGCACCGGACACCGATAAGGTGATTGAAAAATTAAATGAATACACCAGAGATAAAATTGGGGTTGAAATTGACTATCAGGTCATTGCCAATCCCGATTATAAAGAGAAGATGCCTACGTATATTAATTCCGGAGAATACTTTGATATCTGCTTTACTGCTAACTGGACCACAAATTATGCCCAGTTTGCCACAAGAGATGCGTTTATGGATATCACGGACCTGCTGCCTCAGTATGCGAAAGATACCTATGACTTTATTCCCAAGGAGGAATGGGATGCGGTAAAGGTAGACGGCAAGATATACGGAGTACCCTCTTATAAAGAAATGGGCTGGCAGGGTTCCATCTATGCAAACAGTGATATGGCAAAAGAATATGGTATCGATTTGAGTAAGGTTAAAACGTTAAATGACTATACAGAAGTTTTAAAAACCGTCAAAGAAAAATCCCAGGCAGAAGGAAAAAATGTGATTGGGTTATCAGGACTTAACAGTGGATTCCAGCTGGGTGTTCCCTTTGAATCCCTGACAGGTACGCCTACTTTACCGGGTGCATCTGCAATTCCAGAAACGAACCTCTTCGCAGACCAGGAGGAAGTGTTCAACCAGTATGCCACACCGGAATATATGGAATATTGCAAGATGATTCACGGATGGTATCAGAATGGCTACATCTCCAAGGACCCGGTACAGTATGATTCTGACATTGCAAACAGAGATAACGATTTTAACAACGGAAATCTGTTTTCCTATGTGACAGCAAATGCCCCCGGTGCGGCACAGATGCTGGAGACAACGGCGGGACACGGAATTACAGCCATCGACCTGACTATGCCGATATTTGAAACGAGAAGCGCTCTTGGTGGACTGCTTGCAATTTCATCCGGAAGCGAACATCCGGAAAAAGCCCTGGAATTCATTAACCTGTTGAATACAGACCAGTATGTGGGAACTTTAATCCGCCATGGTATTGAAGGAGAACATTATACAGCAGTGGGTGACAACCAGATTGACCGGACTATGGGCGGTACACTTTCACCGGATAAGAACGGCTATGATTACACTTTTGGATGGCAGTTTGGAACGCCGTTCAATCAGAAATGGGATATCTCATATCCTGAAAATATTGTAGAATTGTTCGAGGAATACAACGGCAAGAGCATTACAGCAAAACACAATGGATTTATGGTTGATACTACTACGGTAGAAACGGTAATTGCTTCTGTGACAAACGTGGTGGCACAGTATGGACCGGCGCTGGAATCCGGTATGGTAGATCCCGAGGAAAAGATTCCGGAATTCCTGAAACAACTGGAGGAAAACGGTGTGGATGAGCTGTTAAATGAGATCAGCAGCCAGATTAAGGACCAGAAATAAAATGAAAGAAGGGAAGGGAAAACCAAATATAGTATTTATCCTGACGGATGACCAGGGGGCATGGGCAATGCACTGTGCTGGAAATGAAGAAATCAGAACACCGAATCTGGACCGTCTTGCAAAAGAAGGAATGAGGTTTGAAAACTTCTTTTGCACTTCCCCGGTGTGCTCACCCGCAAGGGCATCCATTCTCACCGGAAGGATTCCGTCCCAGCACGGTGTGCATGACTGGATCCGTTCGGGGAATCTGGATCGGGAGAGCCTTGGCGGAAAAAAAGAGGACCCTTATTATGCAAGTGAAGGAAAAGCGATTCCCTACCTGGAGGGAATGCTTACTTACACGGATGTACTGGCGGCGAACCACTACAGCTGCGCCCTTGCCGGGAAGTGGCATCTGGGTGACAGCAGGAACCCCCAACATGGATTTACACGCTGGTATACCATTGCCAGAGGGGGGTGTCAGTATTATAAGCCGGATATGATTGAAGATGGTGAACTACACTTTGACAACCAGTATGTAACGGATCTGATCACGGAAAAAGCAATTTCTTACCTGGATACAATGAGCGGGGAAGAGCCCCCGTTTTATCTGAGCATCCATTACACGGCTCCCCACGACCCCTGGGATGAAGACCAGCATCCAGGAGAATTTGTGGAGCTGTACCGGGACTGCAGCTTCCGTTCCGTCCCGGATCTTCCGGTACATCCAAACCAGATTGAAAGCGCTCCTTCCGGTACCGGAGAGGTCCGCAAGTCGCTGTTAAGAGGTTATTATGCGGCAGTATCCGCTATGGATGCAGGGGTTGGGAAGATACTTGACAGACTGGATGAACTTGGGATCAGACAGAATACCATCGTTATGTTTATGGCTGACAATGGTATGAATATGGGGCACCACGGAATCTGGGGCAAAGGAAACGGAACATTCCCGTTCAATCTATATGATACGGCAGTGAAAGTACCGTTTCTTGCATCCTGGCGCGGAAAAATACCGGAGGGTATTACAGCGGAAAGCATGCACAGCCAGTATGATATTATACATACGCTGCTGGATCTGGTCCAAATCCCGGTGGAGCTGCCAGAGAATCTTCCGGGGAAGAGCTTTAAAGAGGTATTGCTTACCGGTGATCAGAAGGATGACGGAGAGGTTGTGGTCTATGATGAGTATGGTCCCAACCGGATGATCCGTACCAGGGAATGGAAGCTGATTCACCGTTATCCCTACGGACCGGATGAACTGTACCATTTAAGCTGCGATCCCCGGGAGACGGATAACCTCATTGGCAGGAAGGAATATGAAACCGTAGAGAAAGAGCTTCTGGACAGGCTGACCCGGTGGTTTATCCGGTATGCAGATCCTAAAATGGATGCTTCCCGGGAAGGAGTTACCGGTTTTGGTCAGTTGTGCAGACCGGGGTGGTATTCCCAGGGAAGCAGCACTTATGCAAAATCTGAAAAATATCAAAACAAGGAGTAATGGAACTGATTTTATGCCCCGCAGCTAGTTATAAAATATTTTGGGGTGGGGTTTTCAAATGGAAATAGGAGGAAAAGGGTATGGGAAAGAGATTAATCAGTATGTTTTTGGCACTTATCCTGCTTTTGGCAGGTATTCCGGAAATGGGGCTTCTTGCAAAAGCGGCAGAACCGGGAAGTGCGGATTTGTTGAAGCTGGTTGTAAATGAGGTGCCAATGATTCAGCAGGAATTTAATCCGGAGCAGACGGAGTACACGGGCACTGCATATATGAGTGTTAAAAAGCTGAATGTATGGGCGGTTCCGTCCGATCCCGAAGCGGAAGTAAATATCAACGGTAAGAAAGTGGATTCTGCAGATGTCTCAAAAGCTAATAATTACGGCAGACAGGCAGTGGAATTTGACCAGAAACAGCAGGCGGACATTACAATACAGGTAACCAATGGAGACAGTGCAAAAGCATATCATGTGCTGATACAGAAAGAGGATACGGACTACCGCGGCAGATCCTTGATTGAAGTGAAGAGTGTTTCAGCCAAAAGTGAGCAGGAGGGATTTGAAGCCGCAAAGGCCATTGACAAGAATGAGTCGGTGGGCTGGAAACCAAATGCTGCCAACGCAAAAGAGGTGGTTGGACAGTACATTGATTTTGACTTAGGACAGAATTATGTGTTGAGCAGAATGACGGCACTGCTTAATACCCCGGAAGACTGGGGACAGAACAGCATATGGAAAAACATGGTGGGTGTGCAGGTTCGGGAAGACGGAAGTGAGGAGTGGACAACGGTATTTGAAAAAGGGAATTTAAGAAACCGAACCCCAAGACAGATTACCGATCCATCCAGACAGTTTCACCGTTATGAATTCGGAGATAACTACACAGGAAGATACATCCGATTCTCCTATACACAATATGAAATGAGTCTGATTCCGGAGATAAAAGAAATGATGATCTACGGTTATGAGCCTGGTGATCCCAGTATTCCGGAGCCATCCAGTGAAGAGATCAATCAGGAGTGTGTCGTACCCTCCAACCCCAATATTTCACGTGGACAGGAAATTCTGATGGATAAAGGATTCCAGTATACTTCCTGGGTTGCCAGCGGTGATTACGGAAGGGGAACTTATGATGCAAAAGAATATAAGGGCAGCGAACTGACCGGATTAATTTTTTACGATCCGCCGCTGGAAAATACGGAATTTTTTAAGTATACGCCTAATGCACAATGGGGAATTGCAAAAGCACCATGGGGCGGCAATGCCATGAGTGGAGCCGGAGAGCCAAGGGATTACCTCCCGGAAGAGATGCGCCCGTATGTTGCCAACTTTGTCAGCTCCTGTTTTGGGGATGAAGGACTATACAGCCTCACAGAAGTAAATTTATTCAAAAAGTGGTTTGACTGGAGCAAAGAAAATTATCCTGGCGTCATTCTGCATTCCAACCAGGCTCTCGGCAGAGGATGGGAGAATAATAATGCCGAGCCAATGCATGTATTTACGGAAATTGCACAGCCGGACCTGCTGACCCATGACAACTATTATTATAACGGTACCGGATGGGACAATGAAACCGGGTCTACAAGAAACGTAATTATGTCCAGCAGCTGGCAGAGAGAAGCGGCACTTGCCGGACTCACCGGAGATGGAACCATGCCGATCCTCTTTGGACAGTATGTGTCCGCATTCGACCGTGACCTAACAGAATCACAGAAATATATGATCAATAATGTTTCCCTGGCAATGGGAATGAAGTGGCTGGATTTATGGCGGACAGAATTTGCTTTTGATGAATGCTTCTTATTTGACTATGACGGAACACCAAAGCGTTCTTACTATGAATGGGCTGATATTATCCGCCAGACAAAAAATATGGGGGATGCATTGATCCGGTTAAACAGCGACACCCTTGTAACGAAGACGGGGCTTAACGCCAGCGGGAATCCCAATACGGCAGCCAGCCGGCCGGCTACGGATGTAGTTGGGGGAATGGGAAGCTTTGAAGACAATACAGAGAAAAACACGGAATATTATATATCCGGTGTAGAAGCTGAGAATCTGGGTACCGTAAATGGAGGAAATCCGGGAGATGTGGTTCTGGGTTACTTTAATCCTCTTCCGGGGCTGACCTCCAAAGAACTGACTGATTATTTCGGATGCAGTTATCCGAAGGGATTTATGGTAGTAAATGGTCTTTTTGATGGAATGAAAAAGGCTGCACAGTCAGGAAACAATGGAAAGAACTGGATTCAGGTGGATGATGGAAGTGAAGAAGAAACAATGCAGCATATTACTCTGACTTTTGCAAAGGACCATCCGCAGCTGAAGAAGGTCAACCGAGAAACAGGCAAGATAGAGGCAGTGGAGATTGGCGCAGACAATACCCTGGAAATTACCATGGGCGGTGGAGCGGCAGAACTTTACTTTTGGTCTGATGTGTCCGCAAATGCTTCTTCCAATCCGGAACAGGCAGAAGCAGCCTTCGACCAGAATATTTCCACCGCTTGGGCAGCAGCAAGCGACGCTGTTTATCCGATCACACTGGATAAGAAATTTTCCGGTTCCTACATGATCAATAAAGTTACCATAAATGAATCCGGAAGTAATATCACAGGGTTTGATCTGGAATACCGTACAAGTGAGGGAAACTGGGAAAAAATTCCGTTAGACGATGCCGACACCGGAAGTATAGGGGTGAGTAAAACCGTGCAGTTTGCGCCTGTGAAGGCAACAGGGATACGGCTTGTGATCCGGGCGGCAGACAAGGTTCCGGCCATCCGGGAAATCCGCTACTTTAAGTATGATGAAGCGGCAGATGACACCGCTGAAAAGATCGTTACAATTAATGACAATGATATGGGAGAAGGTATCAACCAGTTCTCATTTGATGACAATTTCACCTACCGTGAAACAGAAGAGGGCAATTTCCCAACCAAAATCGGGAATGACGTTCATTTTACTAATGTAACGGGAGCGGAATCTACCCTGCATTTTTATGGTACAAAGCTGGAGCTGTTTTACAGAAAGTACAACAGCAATGCCAATATCAGTGTGTCTATCGATGGCGGTGAACCGGTGACAATTGACACGTCAGCCGGTGGCGAAAAGTTTGCTTCTACCGTCTTTGCAGATCTGGAACTGAAAGAACACACTGCCGTAATTCGTAAGACATCGGAAGCTCAGATAGCCATTGATGGTGCAAAGGTTACCTATAAAGGACAGCTTCCTGACAGCACCGGGCGGAAGGCTCTGACTTATGTCAATGACAAGTCTGATCAGATTACTTATAATCCGCAGGCAGTGTCCACCACAGCAAATGAAGAGCCGGATAAAAGGGCAGCAGGCTGGGCACAGTTTACGCAGACAGATTCCACCAACACCGGCTGGACTTCCAGCAGTAAAGAAGGGGCTTACTATGAAATTGCATTCTATGGTACGGATGTGACGGTTTATGCTCCCAAGAAGCTTCGCCATATATTCGGAGGAAACGAAACGATTCCCTGGGGAGAAGCGGAAATTACACTGGACGGAGAACCAGTAGATGCCGGATATGATGTAGATAATGAAAATGGCAATGTGAACTTCGGACTTCCTGTTTTGAAAGTTCATGCCAGTGACGAAAATGCAGACCATAAGCTGCGGATTACCGTAAAAAGCGGTGT
The DNA here is from genome assembly GCA_900540475.1 of uncultured Robinsoniella sp. GTDB lineage: Bacteria > Bacillota > Clostridia > Lachnospirales > Lachnospiraceae > Robinsoniella. The sequence continues at coordinate 141,273 of UQGG01000010.1, read as the reverse complement.
CAGCCGGATTGACTATGCCGTAGTGGGAAGTATTGCAGAGAAAGAACCGGTTGAAGTTACTACGGCAACCGTTACAGCGATTGCAGGAGAGCACGGAAAAGTTGAGCCGAAGATCCAGGAAGTGAAGCTTCATGATGACGCTCTGCTGCGTGCGATACCGGATGAAGGCTATATGCTGGATCAGATAGAATCAACGGGTAACTATTCCGTAGAAGGCAATACGATACTGCTTCCCGATGTTCAGAAGGATCATACCGTAACGGTGACATTTCGCCGTATTGCAGATAAGACGGCACTTCAGACCGCACTGGAAGCGGCAGAAGCTTATATTCCCGATGGATATACAGAAGGGAGTTATGCCGTATTAAAAGCAGCGATAGAAGAGGCAAAGGCTGTTTTGGAAGATGAAAAAGCAGAGCAGGATGCAATAGAAGAGCAGATTAACAAGCTTCAGGAAGCCATTGCCCAGCTGGAAAGCATTCTGGCCGACCTGACACAGCTGCAGTCCTTATACAATGCTGTTTCACAGATGGATATGAGCATTTACACGGAAGACAGCGCAGCAACCCTGAAAAATGCACTGGATCATGCATCGGCAGTCCTTGAAAAAGAAAATGCTTCAAAAGTGGAAGCGGCTGAAGCAGAGTCAGGTTTGCTGGTAGCGCTTGCCGGACTGGAGAAGAAAGAGACAGAACCCGAGACCGATAAATCATTGGCTAAGGCATTGCAAAATGCTTACAAAGATCTGGATCTGTCCGGATATACCCAGGATAGTGCAACCGTATTTACCGAAGCCCTGGATCGTCTGTCTGGCGTGATTGACAATGAAAATACCACACAGGAAGAGGTTGACAATGCCATAGCAGGGCTTCTGTCAGCAGCAACTGCACTGACAGTATTGCCGGAAGATCCCGAAAAGCCGGAAGTAACGGTAGACTTCTCTCTGTTGAAAGTACTCTTCGATGCATATACAGGAATTGACACCGGAAAGTACACAAAAGACAGTGCCGATGCATTCCTTGCAGCACTGAGAGCTGCAGAGGAGGTACTGAATAGTAAAGAAGCAGATCAGGCAGTAGTTGACCAGGCAGCGGCAGCCCTGGCGAAAGCAGCGGCAGAATTAACAGAAGCATCGGTTGTCACAACGGACACCACGACGCTGAAAGTACTCTATCAGGTATATTCCGGACTTGATACCGGGAAATATACGGACAGCAGTGCAAAAGCCCTGAAAGACGCAGTGGCAGCGGCATCAGCAGTTTTAAATAATCCAAATGCAGCCCAGGCTCAGATTGACCAGGCGGCGGCAGGACTGATGTCAGCAGCAGCGGGACTGGAATTAAAACCGAATGAGGCTCCACAGCCTGTGGTACCTGCACTGAAAAAAGGCCAGATCCTGACGTACAAGGGACTGAAATACAAAGTGACCAATCCTGAAGCAGGAAAAGCGGCTGTAATGGTAGTTGGTGCTGCCAGCAGGTCAGTTAAGAAGGTGAATGTTCCATCAGCGGTAACTTTAAGAGGTGTAAAATGCAAAGTTACAAAGATTGGACCGAAATCATTTAAGAATTACAAGAATCTGCAGCAGATTACCATTGGTGCAAATGTAACGGCGATTGGAAAACAGGCATTTTACGGAGACAGCAGGCTCACCAGAATCAAAGTTAAATCTAAGGTATTGGACAAAGCCTACAGCAATTGTCTGAAGAAAATATCTTCTAAGGCAGTAATCCAGGTTCCTGGATCGAAAGTCAAGGATTATAAAAAACTATTTAGAAACAAAGGACAAAAGAGCAGTGTGGAAATAAAATAGCAGAATGGGATTGTAAAAAATGATTCCGACAGCGAAGTGAAGCACATGTATTGACTGGGAGGGGGCAAATATGCCCTCTCCTCGTTGATTCTTTATACAGGTGTCGTCTGTTTAGTGAAAGGATAAAAATAATGGATTATAAATTTAAATTAATAAGTTCTCTGAATAAAGTCTTTCCGGGAGTGGAGCCCGGGGAGGATTTGGAAGGCATAACGTTATCGGGCTTTTGGGGAGAAACCATTTCCCTCCAATGTGCATACCGGGCGGATTCTTTGTATACCGGATATGGAAGGTTAGAAGTAAACGGAAGCTTAAAAGAAGCGGTGCGGATACGGGAAGTAAAGCTCATGCCTTCTGTTCTGCCCTGTGGCGGGGAAGGTGATGGACATTATCTTTCCAAAGAACCAGGTCTTTATCCTGATTTGTTAAGCAGTATTTCTCTGGAGAGGATAACATATATCCCACGTCAATGGCACGCTTTGTGGATTGATCTGGAAGCAGAAGAGGGAATGGAGGGAAATCAGGATCTCATATTGCGGTTTTATAATGAAGAACAGATACTGGTGGGTGAGGTTCGGACAGAGATCTGTATTTATCCCATACATTTGAAACCCCAGACCTGTTTTCATACAGAATGGTTCTACTGCGACTGCCTTGCGGACTATTATCAGGTAGAACCCTGGTCTGGGCAGCACTGGGAGATCATGAGAAATTTTATCACCTTGTATGGCAAACGTGGCATGAATATGATATTAACCCCGGCTTTCACTCCGCCGCTGGATACCGCCATAGGAGAAGAGCGTACTACAGTGCAGCTGGTGGACGTCAAGGTTATGGGCGGAAAATATATCTTTTCCTTTGAGAAACTGTACGCCTTTTTCCAGATGTGCATGGAATGCGGGGTGAAATATTTTGAGATCGCCCATCTGTTTACCCAGTGGGGGGCGAAAAGTGCACCGAAAGTAATGGCAGAGAAGGACGGTACCCTGGTGCGGATATTCGGCTGGGAGACGGACAGCCAAAGCTTTGCATATCAGGAATTTCTGGGACAGTTTCTGGACGCCCTGATGCTCAGGCTGGATGAGTGGAATTTAAGAGGAAAGGTATTTTTTCATTTATCAGATGAGCCGGAAGAAAAGGATCTGGAAATGTACCGGAAAGTCCGGGAATCCGTATCCGCCCATCTAAAGGGTTATCCCATTATGGATGCAGTGTCCAGATATGCCTTTTATGAGAGCGGGGTTGTGGATAAGCCGGTCCCGGCAGTTGACCATCTGGAGCCTTTTTTAAAACATCAGGTGCTGGGACTTTGGACCTACTATTGTGGAGCCCAGGGAAAAGAGGTGACAAACCGCTTTTTTGCAATGCCTTCCGGCAGAACCCGGATTCTGGGAGTACAGATGTACCAGTACGGGCTGGAGGGATTTTTACACTGGGGATTTAATTTCTACAATTCCCAGTACTCCCTGTCCCATATTAACCCTTTCCAGGTCACGGATGCCGGGGCAGCATTCCCATCCGGCGATGCATTTCTGGTATATCCGGGAGAAGATGGCTGCCCGGAGGAATCCCTCCGCCTTATGGCATTATCTCAGGCGATGCAGGATATCCGGGCATTTCAGATGCTGGAAGAACTCACATCCAGGGAATATGTAATGGATTTGATCAGACAGGCAGCAGAAGAACCCATAACCCTGGTTTCTTATCCATACAGCAGTCGGTTTTTTCAGAAACTCCGGGAAATTGTAAATAAAGAGATCGCGGACAGAAAATTTTAGTTTTCCTAAAAAATCCTAACATTTTATAAAAAATTAATGACTATAATTATTTTTAAAAGCTGATATGATGTATATATAACAAGTTTTTCGAAAAACAAAAGCACTTAAATTATAAAATGAAGGATTTATGGAGGAAAATAGAATGAAAAAACGTATACTTGCAGCCATTCTCTCTGCAGCAATGGTTATGGGGGCTTTAGCAGGATGTGGTTCTTCTTCAGGAGAAACGACGAAAGAGACACAGGCAGGCACAGCAGCGGATACCTCTGCTGAAACAAAAACAGATGCAGCAGCAGATAATAGTGAGGACGGAAATGATACGGCATCTGCAGATTCTGACAAACCTGCTAAGAAATTCAAGATTTTATCCATATGGGCGGAAGATACAAAAGAAGGAAAATTATTATATAATCTGACAAAACAGTACCAGGAAGAAGTAAATCCTAACTTTGAGTTTGAATTCGAACTGGTTTCTGCAAATGACCTGACCACGAAAGTTGCTACATTAGTGGCTTCTAATGACCTTCCAGATGCGTTTGCTTATGTTGCCGGACAACCACTGACAGAACTGATCGATGCAGATAAAGTGGTAAATATATCAGAACAATTAGAAAAACTGGGTGTATCAGACCAGATCGAAGAAGGCGCAGTTACCCTTTTGAAAGGTCTTTCCAATACCGACAGTATCTACGACCTTCCGCTGGGATTGAATATCGAAGGCTTCTGGTATAACAAGAAAGTATTTGAAGATGCAGGTGTGGAAGTTCCAAAGACCTGGGATGATTTATTAAAAGTATGTGACACATTAAAAGAAAAGGGCGTTCAGCCAATGTCAATCGGTGGATCTGAAAAGTGGCCGTTAAGCCGTCTGGTGAATGCATATGTTATCCGTACCATGGGTGTGGATGCACTGACAAAAGCTACATCAGGAGAACTTTCCTTTACGGATCCTAAATTTGTAGAGGCAGCAAAGCAGGTATCCGATATGGCTTCTAAGGGTTACTTTGGCGAAGGTGTTACAACGGTTGACCAGACTACAGCAGGAAATATGATGCTGGCTGGTGAATCAGCAATGTGCTACAACGGAAGCTGGTTTACGGAAGACATCACAAGCGAAAACAACCCGGCAGGAGAAGACGGAATTGGATATTTCAGCATTCCGGTTGTGGATGAATCCATTAGCCCGGCAACAGAAGTACCTATGAACTGCGGCAACATTCTGGCACTTACCAAAGATAAGTATGATGATGCCACAGCTGACTGGTTAAAATATTTTGTAGAACATGCAGGCGATTATGCAATGAAGGAAATGGGTTCTGTAAAAGGATATAAATATACGGTGGAAGGTGAATTAAGCCCGATCAATCAGGAAGTTGTAAACACCATTGATTCCGTGACAAATGCAGCGACCTGGTTCGAGGCAATGATGAATAACGAGACGAAGACAGCAGCACAGGATAACGTTCAGACTCTTGCCAACGGTGAAATGACACCGGAAGAATATATGCAGTCCATTCAGGATGCATATGATTTGAGCAAATAACCTCCCGGCAGTGGTCAAAATGGATACGCAATCATATCCATTAGGCTCTTTATCCGGGGGAATAAATAAACAGAGCGATAGAATAGGGAAAGACAGCAGCATGGAAACGTGTATCAGACTGGATCTCGGCCTGTCGCTCTTTTTATACCCAAAATGCAGACAAAAGACGCACTTATTAAGGCTGTATCGTGAGCGGGCTTACGATTTACGATATGCAAATGGAGGCAAGTATGAATAAAGTATTAGGAAATAAAAAAGCAATTGCTTTATTTGTAATACCGGGCCTGATCTTATATGTAGGGCTGGTATTCGTTCCGGTTATCTGGTCATTCGTATATTCATTCTACGATGGCACACCTGGGCTGAACTGGAGTTTTTCCGGTTTAAAGAATTACGAAAAGTTATTTATTGATGCACGTTTTAAAGATGCCCTGGTAGTGAACTTGAAGTATATCGGCATGGTTATGTTAGGTCAGGTTGCACTTGGACTGTGTATGGCACTTGTATTTAAATTCTGGTTAAAGAGATTTAAAAATGTGATTCGTACACTGATCTTTTTCCCGGTAGTACTGCCAACAGTAGCGGTAGGCCAGTTATTTGCAAAAATCTATGAAATTCAGCCAAACTATGGATTATTAAACAGTATTCTGGCAAATATCGGTCTTCAGGACTGGGTGCAGCCCTGGATCGGACAGGCAAGTACGGCACTGAAAGCATTAAGTGTCATGGATGTCTGGGTTTCCATGGGATTCTATGCAGTCATTTTCTACGGTGCCCTGCTGGATATTCCGGATGATGTCATGGAAGCTGCCAAGATTGACGGCTGCAATGCGTGGAATTTATTTAAAAGCATTCTTATGCCGCTCCTGCGCCCGGTAACTATCACCTGCCTGGTATTCAGCTTCTCCGGTACGGTGAAGATGTTTGAATCCGCAATGGCGCTCACCGGAGGTGGCCCTGGAAATGCAACTACTTCACTTTCCATGTATATGTATAATGCGTCCTTTGGATTTGGAAAGGTCGGATACGGCAGTACCATTGCAATTGTAATCTTCATTATCTGTATTATTGGAACAACTATTATTAAGAAATTTGACAGACAGGGATAGGAGGAACGGATATGAACGGATATAAAGCAAAAAAAATAACAAAATCTGTATTAATTAAAATCTTTATCTTTATCCTGGTGATTATCGAAGTGTATCCCATCTTCTGGATGTTGACGGCGGCTCTTAAAAAACCGGCAGAATTTGTTACAAAAGCAGCGTATGCTTTACCTGACGGTCTGTATTTCCAAAACTTTATTGATGCGTGGACCAGGGGAAACATGGGGCTTTTCTTCAAAAACAGTTTAATCAACACACTGGTTTCACTGATATTTATCGTTGTCTTCAGTATGACAATCGGATTTGCCGTAACGAAGATGGAATGGAAAATGAGAGGATTTTTTGAGAAATTCTTCTTACTGGGAATTATGGTTCCCGTTGCAACTGCCCTGATTCCCTTATTTCAGATTTACAATAAGATGGGGCTTGTGAATACCCGCCTGTGTCTGATACTGACTTATATCGCATTCGGTCTGTCTCTGTCGGTATTCCTTGTGACCGGGTATATGAAGTCCTTGTCCAATGATATACTGGAAGCATCCGTAATTGACGGATGCGGCATTTTCAGCATGATGTGGCACATTGTAGTTCCGCTTATGAAAAATGCTGCGGTAACGGTATTGGTACTGCAGTTCTTCTACAAATGGAATGACTTGATTTTCTCTATGACATTTATCAGTGACACCAAGCTGAAAACCATCCAGACCGGGCTTTTGTATTTCCAGAATGAGTTCGGGGCAAAAAACTGGGGAGCCATATTTGCTTCCGTATCCATGAGTGTTCTGCCAATGCTGGTTCTGTATATGATTTTAAATAAAACAGTTATCGAAGGTATGACAGCCGGAGCAGTTAAGGGTTGAAAAAAGGAGGGTGTTTCCAAAGGGAAACGCTCTCCTTTTTTCTGCATGTTTACCATCTAATCGATATGGTCTATTTGATCAGATTTTCAAATTCTTCCAGGGGCATTGGTTTGGCATAATAGAATCCCTGTGCCCGGTGGCAGCCCATGTCTATGAGCATTTCAGCCTGTTCTTTATTTTCCACGCCTTCACAAATGATAGAAATATTCAATCCGTGAATTACTTTTATGATTCCCTCTATGATGGTGCGCATACGCTTTTCGGTGATCCCTTCCTGGAGGAAACTGCGGTCCAGTTTGATTACATCTACGGTAAGGTATTGCAGCATGCCAAGAGATGAATATCCGGAGCCGAAGTCATCAATGGAGATCAGAAAATGAAGCTTCTTCAAACGGTCCAGATAATCTAGAACCCGTTCTCTATTCTCCATAACGACACTCTCTGTAATTTCCAGTTCCAGATATTCATGAGGTACCTGATACTGGTCTGCGATCCTGCAAAGGGTCTGTGGAAAATCTTCATTTCGAAAATGGAGTCTGGAAAAATTACAGGATACCGGTTTTACATCCAGCCCCTGATCGATCCAGGAGCGGATAATCCGGCATACATTTGTGTAAATATATAAATCTATTTCTACGATAAAACCGTTTTTTTCAAAAAAGGGAATGAATGAACCGGGATATTTGATTTCCTTTTTTTCGTCAATCCAGCGGACCAGTGCTTCACTTCCAATAATGGAATGGTCAGCCATGTTGTATTTAGGCTGGAAATATGGGATAAACTCATTATTTTCCAGGGCAGCATGCATCACATTTGCAAGTTTACGCTGGTTTAATTCATCCTGGCGCATATTTGCATCGTACTTGATCGTCAGGCTCTTATGGGTAATCTTTGCACTTCTTCTGGCATAATTCGCCAGATCCAGCATCTGGGAAACATCCTGGGGATCGGTATCCTGAGTGAGATAAACACCGGAAGATAATAATCAGCCGGTAAGTTTTATTGGCTTCCACCAGGATATGATTCATCTGCTGGTCCATGGCTTTCGTCCGGTCAGTGAGCTGATCCCAGCTTTCATAGCGCAGCATCAGCACAAACTGGTCTGCGGAAACCCGGGCACAGCATTCCCCATCCCGTATGCTCTCCCGGAGGATATTGGCAAAATTGCGCAGCAGCTGGTCGCCTTCAGCAAAACCAAAGGTATCATTAATGGTCTTAAACTGATTAATGTCAGCATAAATAAAGGCATAAGGCTGGTTTCCGGGAGCAATTAGAATCTGCTCTGCCTCCAGACGGAATTTATTTAAGTTCCAGATGTTAGTCAGATCATCCAAATACATAATCTTTTCAATTTGCCGGTGATTCCTGGATTTCGTAATCAGGATGTAACTGAATACGCTGACCACCAGTATAAAAATAAGAAGTATAATGAGCATCGTCTGCAGCGGATATTGATAGAGCAGATCATGCCAGGTGACAGAGTGGGAATTTAAACTGTTTTTTAATACCAGCTCATTAATCACGTCATTGGAAGTATATTGTAATACTTTATCCACGATGGAAAACAATCTGGGATCCGAAGAACTGGATACGCCAATACTGATCTCATCCGAGTAATTTGTCATGGTAACAATGGAAAAAAGTTCATATTTAGGATCAGATAAAAGGTGTTCCGCAATATACGTATTGGAATAAGTAATATCTGCATCACCTTTGGCTAAGGCTTCAAAACAATCTTCCACAGAGTCATAATACAGAATTTTCTTATCCTTATTATCTCCGGCAATGCTATCAGAGAGAAATGATCCGTCTGACAATGCCAGTACCGGGGAAGGTGTCTGCCGGTTGGCGCTGATCATTGCTACAGGAGCACGGAGAAAATAGGAGGTTGTGGAAAGATGATTCTTTGCGGACCAGAGGTAGTCATTGGCTGCCCCGGCAATCACCTCGGCGGAACCGTCTTTCACCGAAGCAAGCATGTCCGTATAGTTTTCTTTGGGAGTATAGTTAAAATGAAGCCCTGTTGCATCACTGATCATTTGAAACAGGTCTGCCACTACTCCGGAGAACTTGCCTGTTACAGAATTTAAATAACTTAAGGGAGTGCGGTTGGAACTGTAAACCACATTAATCGGAGCGGTTTCCCGGATAAATGCCTTCTCCGATTGGGAAAAGACAGGTTCCTGTGCTGAACTGACGGAAAAATACTTTTCATACAGTTTTATATCATAATTAGGATCTCTTAATTTAATACGGTTTAATGTAGCATTTAACTGGGTCAGCAGATCTGTCCGGCTTTTCGTAACAGCCATATAAATGGGGCTCGGAGAAAACTGGGCGATGCTGCGGTAGGTACTGTTTTTTCCCAGATGGGTGATGGCGATGGCATCTAAAGTATGATCATCCAGAGCATCTAGAAGGTTCTGGGTTTCCGCATAGGGAAAAATCTCTGCCTTAATATCATTTGTCTTACAATAAGATCTAAAATTCTCCGCATCTACGCTATCCTGGATAACCCCCACCTTCATGCCTTCAAAAGAGGAAAAGTCCTCATAGTCATAGCGGGTATCATCACAGCGTAAGTTCAGTGTGGTGTAAATATTGCACATGGCACTGTCCGGAAACAGAATATCCTTTTCCCGCTCTTCGGTTAAGTATAAGCCAGGCAGCAGATCAATTTCACCTGAAATCAACATATCATATGCAGAGGTAAAGCTTTTTGCATCCACAATCTCATAGTCCCAGCCGGTATATTTTGCTATTTGCTGCAGATATTCAAAGTTAAATCCAGCATAATTACCATTGCTGTTGCGGCTCATGTAATCTCCGTCCTCGTAGTAACCGATACGTACTTTTTCGGAAGCGCGTACAGGTTGGGAAAGAAGGGAAAAGCAGCATAAAAGCAGGCATAAAAAGAACAAAGATTTTAAGATACATGATTTGTTTTTCATGGGGAACCCCTTTCCGCATTTGCTATGTAATATTATATAATCTTTAGGGAGAAAAAGCAATAAATTATGTGACTGCGGATATGGATTGGGGGGCTGAGTGAGTCGCTTTGTATAGGCATGCAGTACAGCCACCCCCCAGTATCATCAATATTCATTAATGCAAATAGGACCGGCTAATACCTCCCTGCAGATCGCAACGGTAAAGTCTTTCCTGGTGCAGTAGGTCCATTTAACCAGGGTAAAACAGTGTTTTTCAATTTCGATTCCGGTTATGCATCTGGGATGAACGCAGCTGCCTGTGTTAAAGAACGGTGTTTCCGATACATCTGCCAGCATCGGGCGGTGGGTATGGCCGGTTATCAGGATGTGCCCTTCATTTTTTGCCCAGGTGCTTAGATTTTGTTCTATTTTACGTTTCCGGATGTTATTTTTAGCTGCGCTGGTAGGGTCCAGAATACCGATGTATTCTAATGGACGCCACAGATAGCGAACCAGGAAGCGGGACAGATGCCAGAGCTTTGTATTGAAAAAATCAGCCTGATGGCCATGGGCAAGGTAAACATCATGAATACCCGGTATGACATCCAGAATCAGACCTTCATAAAACTTTATCCCAGGCAGTAACGGGGTATAGTTTCTGGATTCCGGACAGTAATAGACCGTACAGTTACGTTTGGTATATCCGGGAAAGCTCTTCATAATGTCATGGTTGCCGTAGATCAGGTAAAGTCGGTTTTCTTCATAAAACTTAGACATCAGCCAGAAGGTGTTGCTGTGTATGTTTATAATCTGAGCCATGGAACGGTTTTCCCAGAGTTCATCGCCGTCGCCCAGCTCAATATAAGTAAAATTATTCATATAATAATATTGAAGTGCTGCAAAAAACAGATTCTGGTTTTTTAAGAAATTATCCGTAGAGGTGCCGTTGCCCCGGTGGCAGTCACTCATTAGAATATATTTCGAATCAGGTGTAAGCGGCAGATGCAGTGCATCTTCAAACGCCTTACTAAGACGTGTATAGTAGCTCATGGCAGCCGGAAACGTTTGCTGGAGATTCCCATGCAGACGATTTTATGATAGAGGGGCGGCAGGTAGAACAGCAGATAGATGAGGCGGTCCTGGGTATCCTCAAAAGGACGGGTCAGCAACAGGTAGGATTTCATGCACATCCGGTTTGTGACAGTAAGCCAGTAGCTCCCGGAAAATATTTTCATACCCTTATTACGGGATGCGGGGACTTTTTCCGGTACAGATCTGGGGGAGGTAAAGCAAAACGCTGCAGTCAGCTGGTAGAGAGACAGGTCGCTTAACTCATAGCCCAGGATTAACAGGCTGTCAACAAAGGCATCCATCATGCCGGTGTTGGGAAATGTAATGGATATCTGCATTCTAAGGGAATCCGGACTGGACAGATGCCCCGTAAGAAAGCCGGATAATCTTCGGTACATGGGGGATACGGTAAAGAGGGTGTCTGTTCCCTGCAAGAGCCTGAAAGAAAAACGCAGCATTTCACTTTGGGAAACGTTTTCAAAATGTATTTCATTGAGGAATACAGATGATACAAGGTGATCTGCGACATAGACGCCTATTTCTGCACCCGTATGGATTCCGTACTGCCCTTTCCAGAACTCAATCAGCCAGGTCTTCCCCTGGTATTCAAAGTAGACAGGCTCACAGTCGAAAAGAATGTGGCAGCGGGATGCTTTTTCATCAAAAATCCCCGTATATCCGCTGTTTTGATTCCGGTCATTTACAGACGTGGTAAAAATATGTTTCCCGGAATGCCACACCAGTCCAAAGGGCTTGACAGATCGGCTGAGCAGTACTTTTTTTTCGTAGTCCGTGAGTGTGGATACCTTTTTTATCATTTGCTTCCGTCTGTAATAGATCAGAACCAGGCAGACGGCTATCAGTGTATACAGCAGATAAAGAAGAATATACATAATGTACCTCATAATAAAATCCCTTACCATTATTTATATGCAGGAGAACGGCATTTGGAATGTAATTGCGGGATGTTATATGGGGGAATTAGCAATAAGAGCGGATTACCAAAGAACGTAAGAAACTACTCTAAAAATAAATTATAAGTAACTAATTTTAAAAATAAGTTGCATTATAATATATGTTGTGTTAAGATGATAAGTAGAAATATTCTAATCACTGGCGGTTCCGCCAGATCAATTCCAACAGACATAACAATTCAATATAAGGCGTTGCTATGCTTGCCGTAAGTCGTTATAATAGATCTAAACCTTCTTACGCTGCAAGGAAAACTGCCTTTCAGTAAGAGGAGGACTAACAATGAAAAATTCGCCCCAGGTAACTAATATTCAGATGAAAAATGAACTGCTTCAATGGGCGAAATTCCTAAACGGAAAACGGGAGGAGGATTTCAGGGAAATGGCAGAGAAAAACGAATACATAAACGAAGCATTTCAGATTTTAAAAAATATCAGTGCTGACGACAAAAAAAGAGTTGAATATGAATCCAGAGAAAAGGCAATCCGTGATTATAACCATCTTATATATATAGCAAAAAAAGAGGGGATGGAGGAAGGAATGGAACAAGGAATCCAACAAGGAATAAAATTATTTATCCAGGATAACATTGAGGAGGGAATCCTTCATGAACGAATCATAGAAAAGCTGCAAAAACGCTTTAAAATGGATTCTGATTCGGCAGAAAAATACTATGATCGGTACAAGTAATAGGAATGTCATACTTTCTAGCCGCAACACCCACAGCGACGCCAGAAGTTAGTTAATAAATTCGAATAATCTCCTGTGAATATTGTATGTAAATAAGTACATGCCCTGGATATAATTAATTTATCATACAGTAAATTCAAGGAGGGTGCCAATGAAAAGGAGAAAAGAACAGGTAAACATCTTTATTGCAGTGTTACTGGCAGTCAGTATGCTGCTGCCTTCGTTAAGCGCAGCAGCAGGGGAAAAGGAACCGGTGAAAGCCGGAAAAGAGTATGTAATTGACGTAACCGATTATGGGGCGGACCCAACGGGAGTAAAGGACAGTACTGAGGCAGTATGGGATGCCCTTCAGGCAGCTAAAACAATGGAAAAAGACGGGGAATCAGTGACGCTGAATTTTCCAAAGGGTGAATATCACATCTATAAAGATCATGCTCAGGTAAGAGAATATCACACTTCTAATACAAACAGTATCCAAAGCCCTCAAAAGACGATTGGCATATTAATCGATGGTCATGAGAATTTAACAGTCGAGGGAAATAACTCCTTATTTATGATGCACGGAAACATGATGGCGCTTGCAGTGGTAGATTCCAGAAATGTTACGCTGCAGAATTTTTCATGGGACTTTGCAGTACCTACAGTTTCAGAAATGACCATAACAGAACTGGGGACAGAAGGCGGTAAACAGTATACTGATTTCTTTATTCCCTCCTGTTTTCCGTTTGAAATCAAGGGAAACACGATTGAATGGCAGAGTGAACCAAGTCCGTATACAGGAGAGCGCTACTGGACAGAAACCGGAATTCATAATGCATATGCTATTGTAGGGCATCTTCCAGAAGAGGAAATGACAAGGAGGTATGCAACTTCGGATTCTCCTTTTAACAATGTCTCAGACATCACTAAATTAAGCGATACAAAAATAAGAATTACCTATCAGTCAGCCAGACCATCCATGCAGAAAGAGGGGATGATGCTGGAGCTTTCAAGCAGTGCTTATCGTGAAACGGCAGGGGCATTTACCTGGGAGAGCCAGGATGTGCTGGTTCAAAATGTAAATGTACATTTTATGCATGGATTCGGATGGCTTCTGCAGATGACCACCAATGTAACGTATCGGAACTGTAACTTTATGCCCAGAGAAAATTCTGGTCACTATACAGTCAGTTTTGCAGATATTATCCATGCATCCGGTGCAGCAGGAGAGATTAGTATAGAAAACTGTAATTTTTCAAATCCTCATGACGATCCCATCAATTTACATGGAACGTTTACCAGAGTGGAACAGAAAAGGGATGAACATACCCTTCTACTGAAATATATCCATACTCAGCAGGGCGGATTTCCGCAGTATCATGTGGGTGACCAGGTTGCCTTTTTTACCAGGGATACTTTAGAATCCACGGATCACGAAACACTCTATACGGTTTCAGAAGTCGTATCCAATCCGGGTGAGGATGGAAATGACCTGAGAACAATGATCATTAAATTTCAGGAAGAACTGCCGGCCAATCTGTCGGAACAGATTGGCGGACAGCCTAAATTTGTAGCGGAAAATGTTACCTATGCTCCAAAGGTTACCGTAAAAGGGTGTACGTTTAAAAATGTGCCTACCAGAGGAATTCTGTGTACCACCAGAAATAAGGTGTTGATTGAGGACAATACATTTTTAAATATGTCCATGGCAAGCATTTACTTATCCAACGATTCCAATGAGTGGTATGAATCAGGTCCCATCCGTGATATGACTATCCGGAATAATACCTTTTACATTAAATCTACGGGCCAGACCGAGTGGGAATATGCATCGGCAATTTATATTCACCCGGTTACAAAAGGCGGGGGACTGCCATCAGAAAATAATCCCATTCATAAGAATATTCTGATCGAAGGAAACACCTTCCATATGAATAACGATACAGTAGTTAAGGCGGAGAGTGTAGAGAATTTGACCATCCGTAATAATAAAATTCTAAGGACCGACCCGGATATTCAAATTCAGATTGAATCCGGTCAAAATGCAGTAAACGTAGGAGAAACCAGGAAATTAGCAATGACTTCCTCTGGGGATAAGCACGAAAACCCCCAGGACAATGCATATGAGTTTACCAAATGTAAAAACGTATTGATAGAGGGGAATACATACGATGATGGCTTAAAGCTGTATGCAGTAAAGCATCCGGGAATGTCAGATGAGAATCTGGTAATTCGGGATAAAGAGATTAAAATGGTGTCTGACCGAAACCAGCCGGCAGCGGACCCGGTGAGACAAATTCACTACGCAAGTACAAATCCTGATATCATCTCTGTGGATGACAATGTAAATATAACCGGGAAGGCCAATGGCAGCTCACAGATATTTGCCTATTACGAATGGAACGGAACGATAATACGTTCAAATTCACTGGAACTGACGGTGGGGAACGGAACACCGTCAGAAACGGTATCCGTAACCATTGAGGGAGAAGATAACCTCCTTTTGGATGAGGAAAACCTGGATGGGGAAAACAGGGCTTATCAGTTTACCGCAGTTACGGATCCGGAAGCCGCAATCACCTGGTCTGTAACGGACTTCAAAACAGAGGAAGGATCGGATACGGCGTCAATTGATGAGAATGGTTTATTAACAGCTCATAAAAGCGGGATTATCTGGGTAAATGCTTCAGCAGGGAATAACAGGGCAAGAAAAGCAGTTATTATTGCGCTGCCGAATACAGATACCTTGAATAAGCAGTTTTCCATTGTAAGAGAAGATAAAAATAACTATACGCTCAATCCGGAAGGCGTAACCATTGATCTGCAGACTGGTGATCTCTACCAGGACAGCAACACTGTAAAAAACTTATTTTTATATGATATACCGGAATCGATCAACAAAGAGAACATGCGGACGGTTATAAAGGCAGATAACCTTCCGGTGAAAGAAAACGGCCAGTGGGATACCGGCTCCTTTATCCTGTATCAGGATGACGACAATTATGTAACCATCGGAAAAAAGTCTCATTATGATGGCATTGCCACTGTAGTGGAGGCAAATGGCACGGCTGCTGAGACTGGTGGGAATTCTGCCGAAAATGAGGTCTCTGGTGCATATCTGGGAATTACAAAAACAGAGGCGGGAATTTCTCTGGATTACAGACTGGAGGAGGGTGCGTGGCAGCATGTAACGGATATCACGGATCCACCCCTGAGTGATGCATATAAGATCGGGTTTGCCGGATGGGAAACCAACGACAGAGAAAAAACCATTACTTTCGCAGGACTGAAAGCAGGGGATGCGTCACTTACTTATGAAGAAGTAGAGGCATTAGAACCGATTTCTTTTACAGGGTTAGAAAATCAAAGACCAGGTGCAGTTAATCCCGCATTCTCCCAGCAAAGCTATCAGACAGGTGAGACTGTCAGCATCAGCTACGATTTTGAAGATCCGGATGGAGACAGTGAAGGAGAGACCCTCTATCGATGGAATTATGCCGGCAGTGGTAAAACGGTTATCACGCCAGAACCCTCCATAGAGGCAGAACAGACAGGGGTACTGACCTGCCAGATCTATCCGGTTGATCAGTACGGCACGCCTGGTAATCCGGTATTAGCTGAAACGGTAATCGGAGCTGGCGAAGGAACCACCGCATTGAAATCCTTAAAGGTAAACGGACAGTTGCTTTATAAAAAGGGCACAGAGCAGAAAGAATTTACAATCAACATCCCGGCGGGACTAGAAAAAGCAGAGTTATCATATGAGTCCGTGAATAACGAAATTGGAGTGACAGAGATAACCAGAAATGGCATACCTTTAGAAGAAGAACTGAAAAATTCAGACAATCTTGTAATACCAATAGAAGACGGGGATATCTATAGTATCAAACGAAGTGACACGGATATGTATGCAATCCACATGAAAATCATAGAAGAGAATAACACGCAGATTCAAGGTATTTCATTGGAGGAATTAGGATTTTCAGCAGAAGAGCCACAGGATAAGAGCTATTTCCTGAATGCGGATACCGCCGTGAGCAGCGGAACCCTTGTAATTACCGCAGATGACCGTATTGGAAAAGTAGAAGTACGGGAGGGAGAATACCGCAGAGAGCTGGATTTGAAAAAGGATGGAAGTACCTGGTCCGTACCGGTAACATTTATGAACGGATTAAATTCCTATTATGTGCAGATAACGGCAAAAGACGGTATCACCATGAAACAGCATATGATTCATGTAAATTACGAAGCAGATACGAAAGCATTTCTGACGGAAATCCAAATTAATGGAAAAGCTTTAGAAAATTTTGAATCAAATCACTTACAGTACCGGACTACTCTGGAAGAAGGGGTCCAGGCACTGGGTGTAAGTACGGTGCCTAATGCAGGGGCAGACACAAAGATTGTTATCAATGATGAAATAACCCAGGGAAATGAGGCAGTATCATCCCATCTGCAAAAAGGTGAAAATCTGGTAAAGATAATTGTAACGGCGCCGGATGGCATTAACAAAGCAATCTACAGCATAAAAGCAATTCTTCCGTACGAAGAAAACGTAAAGATCGAGGAACTTTTACTGGATGAAAAGAATGTTGCGGCAAATTTCCCAGAGGACAACACCATAACAGAATACATTCCAGGGGATACCGTAAAGGTTAGGGCAGCTGCCCAGGATAATGGCGCTAAGGTGGAACTGTTTTGCGGGAACCAGAAAGCGGAAGGCATTCGGCTGGCAGAGGGAGAATTCACGGTATTCAGACAAGATTCACAGATAAGAGTTAAAGTCACGGCAAGGGATGGCAAGACGACGGAAGAAAAAGTAATCAATCTGAAAAAAGCAGCATATCTGTCAGATCTTACTTATGAGCCGGGAGCAACGGTTGGATATGGAGAGATACAAAAAGACAAATCATCATCCGGAAATACACTCAGGCTGGGAGATGACCTGGGTAATCCTGTTGTCTTCCAAAAAGGAATTGGAACACATGCGGAATCCGTTATAGAATATGACATTTCCGGTAAAGAGTTTGAAAAACTGGAGGGGTATGCAGGGGTCGATTATGCCCAGTATCATGCAGAATATGGAAGTGTACAGTTCCAGATATTTGTCGATGGAGAAAAGAAATTTGACAGTGGGGTCATGCTTCAGAAGACGCCCATGAAAAAGGTGGATCTGGATATAAAAGGTGCATCCAGGATTACATTAAAAGCACTGGCAGGTGAAAATAACTGGAATGATCATGCTGACTGGTCAGATATGAAAATGCTGTCAGAATTTAAAGAACAGCCAATCATCGAATTTAGTCAAATCATCCGGCAGCCGGAACATGGAAGGATAACCTCCAGCATAGAAGGTACAAAAATAACCGCTGGAAGTAAAGTAACCTACACCTTTACACCAGAAGAAGGCTATCGTTTGAAAAGTGCCTTTCTGAATGGAGACATAATCAACCCTGAAAACAATATCTACACCATAGAAAATGTGGACAAGGATATCACGGTAACAGCAGAATTTGAGCAGATACCGATACCACAGTTTACGGTAACCTTTCAATCAAATGGAGGAAGTCTGATAGAGAATCAAAGGATTCAGGAAAATGAAAAAATAGCACGCCCGGCAGACCCCATCCGAAACGGCTATACATTCAGCGGCTGGTACAAAGATACCTCATGCACATCAGTCTGGAACTTTGAGTCAGACCGGATCACATCAGACACCACACTTTACGCAAAATGGATAAAAGAAGCCGTTCCGTCACCGGTAAAGGTAAATCAGATCACACTAAATAAAAAATCGGCGACCCTTGGGTTAAAAGACAGCATGAAGCTTTCCGCCAGTGTCCTGCCCGCAAACGCCCGGGATAAAACGGTCACCTGGAGTTCCTCAGACAGCAGAGTGGCAGTGGTAGACCATACAGGAAAAGTCACAGCAAAAGGTGCAGGTGAAGCAACCATCAACGTAACGGCAAATGACGGAAGCAAGGTCACTGACCATTGCAGAATTAAGGTGGGATATCACATCACATATAAATTAAACAAGGGTAGAAATTCCATAGCCAACCCGTCTGTTTATACCAGTGGCCAATCCGTAAAATTAAGTAAACCAGCCAGAAAAGGCTATCAGTTCTCAGGCTGGTATAGGGACAGTAAATTTAAAAAGAAAATAATCAGGATTTCAAAAGGAACAAAGGGGAATCTGACCCTATATGCAAAATGGTCCCGAATAAAAACAGGAAAAGTAGAAAAACTGGAATTGTCCTCTAAAAAGAAAGGAAAACTAAAAGTCAGTTTCAAAAAAGTATCAAAAGCATCCGGCTATCAGATCGTATACGCAGATAACAAAAAGTTCAAAAAATCCCATAAAATAGATGTTAACCGTAACCGGACATCCAGGACAATCAGTAAACTGAAAAAAGGCAGTTATTATGTGAAAGTACGGGCTTACAAAATGGATTCAAGAGATAAGAGAATGTACGGAACATACAGCATTGTAAAGAGAATACGGATAAAATAAGAATGTTTGCCGGAGACTTTTATAGGTAAATAGACGCCATAAAATAACTAATTGCAGTTATTTTATGGCATCTTCCCAGACCGTTTCAGTCTCCCACTTACCAGTATCAAAGATTTCCCTCAGAAAACGGCTCATATATTCAAGCTTCCTGCGAAGAGCCGGATACTGGAAATAATCAATGCCCTGCGGATGCATGGCATTTTCCATAATCCGCGCCCGGTCTTCCGAGGGGAAGCTCTTGGAGTAATAATCTATAAAATAAACGTTATCACTCTGGGAAGCGGCAGTAAATGCAAGGTCTTTCTTATCTTCATTTCTCCGATAGCTGTAATCATAGGAGAATTCCGCAGGATTCAGCTGGTTGAATATATCATCCTCATAGTCATACAGGGATTTTAAAGGCGCCGTAAATTTAGCATACAGGTCAATGGCATGGCTGATTTCATGATAAATCGTACTTTCCAGACTGCTGAAATTGGAGGCATTCAGAACCAGATACTGGCTGCCTTCTTCATGAAAGTAGACACCGTTGGCGTGGTCCGGATTATCATTTCCCACAGTACTGAAATTACCGGCAATATAGATGCCCAGCTTTCCGGTCTCCGGTATATTCAGCTGCCGGAAAAAGTCATCCGGATAGGAAGATAGAGCTTTTTCCAACACCGTCAGGCTTTCTTTTATCAAGCGGGTCTGGTATACGGGTTCTGCATGGTAGCCAGGAAATTCTCTTTTGCACTCATCAGCAAGGTAGATGTTTATTCCATATTTTTCCCCAAGTACTTGGGCACGGTCTTTCAATGCCTGAATCCCTCTTTGGTCAGGCTGGTCTGAGGAATAGTATTTTGCGGAGTGATCCGCCGAATCCCGGGTGAGTTCCGTTTTTTGATTCAGATCCCAGAGTACTATGTGCGAGTAGTTGTGTTTAAACTGGAATACCGCCATATGGATAGATGGCAGATAAACCAGATCCTGTGGGGACCCCACAAATGTCTCTTCCCCTGACTGGAGAGAAAACGAGGTCTTATATGTATTTTTACCGGTATCCAGGTTGTAATAATAGAGATTACAGCTGTTGTATCCGGACGTTCCTTCCTCAGAATTCTGTACGAAATTTTGTATCGATGTGAGAGCCAGTCTGTTTTCCAGATCGAAAATTAAGTTTCCATAGCCAAGGGGGTCATCCGGCAGAAGTTCCCGAATCTCCGTCCTGCTTTGAGGAATCTGATAGAGTGCTTCCATTAACCCATCCTGATAAAGAGCACCAAAGGAATCACCTGTTGAGGTGAGCTGGATGCTGCCGGAAATGCTTCTTAGTATCTCATCGGCTGAGATGTCTATAAAATTTGTAACGTATGCATTTTGTTCAATGCTGGTACCGCTCACTGCCAGCACTTTTTCGGAGGACAGCAGCATCAGGGTGGAGCAGAAATTATTTTCGGCAAGACCGCTTTTTAATGTGCGCAGAGACCCGCCAGCAGTAGAAAGCTCCTTTAGTCCGGATCCGTCTGAGGCAAAATAATATATAAATTTCTTATCCTCTGTAATCAGTGGTGTACGGATACAGGGCTCTGACAGACGAATGCGCCCGGTTTCTGCCAACCTGCGGTTCAGATAAATAAATTCCTGTGAAACACTGTCAAATAAGCGGAGCTCTTTTCCGGATACGGTAATGTTCTGCTTATCCAGATGAATGGAACCAGTAAGAGAGGCTGTTTGGAGTACCTTATTGGTAAGCGGATCATAGAGATAAAGAATCAGTGCATTATGATCCTGCTGGATAACAAGCAATTGATCCGCAAAGTACAACAGCATTTGGTCTGTGAATTCTTTCTGGAATGGATAATCCAGGTCAGACACACTGCCGCTTTCATTGAGGGGAGTGCCATGAGGGATTGATGAGGGAGCCTCTTCGGTGGAAGTCTCGGTTTCTTCCGCAGCGGACTGTTCAGTCTCCTGATTGTCGTGTGTATCGGAGGGCGCGGTATCAGGAGTGAGCAGGCTTGGCAGCTCTGACCAGGGAGAGCTGTTTTTCATGCCTGGAAGTGACATAAAGGAAGTATCTGCACCTGTAAGGGCAGCTGATAAAACAGGTAAGTGTATAAACGGATCTAAGGATAGATCAGAAGAAGACGCAATAGCAGAGGATGGCGAAGGTAATGATGCAATGGCAGAGGAAGACGCAAAAACAGAGGCAGCAGAATATTGCTGCCCGCAGGCTAAAGGTATAAAACAGATTGTAAGGATACATAATCCGGTTACTTTTTTTTTCATGTCATCACCATAATCAAATCGTTTGTCCGCTCATCTGACTAATCAGCGGAAATTCTGTTATAATTTCAAAATGTCCTTCCCGATATGAGGAGTGCATCGTGCCACAGGATTTTTGCGTCAGGGCTTTGGCAATATTTAAACCAAGTCCGGTATTGGTGTGAGATCTGGCACGGTCAGATACGTAAGTACGGTCAAATACGCGGGGGGACTCATCCGCTGAGATCAGATCCGTATCATTGGAGAAAATAATTACAACTTTGTTGTCCGTCAAATTCAAATGAACGCTTACACAGGATTTAGAATACTTTAAAGCGTTCTGAGTAAGATTTGTAAAAATACGGACAAGGGCATTGCCATCCAGATTCAAAAGAGGAATATTTTCCTCCAGATCCATCTGTACTTCTATCTTTTTCTTCTCAAAGTCTTCATAAAATGCCAGGACTACTTCGCATAATATTTCATATACATTCAGCGGTTTCGGGCTAAGCTGATAGTCTCTGGAATCGATCAGCGACAAATCATAAAAGCTTGTGATCAGAGACTGAAGTACTTTTGCCCGTTTGCGGACGATTTCCACATATAGCTTCTGTTCCCCAGGGGTTGTATCCGGATCATCCATCAGTTCCAGATATCCGACGATGGAAGTAAGCGGCGTCCGAAGATCGTGTGAAATATTAGCAATTTCCCGGCGTAGCTTATGTTCTTTTGCCTCATAACTAATTCGAAGCTTCTGTTTTTCGTCTAATTCCATATTAAGATCCAGAAGAAAATTCTCCAGATCTTTATTGGGGACAGACTGGTGGATGCGAAGATTGGTGTCTGCCAGATCTATCAGCGATTTAAACTGCTTTCCGGCATTTCTTATGCCGAGGCGCAGAGAGAAGTAAAGAATGGCAAAAACGATGGCTGTTAAGCCGGATATCACGCAGAATAAAGACATCTTCAACCTCCATTCCTGAAATGAATCGCTATTTCACTTCTTTTTTCAGAAAACCTTTATAACCAATATAACCGAATATCAGAGAAAAGACAATACCGACTATCCAGCACCGGAGCATTCCCATAGGAGTATCCCAGACCATATTTAAGCGGTAAGCACCCGGCAATTTCCCATATTCATTGAAGATTCCCATGGGTAAGACGGAAACTACAGCCCGTGGCCACTCGTAAACATTTCCAATAATTCTCAGTAAATAATAAGGTCCGAAATGAATCATACAAAACACAGCGATTATAGTACTGCTGTTATCAAAGAGAAAGAACAGGCAGTGAAAAGTAACCAGTCCGGCTATCCACAGCGGTATGGAACCGATAATGGCCCGAATCAGGGCATAAAAGCTTTCGCTTCCGCTGTTCTCCATTGTTATATAGGAAGAAGCGATGATGACTCCTAATAAAAACAGGGTAATTGCCATACACAGAATTATCTCTGTGATAAATTTCCCAAAATAAATGGAAAACCTTCCGGTGCCATAGGATACGGTGTTTTTTAAAGTACGATTTTTGGACTCCTCGCCAATGATCAGATTTGATATGAAAAAGGTAAAAACCATCGGAAGAATCATAGCGCTTATTACATTCATAAAGATAAAGTCAGTATTGGAATAGCGAAAACCAGCACCAGACATATTCTTAATGGACAGTGTAAACAAGCAAAGTCCGATAAAAATCACAGAAAGAACAGCTGCAAAAACATAGAAAAAGCGTTCTCGGAATCCCCGGTATAATTCACTTCTGATATAATTAATCATTTGTATTTCCTCCCATCAGCGACAGATAATATTTTTCCAGGTCGATACCCTGGGTCTGCATCGAAAAGAGCTGAATCTGGTTTCCAATGAGCAGAGAAGATAAAGCGGGTCCCTGATCCATGCAGCCAAACAGGTGTATGACGCCGTCGGGAAGCACATCATAATCCGTACAATGCAGATGCTGTTCAATTAAAGCAGATGCCTTATCCGGTTTGTCCACACAGATTTCCAGGTAGACACGGCATTTATGAGACAGATCCTTTGCGGAAATCTGTTCAATCATAACGCCTCTCTCAATAAAGCCATATCGGGTGACCAGATTCTCCAGCTCAGAGAGAATATGGCTGGAAATTAATATAGTAATTTTCTGTTCCTGGTTTAACTGCAATAAAAGATTACGGAGTTCTACAATTCCTTCCGGGTCCAATCCATTGATGGGTTCATCCAGGATTAAAAAGGAGGGGTGGCTCATCAGTGCCAGAGCAAGTCCCAGCCTTTGCTTCATGCCTAGGGAGAAATCTTTAAACTTCTTTTTGCCGCAGTTGTCAAGATGAACCAGAGCCAGGGCATCTTTTAGATATTGCCTGCCGGTAATGCCGCGCTGTATGCGGTAGTATTCTAAGTTCTGTACGGCTGTGAAATCGGGAAAAAATCCCGGTGTTTCAATCATACATCCTAGATTATGTCTGGAACTGTCCAGCTCTTTGGCAGTATCTTTACCAAACAGGCTTAAACTGCCGGAAGTCGGCGCAGTCTGCCCGGATATCAGCTTTAGCAGAGTTGTTTTGCCGGCACCGTTGTTGCCAGCAAGTCCGTAGATATCACCGGATTGAATGGTCATATCAGTTGGAGCAAGTGCAGTAAAATCCCCATATTTTTTACAGAGCCCTCTGGCTGTAAACAGGTTGTCATTCATTATTTTTTGTCCTTTCCAAAAGTGATATCTGTATTATAAGGGAGTAAACTCAAATAAGCTCTTAAGCAAACTTAAAGAAATCATAAAGATGATCTATGCCATCTTAAAACCAATTCCCCAAACGGTCTTAATGTATTCTTCATCACTGCATATTTTTCCAATTTTCGAGCGAATATTGCTGATATGTACATTGATGGTATTATCTTCTCCAAGGTAATTTCCATGCCATACTTCCTGATAGAGGGCATTTTTGGAGAATACCCGGGTTGGGTTTTTCACAAGCAGCAAAAGGATTTCATATTCAAATATGGTAAGGTGCAGGGGAATCTTTCCAATGACAGCACTTCTGGCATCACTGTCTATTGTAAGGTCTTTGTATTGAAAGACCGTTTCCTGGATCGGAGCCGCAGAATAGGTTTTGTATCTGCGCAGCTGTGCTTCCACCCTTGCCAGAATTTCATCCCTTGCAAAAGGTTTTGTCATATAATCATCAGCACCTGATTTTAAAAGGTTTACTTTGTCATCTAAAGCAGTTTTGGCTGTGAGAACAATCACGGGTATATTGGATTTTTCTCTTATATGTACAAGCAGTTCCTCACCCGAGATTCCTGGAAGCATTAAATCCATAATAACCAGATCATAACTGTTCAATGAGAGACAAAGGCTGGCTTCGGTACCGGAATAAGCAGAGGTGGTATCATAGCCCTGTTTATTAAGAATTTTGTATAATAGCTGGTTAATGTCATTATCGTCCTCAACGATTAAAATTTTATCCATAATGGGGAGTCCTTCTTTCATATTAATTTGAACAAATGCTGTAATTTATACTTTTATGTACCCGATTAGCTGTTATTTATCCTTTTATGTACCTGTATGGAAATTTTAGTGATATATTCAGCTTCGTTTTTTTCCGCAATTTCATCTATAATTCCTTCTTTATAGGAGTAATCACAGATCTCATAGTTGTTTTCTGCAATAAAATCCAGGAGCTGCTGATAGGCAATGTCGGCATTATAGTAATTTCCTTTCAGATAAGTAACCGCATAAAGTCCGGCAGGCTTAAGAAACAGCTGGGGAAGTGACGGCTTTGTAAGTACTTTAGTGAAAAAATATGCATAGGTGTCAAAGGTTTTCTCTAATAGACTTTCCTTATCGATCATGGCACCAAAAGGGTGTCCCACATTCAGTTGGTTTTGAAAACAGAAAGACAGGTGTTCATACAGTGTCTGTATGACAAGGTCATGGCTGCTGCTGTGGATAGGGCGGCTCAAGATCAGATATTCTTCCGGGCAATCCATAAATAAAACGCTGCCAGGATCAATCTGCCGGCTGGATTCCACCAGATCCATTTTTGTCTGAATCAGCTGGTTAATCCGCTCCAGGTACCGGATCTCCTGGGAAACTTTCTTCTGTTGTTCTGTGAGAAGTGCCATCAGGCTTGCGGGGTTGCGGGAGTCCAGGTAGGATTTGATTTCTTTCAGTGGCATACCGATTTCCTTAAGTGCCGTTATGACGGCAAACACATCGCATTGCTGCTCAGAATAAAACCGGTATCCCCGGGCGTCTGTTTTCACAGGAGAAAAAAGCCCGATTTCCTCATAATGGATTAGTGTTCTCTTATTTGTACCGCATAATCGGGCAAATGCTCCGGTATTTATACATGGATTTGAATTTTTTTGCATAATTATACAATCTCCTCTTGACTATACCGTAACGGTATACCTTATTATAAATCTGCTAATGTATTTGGTCAACTACTGGAAATATAATCATGTAATATGATTGAATATTTAAATATAGGAAAACTGTCAATAACCACAATCTTCATACAAGCTATAGATAAAGGAGAACAATTATGCCAAAATTAAGCGACCGCGTAGGTACCTTTACAGATTCTGTAATCCGCAGAATGACCAGAATCAGTGATGAATATGATGCAATTAACCTTTCACAGGGATTTCCCGATTTTGATCCGCCCAGGGAGATAACCGATGCTCTGGCGAAAGCAGCAAAGGAAGGTCCTCACCAGTATTCGATTACTTTTGGTGCGGAAAATTTCAGAGAGGCGCTGGCGAGAAAACATGGAAAGGCAATCGGACGGACTGTCAATCCGGAAACGGAAATTGTAGTAACCTGCGGCGGTACCGAAGCCATGATGGCAGCCATGATGACTGTATGTAACCCGGGTGACAAGGTAGTTGTTTTCTCGCCTTTCTATGAAAATTACGGTGCAGATGCCATTTTATCCGGTGCAGAGCCTATTTACGTTCCGCTGGTTCCGCCGGAATTCCACTTTGACGAAAAGGTTCTGGAAGATGCATTCAGACAGGGCGTGAAGGCGATTATCGTGTGTAATCCTTCTAATCCATGTGGAAAAGTGTTTACCAGGGATGAACTGCTCACCATTGGAAGGCTTGCTGAGAAATACGATGCATTTATCATCACGGATGAAGTGTATGAGCATATTATTTACAAACCTTATGTGCATGTACCAATGGCAGGACTGCCCGGGATGTATGAAAGAACCATAACCTGCAGCTCCCTGTCCAAGACCTATTCCATTACCGGATGGAGGCTGGGATATCTGATCGGTCCGGAAGAGGTTATTGAAAATGCAAAAAAAGTGCATGACTTTCTTACTGTAGGAGCGGCATCCCCATTACAGGAGGCGGCAACGGCAGGACTTAACTTCGGTCCGGAGTATTATGAAAATATGCAGCAGATGTATACTGAAAAAAGAGAATACTTCTTAAAGGGGTTGGATGAAATCGGAATTATTCATACCGTTCCCCAGGGCTCTTACTTTGTTCTCGTAGACATCACCCGGTATCTGGAACATGAAAAGTTTGCGGGATATACCGATATGGAATTCTGTGAATGGATGATCAAAAATGTTGGTGTTGCAGCAGTTCCCGGCTCCAGCTTTTTCAAAGAAAATGTAAATCATCTGATCCGCCTGCATTTTGCAAGGGAAAAATCAACCCTTAAGGAAGCGCTGCGCAGACTTGAAAAAATGGAACTTCTTTTAACAGAAGAGAAGGCTTTGGAAAAATAGAGAATTGTATGATGAAACACCCTTTGTAGAGTGTTTGAAACTTACATCTAATCGTACAGAAGTTCAGGAGAAAAGATATGTCAGAATATACGGTTTCATTTACAAATTATACAATCGGAGCAGATGCATATCAGTCTTTTGGCAAGGTTTGTCAAAGACTTGGAAGGCGTTTTGTATTAATCGGCGGAAAGACAGCTTTGAGTAAAGGGAAAGAAAAACTCACCGCTTCCATTCAGGAATCAGATCTGGTAATGTCTGCATGTATAGAGGCAGGAAAGGACTGTACCTATAGCAGGATACATGAGTTGTCAGAACAGATTGAAAAGCTGGGCGCAGACTTTATCGCAGGCATGGGAGGAGGTAAGGCACTGGATACCGCAAAAGGTGTTGCCTGTGACCTTAAGATCCCGGTTGTAACATTGCCCACAATAGCTGCAACCTGCGCGGCTGCCACAGCATTATCGGTAGTTTACCGTGAAGACGGTTCTTTTGAGAGTTTTTATTATTTTGAAAAGCCGGCTGTCCATGCATTTATCGATACACAGATTATAGCGGAGGCGCCGGACTGTTATCTGAGAGCCGGAATGGGAGATACCATTGCCAAACATTTTGAATGCCACCTGTCCGCAAGAGGAGATGAACTGGATCACAGTTCGTATATGGGAAGAGAAATCAGCAATCTTTGCTATGAACCGGTATTGACTTACGGACAGCAGGCAATGGAGGATTGCAGGAAGCATCAGGTTACCGCTGCATTAACCCAGGTTGTCCTGGCAAATGTAGTGAGTACCGGAATGGTGTCTCTTATGGTTCATGATGATTATAACGGCGCAATTGCCCATTCCGTCTTCTATGGACTGGCGATTCTGCCCGGGTTTGAGGAAAAAAACCTGCATGGGGATGTGGTTGCTTATGGCGTGCTGGTTCAGCTTGCAGTGGATGGACAGGTGAAAGAAATGAAACGTCTGTACCGTTTTCTGAAGGATCTTTCTATGCCGGTAAAATTAGAAGATATGGATATAAAAAATGACCGGGGGGAAATGGCTGAAGTTTTAGCGGAAATTGTGCAGGGACCGGATCTGAAGCATATGCCTTATCAGGTGACAGAAGATATGATTTTTGAGGCAATGCAGCAAGTAGAGGAACTTTAGAACCATAATGGAAAGGAAAGAAAATGAATGAACACATCAAATGTTAAGGCAAAAAATATTATAAAATTTGTCCTGTTTTCTGCTTTTGGTATTGCCATGTTTTTGGTTCCCATCCCAAAGGATAAATCCTTTACAACTGGAATTTCGGAACTGCAAAGTGCTGTTAAAACCTGGCTGTCAGCGATTTTACCTTATTTTGTACTGATTCTGATGCTGTCCACCACGGTAGTATCCGGGATAGACTTTATTTGGAAACCCAAGTGGATACGGGACCATAAGGCATTGACCAGAATATTTAAGGTAACCCCTTTTTATCTCATTACAAAAATTTTAAGCCTGGTAATAACCGCTATGGTCATATTCAAATTAGGGCCTGAGTTAATTATTTCTGCAGACACCGGGGCAAATATGGTAAGTCTCGCTGGTTCTCTCGTATGTATCGTGCTGGCATTCAGCTTCATTATGCCTTTTCTGACTGACTGCGGGATTATGGAATTTTTGGGAGTCATAGCAAAACCTGTGGTAAGGCCGCTGTTTCGTGTTCCCGGCAGGGCATCTGTAGATTTAATAGCTTCCTGGTTCGGAGCATCAAATGCCGCAGTGATTCTCACCCGTGAGCAGTATAACGGAGGATACTATACCGGAAGGGAAGCATCTGTGATAATGACAAACTTCTCGCTGGTCTCCGTTCCTTTCTGTCTGTTAGTTGCCGAGACATTGGAGATTACACAGGTATTCCCAAGCTTTTACTTTGTAATCTGTGTTGTAGGAATCTTCCTGGCTTTTGTACTCACCAGAATACGACCGCTTTCCAAAATACCGGATGAGTATAATCCAAAGACTGGAAAACGCATACAGGAGGAAGTACCATCCCACATCTCCACCCTGGGCTGGGCGATGGAACAAAGCTGTAAACGTGCTGAGGAATTTGGTGTACATACGGTTTTAAGCTCCGGCATGAAAGTGTTGACTGGAATGTTTTTTGATCTGATCCCAATTGTCATTACCTGGGGAACGATCAGCCTGATACTGGTAGAGTATACGCCTATTTTCCAATGGATTTCATACCCTATGGGCTGGTATCTGCAGCTATTGGGCGTAGAACATGCATTCCAGGCAGCACCCGCTACTTTGGTGGGATTCGTGGACATGTTTATCCCGGCCCTGTTAATCAGTTCCATTACAACAGTAAAAACGAAGTTTATCATAGGGGTGCTGTCACTGGTGCAAATTATATACCTTACAGAGGTAGGTGCAGTTATTATTAAAAGTAAGGTTCCTATGGGATTGAAAGAATTGATTATTATCTTTTTAGAAAGAACGATCATCAGTCTGCCGATTATTGTTTTACTGGCTAATATATTGATTAAATAAGAGAATATTTTGTTTGATGAAGACGGGCGTGATTGCTGTTTAATGGTAATCATGCCCTTCTTTTGCTATTTTTTACAGGCGGCCTGTCCATTTATGATGTTGCTAAATATTCAGGTATTCTTTATAGATATGCGCCAACGTCTCCCGCTCAGAAATTCTCCCTGCAATATACTCATGAATCCACCTGCCTGCCGCCTTTTCAAATTCCCACTGTGTGTAATTATCCTGTAAAGGCTGAAGCATAGGTCTGCTGTGAGAGAAAATATTCAGTGATTGCTTCAGCCAGGGATACAGATCTTTCATTTCATTTGAGGTAAACATCTGTTTCACTGGAAGAGTGCCGCCAAGCAGGTTAAAAGCTGCAGCAATATCCGGTTGTAAAAGCCACTGGAAAAATTGGGCTGCCTCCGGGTACATTTGGGTTTGTTTATGGATACCCAAAAGCCAGCCTCCTTCTACGGAGCTGCTGCCTGGAATTGGAGCAAATCCAATATTATTGCTAATTTTAGAATCCAGAGCATAAAAATAATCTGAGAAATGAGCCTGATAAAGAACCATCATAGCGGCATTGCCCTGATGAAACGCCTCTGTCTGCATGGTCCAGTTCCAGCCTGACGCTTTTGGGTCAGCACAGGAAAAAACTTCTTTATAATCCTTTAATCCGTCCACCAGGACCGAAGAAGAAGATTCCCATGCAGACAGAGATGCATCCAGTGTAATTCCCTGATCCCAGATTCGGGGCATTAATTCATATACGCTGTTGTAAGGAGCACCTCCGGCGGTACTTCCATATGGTACCGGTGAATCAGTGTTATAGCTTTTTGTGAAAAAACGTGCAATCTGATTATATTCTTCCCATGTTCTGGGTATCCGAAGTTCCTTCTTAAACTGCTCATAATACATACGCTGATATTGCAGGTCTTCAAAGAGATCTTTCCGGTAGAAAAGTATCTGTGCATCAAACATAAATGGAAGACCGCATCTTTTTTGGCTATGGGAATCATATTTTTTTAATATATCTTCTGGAAATGACCGGATAATAAGGTCGTTCACAGATGTATCCGTCTGCAATTCACAGAGAATCTTGTCTTTCAAAGGACCCGCCATCCAGGATATGTCCATCTGGATCATATCATAAGAAGAATCCTGCCCTGTTATTTTGTCGTAAAGTGCATCATATGGTATCATATCAATTACAACCGGTATGCCCCATTCTTTTGTAAAACGGTCTTTAATAATATCCAGTGCCTTAGCCGATGCACACTGCAGCATGAGAAGGCGTAAAGGTCTTTTCTCATATTTATACCCCTGCATACCGCAGACGGGTCTGCGGTACTGCTTCAATAGAAAGTATGGAACGCTTTTTGTTCCATACTTTTCCTGGTGTGTATGCGGGTGGATATGATCCCTTGTGCTTCCGGCAGTACTGGCCCCGGGACTGATCAAAAGGTTTACGGTCTCAGAAAATTCTTTCGTGCCAATCTTCTGCAATAAAAAGGAACCGGCTCTTTCTCCAAGTTCACGATAATCCTGTTCGACTTTCAGTGTTGTTTTATCACAGATATTTTCGCACCAATCGGGGGTATCCAGGTTCAGGAGAACAGGAGCAGTGTCACTGTAAAAAAGGCTGACTGCAGCAGATGCCCCCTGATAAAAAGCGGTATTGGTGGTTATTACCGCAGTGGGATTTAATCCTCTATGATTCCAATCAGACATAATACGAAATGCCTGTTCTTTTCCTTCAGGCACTTGCCGGATCAGTGCTTGTTCCAATGGAATACCATTTTCTTCATATGACTGCCGAATACCGTCTATAAAAGATAATTCATTGGAATAATCTTTTCTGCCGGCAATAATTCCGATCCGGTTATGCCCCTCTCCAATCAGCATCCGGGCAGTTAGGTCTGCATAGGCGGACTGGTCAAAAGAAGCAAAAATCCGGTGCTTCATATTACTTAACTGGTGATCCACAAAGATAATGGGAATGCCGCTTTTTTCAATCTGCTCAAATGGTGCGGCGGCATCCGGCATACAGGTGACAATGACCAGGGCATCCATGCGCTGCTGACAGATCTGTGTGAGTGCTTTTATCTCGGATTCACGATCACTCTGCGTACAGAATAAACACAATATGTATCCCTGACTTCTCAGTTTTAATTCTAACCCGGTATACAGTTTTGCATACTTGGGCTGTGTGATATCGGGAAGCACAACCCCAATTAGTCTGGTTTTACTGTTACGCATGCTTCTTGCTTTAGCGTCTGGCTGGTACCCAAGTTCCTCCATAGCATTCCGGACGCGCTTAACGATCTGACTATTGACACTTTTTGCTCCATTTATAACATTTGAAACGGTACCATGAGAGACACCGGCAAGTTTGGCTACATCTTTTATTGTAGGCATAGAGACCTCCATTTAAATCCGGTCTTAACTGTAAATAAAAGGATTTGTAAACTACCGGATATCATTTAAATATTTTTTATTGTTAAGCGTTTTTGAAATTGCATTCCGACTGCTGTGCATCATACTTTGCGGAAGATTATTTCCAAATGAATGGCTCATAGCGGGCTATAAATTTGAATCCGGAGCTAGTGCCTCCCGGCGTAAATACGTCGATATATAGTGCCTGATATCTGCGTCAGGTGTGCGTCTGTGAATTGACGGCGTAGCGGGCTACGGCCAGATTCACAGACGTGCAACTGGCGCGGATAGCGGGTGCTATATAGTGGCGTATTTGCGCCGGGAGGCACTAGTATACCGCGAAGTGCGGTGTGCAGATGGAAGGAATTAATTTCAAACAGGCTCTGGTGTACATGTGTTACGATTTTTGTAAGGCAATTATAACATGCCGCAGCATAATTTACCACGTCTATTCATACACCGCTGAAACTGTTGCCGAATACACCGCCGGCCCTTTACACTTCAATTTAGTTGATAATCTGGTGCTTTCATGCTAAGATAAACATAATATTAAATTTTACGGAGGGGTACCATGGACTATAGAACATATTTGAGAAATTATCCTGATAAAGACGGCAGATTCGGACCTTATGGAGGGGCTTATCTGACTGAGGAACTGAAACCTGCTTTTGAGGAAATTGCAGATGCATATCAGACGATTTGCCATTCATCCCAGTTTATCAATGAACTGCGAAGAATCCGCAAGGAATTTCAGGGAAGGCCTACGCCGGTTTACCACTGTGAGCGTTTGTCCGGACTTTTGGGAAACTGCCAGATTTATTTAAAAAGAGAAGACTTAAACCATACAGGTGCACATAAGCTGAATCATTGCATGGGTGAGGGGTTACTTGCCAAATTCATGGGTAAGAAACGACTGATTGCAGAAACAGGTGCCGGACAGCATGGAGTGGCGCTGGCTACTGCAGCTGCATTTTTTGGCCTGGAATGTGAAATCCACATGGGTGAGGTTGATATTGCAAAGCAGGCTCCCAATGTGACCAGAATGAAGATCCTGGGTGCAAAAGTGGTTCCCGTTTCCCATGGACTGAAGACTTTAAAAGAAGCGGTAGACTCTGCTTTTGAATCCTATGCTAAGAATTATAAAGATTCCATATACTGCATCGGTTCAGCCCTTGGACCACATCCATTCCCATTAATGGTCAGAGATTTCCAGTCGGTAGTAGGCTACGAAGCAAAAGATCAGTTTAAGGAAATGACCGGTCTGCTTCCGGATGTTGTATGTGCCTGTGTAGGCGGCGGAAGTAATTCTATCGGAATGTTTATCCCATTTCTTGAAGAAGCAGTAGATATCGTTGGAGTAGAACCGCTGGGACGGGGATCAGGTCTTGGGGATCATGCGGCGTCTATGACCTATGGAGAAAAAGGTGTTATGCATGGATTTGAGAGTATCATGTTAAAGGATGCCAAAGGAGAACCGGCACCGGTTTACTCTATTGCCAGCGGACTGGACTATCCGTCTGTAGGCCCGGAACATGCATTTTTAAAGGATCTTGAGCGGGTACAGTATACAACAGCCAGTGATGAGGATGCCATGGAAGCTTTCTTTAAACTTTCACGCTATGAAGGTATTATTCCTGCAATTGAAAGTTCTCATGCCGTAGCTTATGCTATGAAGAAAGCAAAAGAAATGAAACAGGGATCCATTTTGGTATGCCTGAGCGGAAGAGGCGATAAAGACATTGATTATGTTGTGGAACATTATGGATATGGGGAACAATTCCTGTAAGAAAATATTGTATAACCAATGGAAGTAGTGTATAATACTTTGTATATCAAAGTAAATTATAGGAAATGAATGTAATAGTATAA
This sequence comes from uncultured Robinsoniella sp., assembly GCA_900540475.1. Classification (GTDB taxonomy): domain Bacteria; phylum Bacillota; class Clostridia; order Lachnospirales; family Lachnospiraceae; genus Robinsoniella. The sequence goes on along the minus strand of UQGG01000010.1, from coordinate 107,209 downwards.
AATAGATTAATTCAGAATGTAAGACATGCATCCAGATAAGGAGCCAAAGAGAGAGGTGATAATGTGAATACGCATGATACGATAAATGATGTGTTGGTTAATTTGTTTAATGACATTATGGCAATAGAAGAAAAAGCAATTATTACGGGTGAATTTAAAGATATTTCCAACAACGATATGCACATTATCGAAGCAATTGGTGTAAATGAAGCTAAAAATATGTCGACTGTTGCGAAATCTCTTTCGGTAACCATGGGAACTCTGACAATTGCCATAAACAGTCTTGTAAAAAAAGGTTATGTGGATAGAATTCGCAGTGAGAAAGACAGGCGTGTGGTTCTCATTTCTCTTTCCGATAAAGGAAAGCGGGCTTTTAACCATCACAGGCAATTTCATGAACAGATGGTAAAAGCTACAATAAAGGGTCTGTCTAAGGATGAGATGAAGGTATTGGGACAGGCATTATCTAATTTAAAAGAATTTTTTCGGAATTATTAGATTTAAATTAAAATATTTATGCCTTATGGCATTCGTACAGCATGACTCAATAATTTGTGCAATGCTGTACAGGGTACAGCCCACACATATGCATTGATTAAAAGTGCATATGTGTGGGCTGTTTTTATTTTAATGTAGATATTTATTATGGAAAAAGGGAAAATTAATGAGCTGCAGGTTTATTGGCTGCTGGATGACAGGTTAAAAACCCGGGAAGCCGGTAAGGTTTTTGATTGACATTAGCAGGAGTGCATACTATACTTGAACTATAATATGGAACGTTCCATTGAACGATAGAAGGAGGTATTTATGACACCAAAGAAAAGATTGTATGCAAGGCTGAAAGGCGATGAAGTTGACAAAATTCCAAATCTGAATATTGTAATGCTATTTGCAGCTAAGTATGCAGGGATTAAGTATGGAGAATTCTGCAAGGATTACAGGAAACTGGTTTCTGCACAGCTTAAAACGGCGGAGGATTTTGGGCTGGACATATTAACGGTAATGTCGGATCCTAACAGAGAGGTTGCTGACTATGGTGCAGAGGTTGTATTTATGGAAGATGATCTGCCGGTTTGCAGAGAAATTCTGGTAAAGGAAGCGGAGGAGTTGTCTAAAATAAAAAAATGGGACCCACTGAAATCCGAAAGAATGCTGGATCGGATAAAAGCAGTACAATTGTTCAGAGAATTAAAAGGTAAGGAATATCCCATTCTGGGCTGGGTGGAAGGACCCTTTGCAGAATTTACGGACCTAACGGGGGTAAGTGACGGGATGCTTATGCTTTTTGACGAGCCGGAAGCAGTGGAAGAGGCTATGGAAATAATTGCTTCACAGGCGCTGGACTGTGCGAAAGCGCAGATTGATGCCGGAGCTGATATCATTGGTATGGGGGATGCAGCGGCTTCCCTGGTTAGCAGAGAGATCTATCAAGAGTTTATTTTCCCGCTGGAGCAGAAAATAGTGCAGGGGATTCATGAATATGGTGGACTGGTAAAACTACATATCTGTGGAAATACAAACCATATATTAGAACTAATGATAGAAACCGGGGCTGACATTATAGATATCGATTACCTGACCGATTATGAAAATGCCATTCAGGTGGCAGCCGGAAAGTGTTCGATCTGCGGAAATTTTGACCCCACATCCATCCTTCTTCAGGGAAGCAGGGATGATGTCATAGAGGCGGTAAAATCTTGTATAGATCTGGGCGACAGGACATCACTGGTTAGTGCAGGATGTGAGGTTCCCAAGATGACGCCGGTTGAGAATCTGAAAGCGGTAGATGAGTATTTAAAAGGGGTGACGAGAATTTAAAAGAGCAGTCACGCCCCACTTTGCGGCATATTTGCCCCAGATTAAGGTTACGTAGCCCGCTACGCGTCCCGCATCCGGGATAAATCTCCCACAAATTGTGATGCACAACTGCCAAAAAGCAATTTTAAAACATGTTCAAGAACAGAGAATTAATAAAAAAGAAGCCGGAAACTACAATATTAGTTTTGGGCTTCTTTTCTGTAAAATAAAAGTAGAATTGCCTACAACTATCAGACGAAAGTGCATAGGAACAGATAAAAAAATGAGGTAAATTAATAGCAGAAATTCAATAGGAATCCATAACAGGAAGCTGAAGCTGGAATCCGAGATTATTGTAAACTCTTCCGATAATCGTTTGCAGTTTTCCCGGTAATTTTTTTAAAGGATTTATTAAAAAACCGGTAGTCAGAGTAACCTACCTGATTACTGATTTCCGTAATAGAGAGGCTGGAATCTAAAAGCAGCTCACATGCTTTCTCAATACGGATGTGCTGCAAATATTCAACTATACCGGATCCGGTCGCCTGTTTAAAAAGGCTTGACAGGTAGCTTTTACTTAAAAAGAAGATACCGGAAAGCTCACTGATTGTAATTTTCTGGGAATAATGCATCTTTAAGTATTCGATGCAGTCTGGAATCAGCTGGTGTAGATAGCGGTTTTCCGGTGTGCTTGCGGGGGTGGTTTTCATTTTATAGAAGCGATGGATTTTCAATAGCAGTTCGCAGAGGGAAAGCTTTAATATTTGGATGTAATTGATTCCCTCGGTAGTAAATTCCAGATATATTTTGTCATAGAGCTGTTCGATTTCCGTGCGCATGGCACCCTGAAGGCGAAGATCGGGCGTATATATGATTTCTTCTGCATAGAGGGATTTGTAGAGCATGATGTCTGTAAGCTCTGTCAGAAGCGGAAGGCTTATATTGATATCCGAAATAAACTGGGGAAGAAACGCCAGGTTGTATACAACTAAATGCTCTGAATTCGCCCTGTCCGTAGGATAGAAGCAGTGGGCAGTCTGGGAATTTATAATATAGAGCTCTCCCTTGCTTACGGGATAGGTAATGCCGTTATACAAGTGGAAACCTTTCCCATCGCAGACATATGCAATTTCAATAAAATCGTGGGTATGTACTTTCAAATCTGAGAATTCGGTATGGTAATACTTTTCTATAAAAAAAGAAAGTTCTTTTTTGGGAAAAACAAGCTCAGGAGTAAGATTTGGTATATCCATGGTAAATCCTTTCATTATAGCAGGTCGTTTTTATAAGATACCTCTATAGTCATTATATAAACAAACCGCAAATTGTCAACCGGATATCAACCGGACAGAGGAACAGGAGGAATCATCACAATGAATTTAGAGAAACGTCAGGAGTTGTTTCAGAATCCAACAAGGGAATATCGGGGCAAGCCATTTTGGTCATGGAATGGAAAGCTGGAGGAGCAAGAGCTGCTGCGGCAGATTGACATTATTAAGGAAATGGGGTTTGGAGGCTATTTCATGCACTCCCGTACAGGGCTTGAGACAGAGTATCTGGGGGAAGAATGGTTTACATTAATCAACAAATGTGCAGAGTATGGCGACCGGAAAGGAATGGAATCCTGGCTGTACGATGAGGACAGGTGGCCATCAGGCAGTGCCGGAGGAATGGTTACAAAAGAAGAGAAATACCGTGCCATGTTCATGGAAATGCTGTGTATAGGTGAGGAGGAGTTGGAAGAACTACAATGGGATAAATCTATCGCAGCGGTGTTTGCGTGTAGGTTAAAAGATGGTATTTTTTCTGCTAAGCGCTTGCTAAAAGAGGGGGAATCTCTCTTAAGCGAAGAAACGGCTGTTGTCTTCCGGCTGAGATACTCAGCGTGTAATGATAACTACAATGGTTACTGCTATCTGGATACTATGAACAAAGAGGCGGTGCAGCGCTACATTGAGGTGACTCACGAAAAATACAATGAAAAAAGCGATGATAAATTCGGAGTGGAAATCCAGGGCATCTTTACGGATGAACCCCATCGGGGAGGCTGTTTTACCGACTTTGCAGAAGGGGAAGTCAATGCGGCTCCATATACGCCGGGGATGTTTGACGAATTTGAAAAACGTTTTGGATATAGTATCCTGGATAATCTGCCGGAACTATTTTTACGGAAAAAACCAGGGGAGCTTTCGAAGGTCAAACGGGACTACTTTGAATTGTGTCAGCAGCTTTTTTTGGAAAACTTTGCAATACCTGTCTACAGCTGGTGTAAGGAACATAACTTGATTTTTACGGGGCATGTCCTGCATGAGGATTCTCTTTGTGCTCAATCTGTCATGCAGGGGTCTTTGATGCGCTTTTATGAATATATGGAATACCCGGGTATTGATCTTCTGGCAGAGCATACGCAGTGTTATTGGGTGGCAAAGCAGATTGATTCAGTGGCAAGACAGCTGGAAAAAGAATGGGTATTGTCTGAGTTGTACGGATGTACAGGATGGCAGACCAACTTTCAGTCCTATAAGAATATTGGGGACTGGCAGGCGCTTTTCGGTATTAATTTAAGATGTCCGCATCTATCCTGGTATACCATGAAGGGAGAGGCAAAGCGGGATTATCCGGCAAGTATTTTCCATCAATCCTCCTGGTATACTGATTATCATTATGTGGAAGATTATTATTCCAGAATACATGCGGTTTTACATGACGGAAAGCCGGAATGCGGGCTGCTGGTGATCAATCCCATAGAAAGTGTTTGGGCACGTGCATACAGCGGGGCGTTTGATGGACTGAGTGCAGCAGATACACAGATTGAACGGCTGGAAAGACAATATGCGGAAGTATTCCATGCCTTAACGGATAACCGGATTGACTTTGACTACGGTGAAGAAGATATCATGGCACGCCATGGACGTGTGGAAAACGGCATTCTGTATGTGGGAGCCTGTGCTTATACAAAGGTTTTGGCAGCCGGTGCAGATACCCTGAGGGGAACTACTGTGGAACTTTTAAAAGAGCTGGTAAGGCAAGGAGGAAGCGTCATTTTTGCGGGCGATATTCCGGCATATATGGATGCAGAGAAATCAGATGAAATAAGACTGCTGGCTGAAGAGGCGGATATCATTCCTTATGAAGAGAGCGCAATTGCGGACGCCTGCAGAAATGGACAGGAGATAGAGGTTCGCTCTCAGGGGAGTCCTATGATTTACGCAAGGAGTGTGACAGTTGAGGGCGGAAGGGTCGTTATGTTGCTAAATACCGACAGAAAGAATGGATATGACAATGTAACCGTAAACCTTGGCAGCGGAGATTATGCAGAACTGTGGAATGCCCGTGACGGGAAAATCACAAAACCCTTATATAAGAAAATGGATGGTAATATAGAAATGACAATTAATCTGGAGGCAGGGGGAGAACGGCTTTATCTGATTTCGGATACCCTGCGGAACCTGCCTGACGGGGAGGACTGGAGTGGCACAAAGGAGATGCCCCTTCCGGAAGCCTTTACTTATACGCTCAGTGAGGAAAATATCTGTGTGCTGGATATGGTAACAGTACAAAATGAAGCAGGTTTAAAATTACCGGAGCAGGAAGTTCTGAAAGCAGACCGGGCACTGCGGGATTACTATCAGATTCCCTTTCGTGGAGGTGAAATGCTCCAGCCATGGTATGAAGTGAAATTCAGAGGCGGTGATAAAGAACTGCTGACCCAGCTTAATGCTGAGTATAGCGTGGAGATTTCGGTACTTCCCACAGGCGTTCAGCTTGTAGCAGAGGATTTAGAACATATTTGCGGGATAATTGTAAATGGAAAGAACGTGCCGGCAGTCAGTAATGGAAAGTGGATTGATATTTGTTTTGAAAGGATTCCGATACCGGATGAAGTATGGAAAGAAGGGCACAATACCGTAACTCTGATTATGGATTATTATAAGACCTGCGGACTGGAGTCTGTTTACCTGACCGGAAACTTTGGAGTGGAGATCAATGACGGCAGACCAACGCTGGGAAAGCTGCCCCAGAAACTATCCATCGGAGATATATCAACTCAGGGACTTCCTTTTTATTCAGGCAGCGTGATTTATCATGTGGATGGATGTAAAGATAAAAAAGTAAGTGTGAGTGTGGAACAATTCGGCGGGGCGCTGGTGAAACTGATCGGAAAAGAAGAGGTGATTCTTGCGTTTCAGCCTCATAGTGCCGTGGTGGAAGATCTGCGTGGGATTCAGGTGGTGCTCACCAGACGGAACACCTTTGGACCGTTTCATCAGATTCCAAAAGTGGCTTATGCTTACGGACCAGCCAATTTCCTGACAGAAGGAAAAGAGTGGCAGGACGACTATGTGCTTTATGAGCAGGGATTACTGACAAAACCGGTTATACGCAATTAGAAAGTAACAAATTTAATAAAGTAATATAGTCATAAAGTAATACAGTAATAAAGTGGCAGCACACAGTGTCAGATCGCTGTTGATGCTGCCGCTTTTCTATTATCGGGGAATTTTCCACGCCAAGTGGGCGGTGGGTGTGCATATTTAGGCAATCAATTTCCAAACACGCTCTGATTGCCTAATGAATATCCTGTTTCCGAAAGCTGGATGGTGTAAATCCAGTTTCCTGTTTGAACTTACGGCGAAAACTGGAGGTGTTCACATACCCCACTGAGATACTGATATCATCAATGGACATATCGGTATCCATCAGCAGCTCTTTTGCTTTTTCCAGGCGGATTTTCCATAAATAATCAGAGAAATTCTGATCAAACTTTTTCTTAAACAGATAACTTATATAAGCAATACTTACATGAAAGGTATCAGCCAGGGTGGAGATGGAGAAGTCGGGTGAGGCATAATTATCATGTATGATCTGCCGGATCTGTGTGGTATGTATAGCTGCATTTTCGTGCTCTGTTTCAAAGGTTTTCAGCAGCTTTTCCAAGCTCACCGCAATCTCCAGACTTTTTTCCTGATAGGGGCAGCTGCGGCACAAATATAAGGTTTCAAAATACAGATCACTGAATGTCTTGAATTTGATGCTCATACGGTTCATGCTATTGATAATGATGGTAAGAATATCAATCAAAACGCACCTTACAAAGAAGTCCGGGAAAGCATTTCCGTGATCAGCGGCTTTGTCAATCAGAGACAGGAGTTCTGTGATCTGCATCCTTGCATTGGGGAAATCCTGAACATTTAAATAGCTGCTCAGATTGTCCAGCTGCTTATAAGGGTACGATAGGCTGGTTCCCGGCGGAAGTGATGCCTGGATTTCCGGATAGGAAATAACCTGGGATTGTGACCAGTAGCTGCTGGCACGAACTGCATTTTCATATAGGGAGGGGATTTCCAGCGGCGATGTGGTGCTGTTGCTGAGGGCAGCCATGCACCCCGTTTCATCATAAAGGTCGGATAGGAGCAACAGGAGAACCTCATCCTTGTTTTTCTCAATTCCGGTATAATTTACTAAAAATGCAGCCGAGTCCTTATCTGCTTCAAGCATCGCGCAGGAATTATGACCGGGCAGTGCATCCTCTAAAAATGCCAGATATTCATTCCAGAAGATGGATTTTCTGGGGATGGCAGAGGATACTTTGATTACAAAAATATCATTGTCCGGCTCCATGCTGAAAAACTGATCAATATCGGGAAAATGATCCAGATCAGTGTGGTCGTTATTGGTAACAATAGAATCCAGTATGGACTTCTGCATGGAAAGCCGGTACTTATCAATCCGGTTCTGCAGCTCTTCATTTTCAGACAGTGCAGTAGTAAAAGCGCTGTCCAGCTGCTCCACATAGCCCTGGTTTGGCTGCAGCGTATGCACCATCTTGGTAGTAAGCTTATGAAGCGGCCAATAAGTAACGCGCATAGCCCACAGAATCAAAATCATTCCCAGTAAAGCTAGAAACAGCAGGACAATATAGGTATTTCGAAATGCAATATTGACCTGATTCAGGATTGCTGCGTTAGAAAAAAGAGCAAGGAAAGAAAATCCGCTGTTCATCTGTTTGGAGATAAAAAGGGATTCTTCCCGGTTTAGCGAAACGCCATTGGATAATTTCTCAGGATCTGACAAATAGGGTTGAATCTCGCCTGAGTTGCTGCCGGACACAATCTGGCCTTCAGGAGTGGTAAGGCAGATGGAGGTAATTCCCGTGGAGATGTCGGTTGCCATAATATTTTCCAGTTCTTTGGTGCTGATGATATAAAAAAGAGAATAATTCTCTGCCCCATTATTACTGGGGAGATAAATCAAAAGCTCAGAGGTATCATCACTCAGATATATCAACTGACCGGAAATGGCATCCATATATGCATTTAAATCAAAGAGCAGGTAATGTGAACCGGTATAAATCCGGTATGTTCCATCCTGCTTACATACATATTTACCAGAGGAGAGGATGGAATCACTTTGCAGGTCCGCATATACAATTGTGTTAATAAAGCTGTTACTCACAGCATAGTTATTCAGTTGTTTCGCCGCCTGATAACGGTACCAGTTTTCATTTTTGTAACGGGAGAGGATTAGATTGATATCTTTGGTAAGCATAGACTGTATTTGATCAATATCCGACAGCCCTTTTTCAAATTGTTCCTGAATATGGGCGATACGTCTTTCGGTCTGTTTACTTAAGTCTTTAAAATAAATATTTTTTAACTGTGAACGAACGGCAAAGAAAAAGCCAAAAAATAAAATACTTAAAATGATAAAATATGATAAAAAGTATTTTATCAGGGTAGTATTTTTTCTGCCAAATGTAAGTTTTTTAAGATGTTTCATAGGTTCTCCTTTGAACAAGAGCGTGTTTTATTAGAAAGACATTATATTTAACATAATATAACAATTCTGAATCTTTGGCAACATCTAAACTAGTTGCAGTACTAGTAATGGCGGTATTTTGTATCCGTACAATATTTAAGCAGATTTCTACAAATCTTGTTTCTTGTTATTTGATAAGAGATCTATCTATAATGAGTCAGAACGTGTTTGAAAATTGCTTTCATAAATTTTCAAACAGTTCTGTAACAAGGAAACGAACAAAGAAACAATGAAAGATAAGGAGACTATAATGAATTTTTCAGAGAATTTTATTTTTGGAACAGCAACCAGTGCAGCCCAGGTGGAAGGGGCGGCGTCTGAAGACGGAAGAGGGAAGTCTATCTGGGATGTGTTTGCCAGGACTCCCGGTAACATTGCGGATGGAACGACCCCGGATACCGCCTGCAATCTGTATCATACTTATGAAGATGATTTTAAGCTTGCAGAAAGACTAAACATACAGTCTTACCGGTTTTCGTTTTCCTGGTCCCGGATTTTTCCGGAGGGGAAGGGAAGTGTGAATCAAAAGGGACTTGATTTTTACAAACGCATGGTAGACGGGATGTACAGACATGGATTAATGCCCAATGCCACCTTGTATCATTGGGATCTGCCCTATGAACTGGAAAAAGAAGGAGGCTGGTTAAACAGAGATATCGTGAACTGGTACGGTGAATACGCATCGCTGTTGTTTCGTGAGTTTAAGGATGTGATTCCTATGTGGGCAACAATCAATGAGCCAATTGCCACTTATGTTGGATATGGTTTGGGAGGCTTTGCACCAGGACGTAAGGGAGAAGACCTGGGGCGACAGGCAAATCATCATATTCTAATGGCACACGGGGAGGGGGTTAAGCGTTTCCGCCAGGAACAGGCAAAAGACAGTCAGATAGGAATTGTGGTGGATATGTGGCATCATCATCCGCTGCGCAGAGAGAACCCACAGGATTGTAGAATTGCAGAATTAGAAAATGAAAAATCATACCGCTCTTATTTAAATCCCATATTCCGTGGGTGTTATACCCGGGAACTGCTTCAATATATGGAGGAGACCAACAGTACGCCCATCATGAAAGCAGAGGATATGGAGCTGATTCATCAGCCGCTGGATTATTTTGGATTGAACTGTTATAACAGGGTAGTGGATTGCGCAGATCCGGATCTACTGAAGTGTGATAGAAAGGAAAAAAATAAAGGCGGCAACTACATGGACAATGGAAGTGAATACTACCCAAAGGCGGTCTATGACGCAATCAATATTTTAGAGAAGGACTATAAAATAGGAATACCGATTTATATTACAGAGAATGGTACTTATAACTGTGAAGAAGAGATACAGCCGGATGGAAGCATTCATGATACGCAGCGTATCCGCTATATCGAAGGCTTTCTGAAGTGGATTCACAAAGCGATTGAGGAAGGTGCCGATGTGAGAGGATATTATGCCTGGAGCCTGTTGGATAACTGGGAGTGGAGCGCAGGATACACTTACCGTTTTGGACTGGTGCATACGGATTTTGCTGCTCAGAAGCGCATTTTAAAGGACAGTGCACTTTGGTATAGAGATGTCATAGCAGCAAGAGGGATGGAGCGTGTTTGAATTAGAATGACTATACAGGTGCTGTAAAGGTTATAAATAACAAAACTAAAATCAGGGGGAAGATGTAAAATGACAAGCAGAGACAGAGAAAATAATACATTAAATTTTGAGAAATCAGAGGAAAGGGGATCTGTGGAAGAAACGTTCTACCCGTGGAATTTGACGGTAGAGCGGTTTGCAGAGGATGGGCTGCCCCGGGAAGTTACAAAATGGTTTCACAATCCGGAGCGCAAAGAGATAGGGGAAGATGAAATAAAATGGGAAAGTTACATGGGTGTTGACTGGGGGACGGCTTCGTTCAAATATGAGGAGTATTTCGGGTTTGATCCGGTAAAAAGGGTACATTTTTCCATTCCATTTACCCGCTTTGGAGAGACGATAGAAAACGCAAAGGACTGGGAACGTATGAAAGAACGTTCCGATAGAGAGCTTGCCAGGTACTGTACAGAGAAGGCAATGGAAGAAAAGTATGGACCTCTGAGAGCAGGTCATGAAAAGGGCGATTTTTCTATACGACTGAATATTTCAGGGTTTTTCTGGATTCCAAGAGATTTATTCGGGATTGAAAATCATTTATATGCCTTTTATGACTATCCGGAGGTACTTCATGACATTTGTGAATACTGTCTTCAGATTTACAGCACCACCTTAATTAAGATTATTGATATTTTGCAGCCCGATGTGGTTTATATTTCCGAGGATCTCAGCGGAAAAAACGGTCCCATGATTTCAGGAGAAGCTTTTGACGAATTTGTGGGACACTATTACCGGAAATTGATCCCTCTTATGAAAGCGCATGGAGCGGGGAATATTTTTGTGGATACGGATGGAGACTTTGCACAGATTATCCCAAACTTTATTGCAGCAGGAGTGGAAGGATTTCTGCCAATGGATGTCAATGCCGGAATGGATATTGTAAAAGTAAGGCAGGACTTCCCACGGCTGAAGTTCATAGGCGGATATAATAAGCTGTGTATCGCAGAAGGAAAAGAAGCCATTGAACGGGAATTTGCAAGAATCCTTCCAGTGATTCGAAGCGGCGGATATATTCCGGGTGCGGATCATCAGGTGGCGCCGTCCACTTCTCTGGAAAACTATAGATATTATATAGAATGTTTAAGAGAGGCGATGAAGCATGCAGGTGAGGATATCATAAAAGAGTAGATACATGCAGGTATAACGTAACAAACAGGGTACAATATTCAACGATTTTTGGTTGAATATTGTGCTTTTTTTAATGAAATCAAGCCTTTTTGGTGATTCAGACACCAAAATTGTGGATGCAATAATTAAGCGATATAGCAAAAATCTTGTCTCTTGTTCCCCGGTATGTGTACACCTATAATGAATACAGAGTTTATCGAGAGAGGCGCCTCAAAGAGAACGAAAATTAAAACAGGAGGTATTTATTTATGAAGTTTAGAAGATTTTTGTCGCTGTTATGTGCAGCAGCTATGATGGTATCTGTGACGGGGTGCGGTGGCAGCAAAGATACTGCAAAAGTGGATTCTGCAGATCAGACAGAAGCCGGGGCAGAGGCTGACGGGGGAGAAATTACATTCCCATTAAAAGAAGCAAAGAATTACAGCGTATTCGCGATTCTGGATGGGGAATATGATCTAAAGGATAATGTGGCAATGCAGAAAGCTTTAAGTGATGCAAATATCTCTTTTGATTATCAATCTGTTATGGGCGCCGATTTGTCTGAAAAGAAGAACCTGGTATTAGCTTCCGGTGAATATCCGGATGTTTTCTACAAAGCCAATTTTTCAGCAACCGAATTAGATAAGTATGGAAAACAGAAGATTCTTATTCCATTAGAAGATATGATACGGAAGTATGCACCTAATTTATGTGCACTTTTAGATAAGGTTGACGGATGGGACTATATCACAGCTTCAGACGGGCATATCTATTCACTGCCGGAAATTGACAAAGAAACGCCGCTTTTATCCCCTTACTGGCTGAACCACAGGTGGCTTAAGAATCTGGGGCTGGAAGAGCCAAAGAATCTGGATGAGCTGTATACGGTTTTAAAGGAATTCAAGGAAAAAGATGCAAATGGAAACGGGGACGCAAATGACGAGATTCCAATCACGGGGACGGATGTAGTAAAACCGGAATTGCTGCTGCCTTATTTTGGAGTACCCTATGATGCGGTAACAAAATCGGCTGTTTTAGATGGGAAATTAACCTATATTCCAACCTCAGATGTATATAAAGAGTTTGTTGCATATATCACAAAGCTCTATCAGGAAGGCCTGATGGATAAAAATGTATTTACACAGAAACACGAACAGCAGGGAGCAATTGGGCAGTCCGGAGATGTATTTGGTTCTTTCTTTGATGCAGGTGCATTTCTGACAGTTGGGCGTGATAATGATGATGACTATGCCATACTTACACCATTTGAAGAAGGGATTTATCCTATTTCTTCCGGTATCACGTCAGGAACTTTAGCCATAACGGACGCTTGTGAAAACCCGGAAGTGATCATCGCCTGGGCAGATCAGTTTTACACAGAAAATGGCGGAATCCTCGCATGGCTGGGTGTGGAAGGTGAGACATGGAAAAAGGATGCTGAGGGCAATTGGGAATGGATCATCGGCAACGGATATGGAGATGATATTGCAGCAGTGCGCAGTAATGGTACAATTCAGGGCGCGGCTTATCATCCATCTGTACAGCCGGAGTACTGGTTTAGCGGTATGTCAGAAGAAGTTGATCCGGATGAGGTCTATTTAAATAAAGAACGTGCCAAGGTATCAGAAATGGGTGCCATCCCGCTTCCGGTAATGAGATACAGTGATGATGATGCCAAGGAAATTTCCACCTTAAAGGCAGACCTGGATGCTTATATTGACCAGTATCTGGCACAGGTTGCAACCGGGGAACTGGAGCTGGAAAGCAGCTGGGAAGAATATGTAACGACGATAAACAACATGGGCGGAGCCAAGCTGACTGAAATCTACCAGAAAGCATACACAGAGGCTATGGCTGAATAAGCCCCTGCATATGATCTAAAAAGAGAAGCCGCTGTAAGATACAGCGGTACTTCTCTTTCCAGAGTGTGTTTTCAAACATGCACCAGACCATAGAAAAATGGAAAAGGAGGATTTTCGGTGATAAAAAAATCAGCAAAAAGGGATACATTGAGTTTCCACGCCAGATTAGGAAAGGACATGAAGAAGAACTGGATACTTTATGCAATGATCCTGCCGGTTGTAATCTATTATGTTGTTTTCGCATATGGTCCCCTCTACGGCATACAGTTAGCGTTTAAGGACTACGTCATTAAAGATGGAATATGGGGAAGTCCATGGGTCGGATTTGAACATTTTACCAGGTTTTTCAGCAGCTATAATTTTGAATTATTATTAAAGAATACAATAGGAATCAGTGTTTACAGTATTTTGGTTGGATTTCCCATACCGATTATGTTTGCTTTACTGTTGAATTACTTAAAAAACAAACATTTAAAGAAAACGATTCAAATGGCATCTTATGCCCCTTATTTTATATCCACGGTAGTTATGTGCGGTATGATTGTCATTTTTCTGAATTCGGATACAGGCATTTTTAATACCATCAGAGGATGGCTTGGACTGAGTTCGATTGATTTTCTGGGAAAACCGGAACTGTTTAAATCTATTTATGTATGGACCGGAGTATGGCAGGGGCTGGGATGGAGTTCTATTATCTATATATCTGCATTATCCGGCGTGGATTATCAGCTGCATGAAGCCGCAATTGTGGACGGAGCCACAAAACTGCAGCGCATTTTTCATGTGGATCTGCCGTCTATTAAACCAACCATTGTCATGCTGCTGATACTCCAGATGGGATCGCTGATGAGCGTGGGATTTGAAAAGGTATTTTTACTTCAGAATACCCTGAATAAAGGAGCGGCATCTGTTATTTCTACTTATGTATACGAGGTTGGTTTGATTAATAGTGACTATGGATACTCTACGGCAATCGGTCTGTTTAATTCTGTGATTAACCTGGCTTTAATCGTAGTGGCGAATCAGGTCTGTAAGAAATTTGCAGATGAGAGTCTGTTCTAGAAAGGAGTAAGTTGGAAAATGATGAGTAAAACAGGAAAAACAGCAAAAATAAAGCGTTCTCATGCTGATAAAGTATTTGACATTGTAAATATAACGCTTATGGTAGTCCTCTTAATCATTTTTATATGGCCGCTGTGGTTTGTGGTAATTGCTTCCTTCAGCAATCCATCAGAAGTCTGGAACGGCAATGTTGTTCTTCTGCCAAAGGGTTTCACATTAGCGGCATATGAAGCCGTCATCGAATATAAGGCGATATGGACCGGATATGCAAATTCCATTTTTTATACAGTGGCGGGCACCTTGATTAATCTGGTTCTGACCGTATGTGCAGCTTACCCATTGGCAAGAAAAGACTTTGTGCCAAGAAATGTGCTTATGTTTCTTTTCATGCTGACCATGTATTTCAGCGGGGGGCTGGTTCCCACCTATTTGATCGTGCACAAACTGCATTTAACCAATACACCATGGGCGATGATGATTCCGGGGGCAATATCCATCTATAATGTTATTATCACAAGAACCTACTTTATAAACAGTATTCCATCCAGTCTGCAGGAGGCGGCAGAGTTGGATGGTGCCAATACATACCAGTTTCTGATAAAAATAGTACTTCCGCTGTCCAAGCCTATTCTGGCTGTGATTGGTCTGTATTATGCGGTGGGCCACTGGAATGATTTCTTCTCAGCCTTAATCTACATTAATGACAAAGATCTGATGCCGTTACAGTCCTTCCTGCGTGATTTATTAATGACCAATAAGATGAGTCTGACCAATCTGCAGGGTCTGGATGCGGCGGCAGCGGAAGCGAAGATGCAGCTTTCCCAGACGTTAAAGTATAGTGCGATTATCGTTTCTACGGTACCGGTATTGTGTATCTATCCATTTATACAGAAATATTTTGTAAAGGGAGTTATGATTGGGTCGGTGAAAGGGTGATAGATCATAATTCCGGCAATGTTATGGTAATAAATGTACCCGATCCAAGCGTGCTCTCTATTTGCAGCACATCTTTATTGTAAAGCAGAAACAGCCGCCGTTTAACATTTGGTATACCAATCCCGCTGCGAAAATCGTATGTACCATCATCCGGGGGTGTCTGCATTTTTTCTAAGGTGCGGGGATCAATTCCCACCCCGTCATCCTGTACGGTTAATACCAGGCCTCCGGTATGTTTGCAGGCACCTATTTTCAAAGTTCCGCAGTCCGTTTTTAATTCCAGTCCATGTACAATGGCATTTTCAACCAGCGGCTGCAGAATCATGGCAGGTATTGTCTCATTCAGACAGTCATCCGGAACATCGATCTGATACCCAAGCCGTGAGCCAAACCGTACTTTCTGGATATTCAGGTAATTTTTAATGGTTTCTATCTCTACCTGCAGGGGTACGGTATCGTGAAGCACAGACAGGCTGTTGCGAAGAAGGCCTGACAGGGAATCAATCATTTCCTTAGACTTAGGTGCATCTTCAATAATTGTGAGAGCGGATATACTGTTCAGTGTGTTATATAAAAAATGCGGATTGATCTGCATCAGCAGATATTCCAGCTCAGACAGGCTGAGAAGCGTCTGCATCTGTGCATTTTTAATCTGTTCTTCCTGCAGCTGCTGTTCAATCTGGTATTTTTCTTCCAGCTGCTGCTCGGATATTTTCAAACTGTTTACCATCTCGTTAAAAGAAGTGATGAGAATATTTATTTCATCATCGGGCTTGATTTTTTCCAGATAGAGGTCACGCTTACCACTGGCAACTGCAGCACATTTTAAGCTTAGATTTCTGATAGGCAGGGCAAAGGAACTGGACATTTTATATGCCGTAAATGCGCAGATCAGTGTGAAAATAACAATCAGCAGATAGGTACTGCGGAGATTATTTTTCAGGACCAGATGGTTATTTTGGATATTTTCCTGGGCAAGAGTCAGTTCATCAGACATCCCCTGATAAATGTAGGAGTAGATTCCGGTTCTTAAATTATCAAGGGCAATTTTCTCCCGGTTAAATTTAAAAGTCGGGACCTCCAGGCTGAATTTATCAAATAAGGAGATGGCATCTTCATAATAGGAATCCAGCATGGCGGAGATATCCCGATACAGATAGCTTTCCGGGTACAGCGCCCTTAAGGAAGCTGCATATTCTGCCGCATCCCCATATGTAGTTTTAAACTGGCTTAAATATTTATCCGATGGGTTTGTAAAATAATTGGATGTAATGGCAGCGGTGTCCTCCAGCCTGGTCAAAAGCAGCTGGAGGCTCTGGATATGTTCCAGGGTATTGTTGTTCTGGCGATTCAAAGAGCTGCTGGACTCAATGGAATATACTGACAAAAAGAACATCAGCAGTATAACCAGAAGAAAGTATTTCATTAATCGGACAGAAAGCCTGGAAAGTGGATGAAGCCTGGATTTAATTCTCTGTAATGTTTTCATATTTTTGATATTCCTTTGGTGTTAGTCCTGTATTTTTCTTAAATATACGGCAAAAGTAATTTTGGTCACTATAGCCGGAACGTTCTGAAACTTCTTTTATGGACAGGGTCCCCTTCTGAAGCAGGATCTTGGCATAAGAAATCTTTTTATTAGTGATATGGTCCACAAAATTCGCATTGTATTCGTCCTTAAATAATTTGCTGACATAATGGGGAGTCATTTTCAGGTAAGATGCCAGCCCCTCCAGGGAAACGGATTCAATGGGTTCATTTTGTAAATAGGTATTGATCTTTTTTACAAGTGCAAAATTTTTGTTTTGTGTCTGTTCCTGAATCAAATGAAGAAAGCTGAATAATGTCTGGTGTAAATATTCCTGCACCTGTAAATTGTCCTTTAATGTCTCTATCAGGCTTAAAAAAGAGACAGAATCCAGGTATGAGCCATCTAATCCTAAATTGTAAGCAATTCTTTTGACAGAAACCAGAAGCTGCAGCGTATATTCTTTTAGAATCCCCAGTGGACAGGGATGCGTAAAAAGATTTTGGGTGATGGCCTGCGCGGCGGAATAGGCTGCTTCCATATTTTTAGAGCGAAGAGCTGTCAGCAGATCTTCCTCCAGGGAATATGGATAGTGATAAGGCAGCTTTAATACAGCGGATGACTCATGGATTTGGCAGGAATGGTCAGGAATCGTGTGGATCAGTGCCATAGCCTCAAAATATGAATTTTTAAATAGCCGGGGATTTTCATATACGCTCCCTATGGAAATTGCAGCTTTAATTTTGTATTTTTCCTGGATAAACAGCAGCGCTTCCTGAGCAAACAGCCGAAAATCCGTCAGGGGAGAGAGCTTTCCCTGATTTTTTTCTGTATATAAAAAAACAGGTAAAATATCAAATATATAGTCTCCGGTTATTCCATAAGTTAAGAAGCGAAGTCTTTTAGCAAGTTCTTTGCGGATGCTGACCTTTTGCTGGAAGGTGGTATGATTTCTTAAGTTAAGCAGTAAGAAGCAGCCGGCGGAATACTGTATGTGAAGCAGGGAATGCTGGAGTTCCAGGTCATCGTCAGAAAAATTACCGGTAATATAGCCGGAGATCAGGTTTTTTTCCAGGACTGGAATGGCTGAAGTCAGGATCTGGCTGTTTTTTTCTTTTGTTTCCAGATATACCCTGGACTTTTGTATGGTATCCATGACAGACTGCAGTTGATCCATTACTTCTGACACGACCAGCGGTTTTAAAATATAACCCTTTACGCCCATGCTCAATGCCTGCTGGATATACTCGAAGCTATCGTAGGCAGTCATAATTAAGACCTGAATCAGGGGGTTTTTCCCTAATATCTGTCTGGAGGCTTCCAGCCCGTTGATACCCGGCATTTTAATATCCATGATAATAATATCAGGTTTTAATTCTTCTGCTTTTTGAATTGCATCCATGCCATTTTCACACTCAGCGATTATCTGTATGTTATTTGTATTTTTACTGATGAGAGTAATAAGCGCATAACGGGATAAAATCTCATCATCAACAATGATCATTCTGTACATTTTAATCTCCTTTATTCTTCCGGCAGCCAATGAACTGGCGGGTACTTTGCATGCCATATTTGGCTCGGCTTACCGGATGGTGCCTGTTAGAATTATATCTTGTGCGCCTTCGGGGGTTATGCCGATGACATCAATTTGTAGCCGGACGGGATCCACAGAGATGAATGAAGAAATATATTCCTGGGATCTGGCGGTCAGTAAGTCATAGTGGTTCCAGAGCCATTCAATGACAAAACAGCGTTGTATGGTGATATTGTCGTATTCCTGGCGGTTTGGAATCTCTAAGCTGCGCAGCATATCTACGGAAGTAAAAATTTTCTTTAGCCTGTCGGCTGTCTTTAGTTCTTCATATAAGGTTGCAGTTTGTTTATCGGAGGAATAATAACGGAAAAATTCCATAAAAGACCGGATAAAATAATTTGTTGTCTGCGACTGTTCTATATAAGAGGTCTCCGAAATAATTACAAAAAACTGTTGAAATAAAGAATTGGACCATTTCATAATCTTAAGATCCTTTCATTAAAAATGTCTGTTTGAGGAAAAGTGCTATATTTCATATTATACTATACTATAAATGTGACAAAAATCATGAATATTTTACTAAATTAGCATAAAATAACAAATCAATACATTAGAGTGCATAATGAATAGCGCATTAATGATGATTTAATGTGCAAAAATACTAATTTTGGAATTATATGTTAGTTACAGAGTGGTTTTAATCAGATATAATACAATCATCTTGATACGGACAAGTGAAGGAGGAAAAGAAATGAAAGCGAAGAAATTATTGGTAACATTATTGGCGGCGGCAGCAATGGTAAGCGTTACTGCATGTTCAGCAGGAAATGCAGGACAGGGTGGAGAGACCCAGACGAAAGCACAGGAAAGCAGTGAGGGGAGTTCCCAGGAAGCAGCAGCGGATACTGCCGGCGGGGACAGTAAGGATCAATTATATATAGAGGTGTCGGCAATCGGTGCCGATCCATACTTCTACGATCACAAAATGGGAATGGAGATGGCTGGAAAGGAATTGGGGGTCAGAACAGAGTATGTAGGACCCGCCGAAAATGACATGAATGCTATGGTGGCGGCGTTAGAACAGGCAATAGCTAAGAAGCCGAACGGGCTTGTGGTGGTAGGATTCAATGAACAATTGATCCCATCTATACAAAAAGCAACAGATGCAGGAATTCCGGTGGTAACAGTAGATGCGGATCTTCCAACCTCATCCAGAATTGCATTTATTGGAACGGGAAATGAAGAGGCCGGAATCACCGGCGGGACAAAGATGGCGGAGTTGTTAGGCGGGAAAGGAAAAGTAGCGGTTATGTACAGCCCGGGACAGACAAACCTGGAAGAACGTGTGGAGGGTTATAAGAAATCGTTTGAAAATTATGCCGATATCGAAATTGTGGAATATGTGGATACGAAGCAGGACAGTGTGGTAGCAGCACAAAGTATAGCCGCTGTCCTCCAGAAACATCCGGATTTGGCGGGAATTATATGTGTAGATGCTACCGGAGGTACAGGGGCGGCGACCGCAGTAAAAGAAGCGGGGCTTACGGGAAAAGTGAAAATTATAGCTATGGACCGTTCAAATGAGGTGCTGGCTGCAATTGAAGAAGGTGTAATTTCTGCATCTGTTGCACAGCAGACGGCTCTGATGCCTTATTATGCAGTGCAGATGTTAATGAATCTGAATAATTCAAAAGTTGAGATTACAACGGATAACGCATCTGCTGGCGTACTGGGAATCCCTCAGTATATAGATACCGGGGCAGTTATCGTTGATGAAACAAATTACCAGTATTTTAAAAGATAGCCGGAAACAGGATGTAAAGCTGTTGCAGAATAAAAAAATGCAGCAGCTTTTCAAAATAAAAGATGAGAGCGTGTTTTATTGAATAGGAGGAGATATTTTGTCGGACTTTATTTTGGAAACAAGGGGCATAGTTAAGATATTTCCAGGAGTCAGAGCACTGGATGGAGTGGATTTAAAGATAAAAAAAGGAGAAGTTCATGCAATTGTAGGAGAAAATGGGGCTGGAAAAAGTACCCTGATGCTTACGCTTGGAGGGATTCACAGGCCGGACGAGGGCGAAATTTATCTGGAAGGGGAAAAAGTGGTGTTTTCCTCAGCACAGGATGCTTTAAAAAAGGGAATCAGCATCGTACATCAGGAATTAAGCCTGGTACCAAATCTCAGTGTGGCTGAAAATATATATGCCAACCGGCAGCCTGTAAACCGGCTCAGTCTGATCAAAAAGGATGAATTATACAAAATGACCAGAGAAATGCTGTCTTTATTTGAGATTGATAATATACTGCCGTCTACCCTGGTAAAAGATCTCTCAATTGCAAACCAACAGGTTGTAGAAATACTAAAAGCCATGTCATTCCATCCGAAAGTATTGATTTTGGATGAACCGACATCTTCATTAACCGAAATAGAAAAGGTACGTTTATTTAAAAATATCCGGGTATTGAAAGAAAAAGGAATATCTTTTATATATATTTCCCATCATCTGCAGGAGATTTTCCAGATAGCCGACCGAATTACAATCCTCAGGGATGGAGCTTATATATGTGAAGCGGATGTAGCAGATATTAATGAAGATTTCCTGATTACGAATATGGTAGGAAGAAAGATTGAAAATATCTATGGAAGACCCCAGAGCGGGCATAAAATTGGAAAAGAAATTTTAGAGGTAAAAAATATTAGCCGCAGCCGGTGTTTCAAAAATATTAGTTTCAGCATCAAAGAGGGTGAAATAGTAGGATTTTCAGGGCTGGTAGGGGCAGGCAGAACTGAAATTGGCAGAGCTATATTTGGAGCGGAGCCGATTCAGGCCGGTGAAATATATATGGATGGCAGGAAAAGAAATATCAGATCCCCGGAAGATGCCATAGCTATGGGGATTGGATATATGAGTGAGGACAGGAAGCAGGAGGGCTTATATATTGATTTTTCCATCAAAGCCAATTTAATAGCAAACCGATTGCGCAGTTTTACATCAAAGGGATTTTTAAAGGAAAAAACTATGGATGGCATTGCAGCTGATGCAGTGAAAGCATTCAATGTAGCAACGCCGGGTATTGAACAAAAGGTAGGAAATTTATCAGGGGGAAACCAGCAAAAAGTGCTTTTAGCAGCGTGGTTTGGAATAAAGCCTAAGATTTTAATTGTAGATGAACCTACCAGAGGTGTGGATGTTGGTGCTAAAAGTGAAATTTATACGCTGCTTAGGAACCTGGCGGCAGGTGGTGTGGGAATTATAATGATTTCCTCTGATCTGCCGGAAATCCTGGGCGTCAGCGACCGGATTATTGTAGTGCGCGGAGGGGAAATCGCAGGAGAACTGCCGGCGGGGCAGGCAACAGAAGAAAATATCATATCCATGGCCTCAGGCGTGGATGCAAAAGCAGAAGCACAGACAAGATAATTCTTGAAAACAATATTCATATTGTAAGGAGCGGTGAAAAGATGAGCGCGTTAAAAAAATTAGCAAAACAGAGAGAATTTTTTATTTTATTAATTGTAGTTGGGCTTTCGGCAGCGGTAACGACAGCATCATCCGTATTTTTGTCTTATCAGAATATAGTAGCTTTAATGCTGGGGCTATCGGTAGAAGTGATTATAGCCGTGGGAATGGCAAATTTAATGGTGAGCGGCGGATTTGACATGTCAGTGGGATCCATTCTGGCTTTTTCAGGAGTGTGTGCAGGACTTGCCATACAGGCTGGAGTTCCACCGTTTGCTGCTGTTTTGATTGGAATGTTAATTGGCGGGGCAGCCGGGTTATTTAATGGATTTATTATATCAGTAGTGGGCATTAATGCCTTTGTAACAACGCTGGCTTCTCTGAGTCTGTTCAGGGGATTGACGCTTATTGTTACCAGGGGACAGAATATCACCAGCCTGGGTGTGGATTTTAATGCCATTGGGCAGGGAAAGTTTCTGGGAATCCAGGCGCCGATCTGGTATGCGGTTATACTTGTGATAATTGGGGACATATTAATGCGGCATTCCAGGTTCTTCAGACAGAATTATTATATCGGAGGAAATGAAAAGGCAGCTAAATTATCCGGTATTAATGTAGTGAAGATCAAAATACTAAACTATATAATTGTAGGTGTGCTTGCGGGATTTGCAGGAGTTGTGGCAACAGCCCGTATGGGGACAGCTTCCGTGCAGCAGGGAACAGGCCTGGAACTGAGGGTTATTACGGCAGTTATCATTGGTGGAGCAAGCCTTCAGGGAGGGGAAGGAAGCGTTCTGGGTGCATTTCTGGGATCACTTCTGATGGCACTTATCACGAATGCGTTAACTCTTCTGGGTGTGGACATATACTGGCAGACCTTTGTAGTAGGTGGGACACTGCTTGTGGCAGTTCTGATTGATCAGTTAGGTAAAAGGAGAAAAGTTTGACGTCGCAGGCGGGATCTGCGAAATACAGGAGGTAAAAGTATGACAAAGAGGGAAAAGCTGGAGAGAGCATTAAATCATCAGGCAGGTCCGGTACCTTTTGATATTGGAGGGACTTCGGTTACCGGGATCCATGTAAGTATGGTGGAAAAATTAAGGGATTACTATGGATTGGAAAAGCGTAAAGTAAAAATGTGTGAGCCATTGCAGTTATTAGGGTACATAGAGGATGATCTGAAAGAGGCGATGGGCATTGATGTTACAAATGTATGGAATCCCAACACTATGTTTGGATTTCAGAATGTGGGGGAGAAGGAATGGAGGACTCCCTGGGGACAGGAGATTCTCGTACCTGAAAACTTTGTTACCACAACCAGCCAAAAAGGAGATATCTATATTTATGCGGAAGGGGACACATCATTTCCTCCGGCAGGGCATCTGCCCTCAGGCGGGTATTTTTTCGATACAATTTCCAGGGGACATGATTTTGATGAAGATAACCCGAGACTGGAAGATAATCTGGAGGAGTTTGGGGAAATTAGTGAACAGGATCTGGAGTATATCAGAATCCGGACACAACAGGCAGGAGAAAGCGGATATGGCGTAATCGGATCCTTTGGAGGAACGGCGATCGGGGATATAGCCATGGTTCCTGGGGGAATGTTAAAAGCGCCGAAAGGTCTAAGAGATATCACAGAGTGGTATATGGCAACCCTCGCCAACCAGGATTATCTGCATCAGATTTTTTCTGCCCAGGTAGATATTGCACTGAAAAACCTGGAAAAAATAAAGGAAGCTGCAGGAGATACGGTACAGGCGGCATTTGTGTGCGGTACAGACTTTGGAACTCAAAATGGACCGTTTTGTTCTAATGAAGTATTCCGGGAATTATATATGCCTTATTATAAAAAAATAAACAACTGGATACATAGCCATACAAAATGGAAAACCTTTAAACATTCCTGTGGGTCCATAATGCCAATGATACCGGATCTCATTGAATCAGGATTTGATATATTGAATCCGGTGCAATGGACAGCAGAAAACATGGATCCGGCTCAGCTGAAAAAGGAATTCGGGAAAGACTTGGTATTTTGGGGCGGCGGTGTAAACACACAAAAGACGTTTCCTTTTGGAAAACCAGCAGAAGTGCGCGAGGAAGTATTGAAAATGTGTGATATTTTTTCAAAGGACGGAGGATTTGTATTTAACGCCATCCATAATATTCAGGCGCTGACTCCGGTTGAAAATCTGGCGGCGCTCATAGAAGCAGTAAAAGAGTTTAACTCATAAGCCTTAATCATTATTGTTGAAATAGAAACAATATTTTAGTATAATGTGGTTATGAAAACAATGATGGAGGACAAGTCATGAATAAAGGCGGGCAGGTAATCGGCAAGTTCTGGGACGTATTAAACAAGATGATGTGGCTGGATAAATATAAAATGAAAGACAGTCTCAGGGACTATAAACCCTCAGAAGTACACTGTATAGAATATATTGGAAGCAATGCAGATTCTAATGTGACTAAACTTGCAGAGTCTTTTTATATGACCAGCGGTGCTATCAGTAAAATATCCAGGAAGCTTATCCAAAAAGGTCTTATTGAGAGTTACCAAAAGCCCGATAACAAGAAAGAAATCTATTTCAAGCTGACCACACAGGGGGAAGCAGTTTTCCAGACGCACCAGGAACTGCACAAAGAGTTTCAGGAGCGGGACCAGGCTGTCTTTGAGCAGGTGACGGAAGAAGAGTATAATATAATGCTTCGCTTTGCAGAAAAGTATAGTGCCCATTTAGATGAGGAAATAAAGAAACTGGGTGTGGATATGAAGTCAGAAGGCTATGATAAACTTTGAATATAGAGCCGGTAAAAAGTATCAGGTCAAAATTTGCAGTAATACAAGGCAGTCTAACTCTGAATGGAGCGGGCTGCTTTTTTATGTTCCTTGTTTTGTTGACAAGGAAACAATATTGTGATAACATGAAAATGTTTCCAAGGAAACAATAATCCCATACAGCTGTATAATGGCAATCCGGAAGCTTATTTGATAGCTGTTACTTATTGAGCCGGTCAGACTCTTGGGACACACTTAGAATTATGAATTAAAATTGGAGTCAATATAATTATTGAAAAGGAGTGCCAGTTACTATGTATAAAGAAACGATAAATAAACACACGATATTTAACAAAGATTTTCTGCTTGTTGCAATTGGGCAGATTATCTCACTATTTGGAAATCAGATATTGCGCTATGCCCTTCCCCTCTACCTATTAAACCGAACGGGTTCATCCGCTTTGTTTGGGACGATTTTGGCCTGTTCTTTCATTCCCACGCTGTTACTTTTTCCAATTGGCGGTATTCTGGCGGATCGGGTTAATAAAAAAAATATTATGGTGATATTGGACTTTAGTACCGCTGCCTTAATTACCATATTTTATCTGCTGTCTGGAAAAATGGATATTGTACCGCTCATGACGGTTACCATGATGATCTTATATGGTATTCAGGGAGCTTATCAGCCGGCGGTTCAGGCAAGTGTGCCATCACTGGTAGATACAGAACATATTATGCAGGGAAATTCCGTAATCGATTTAATCAGTTCCCTGGCAAATATGATTGGTCCGGTCATCGGCGGCATCTTATTTTCCATAGTAGGCTTAATCCCTATTCTGTATGTGAGCATCGGATGCTTTCTCGCATCTGCAATAATGGAAATTTTCATCCATATTCCATTTGAAAAAAAGAAAACCACTGGTAGTATGTTCGCTACCGGATTCAATGACCTGAAAGAAAGTTTTGGGTTTATGTTTAAAGAACAGCCGGTTTTGTGGAAGGTATCACTTGCATTTTCTTCTGTTAATTTGCTATTAACGTCTCTAATCATGGTTGGAATACCCGTTATTATCACGCAGCACCTGGGCTTTGCACCGGATACGGCAAATCGGCTTTATGGATATGCCCAGGGAGCCATCGCCGCAGGCAGCATATTAGGAGGTCTGCTGGCGGGTGTATTTTCTAAGAAGTTAAAATTAAAGGCAAGTCCATTTATCTTAGCGGGATGTGCACTGTCTATTCTCCTGGGAGGATTTGCGCAGCAGGTGCTCAAGGGTTCCATAGCAGTCTACATAGTGCTGGTCATCGGGTGCAGTCTGCTATTGGTAATGACGACCTTATTTTCCATCCAGGTGCTGACCTGCCTGCAGATCTTAACCCCCATTAATTTAACAGGTAAAGTCCTGTCATGTGTTCTGTGTATATGTATGTGCACGAATCCCCTGGGCCAGTTTATGTATGGGATAGTCTTTGAACACACAGGCAGCAGTACCTATGTTCCGTTTTATGCAGCTGGACTGGTCATGCTGGTTATTTGTTTTTTTACCCGCAGGATATTTTATGGGATTGATCAGTTGATGAAGGAACATACAATGTAAATTAAACGTAGAATATGCATGGAGTCATCCCTGTATATCTTTTGAAAAGCTGGCTAAAATATTGGGGATTATTACCGCATCCTACCTGCTCAGCTATGGTATAAATATTTTCAGTATCGCAGCCAATGAGCAGTGATTTAGCTTTGGTGATGCGAAGCCTGACAGGTGCTCCTCAATATAGGTGATCAGTTTTTCAATAAAAGGCTTATAGGTTACTCCAGAAGCTTCAGGGAAGAAAGTATCAAAGCGGTCAAAGAACAGGGAATTTCTCAGGGTATGATTGTCCAGTCCTTCTTCCCAGTATCTGTGGCATAAGTCTAAAGCAAGAGTCAGACAGGAATTGTAATTATATATGGGAATTTGTCTGATTGCGTCCAAATAGTAAATCTTATCATATCTACGCAGCTTCTGAATCAGGATCAGATAAAGACATTCTAAATCAGGATAAAAAGTCTGTTGGTGGGAAATCTGTATGGATTCGCTGTCAAATATCAGATTTTCCAGTAATTCAAGGGCATCTGAATCCGATTTTAATATAGGAACAATTTTGGGGGGAGTTAGAAATATGACCACACAGGATTGAAAAAAGAAGACTTTGCACATTAATTGTGAAAAAAGGAAAAACAAAGTGATAATTCCGAAATATACAAAGAAACATGTACAACATACCAATTAGTAAAAGACATAGGGGGTAAATGTAGCTAAAATATGCTTAACAAGAGGCTAAAACAATATAAAAGAACACATTATAGGCAAAAGAAAACGGGAAAAATTGAAATTACAGAAAGCCTTACTTATAAATGATAGTTCCTTATTGTGGAATGAATGGCAGAAAGAGAAGGAAGATGGACATTTTGGAACAAAGTATAATGGAGGGGAATGCTTAACGGATGGTTATGATTTGGTGTAATACGAAAAGACATTGAAAAACTGCCATTGTGTGCAAGGCGGATTATACATAAGAAAAACAATAAAAAAGTTTGTATAAAAAACTAGGAGGTTTAGGGATGCATCGAAAGACAGCGCTGATTACAGGTGGAGCAAGAGGGATTGGAAAACAGATTTCTTTGGATTTAGCAGAAGAAGGATACAATATTGTAGTTAATTACCGCAGTGATAAGGAAGCGGCCTGTGAGATATGTGAAAAAGCAAAAGAGAATGGTGTAGATAGTCTGGCTGTCTATGCGGATATGGGAAGTGTCAGAGATATTGAGAAAATGTATCAAATTGCCTTTGAAAAATTTGATGTCATTGATTTAGTTGTGAACAATGCAGGTATCAGCCCTGAAGTGTATTTTCTGGAGGCAACAGAAAAAATATTTGATGATATGACTGCAATTGACTGGAAAGGGCTGTTTTTCAGCAGTCAGATTGCCGCAAAAAAAATGGTGGAAAAGAGTGTGAGAGGAGTAATCATTAACATTTCATCCAATCAGGTGGAAGGGTGCTGGCCAAGAGCGACCATATATGGGCCGACAAAAGCGGCTGTTACGAAGTTTACCCAAAATGCGGCTATGGAGTTGTCATTAAAGGGAATACGTATGGCTGCCGTGGCGCCGGGCTATACGGATGTGGGGTGGGAGTCTGGCGATATCCGGTTGGAAGCGGCAGAACGGCTTCCTTTCAAACGATTTGCAACTACCAGGGAGATTGCCCAGGCAGTCGTCTATTTGGCATCGGATAAAGCGGCATATATTACAGGGACTTCTTTATTGATAGAAGGAGGGGCCAGCCTTCCTGTAGTTGCAGCCAATGACTTTGTGGAGGTAAAGTAGAATGGAAGAGTATCAATATTACAATCAGCTTTTAAAAGGAGATGGAGGTGCTCTGAAAAGGGCATTGTATAAGTCCATGGGATTTACGGATTCCGCTCTGGAAAAGCCATTGATTGCCATAGTCAATACATATACCAACGCAACACCAGGCCATTATAACATAAATGAAATGTGTGAGCAGGTGAAAAAAGGTATCGAGTCCAGAGGCGGTACGGCCATGGTGTTCGGCAGTATTGCACCATGTGACGGAATAGCAGAAGGGCATGATGGGATGCGGTATATTTTACCCTCCCGGGATTTGATAACCTCTTCGGTGGAATGCATGGTCAGGGCTCATAAATTTGATGGACTGGTATTGCTGGGTTCCTGCGATAAAATTGTACCGGGTCTTTTGATGGCAGCTGCAAGGCTGGATATTCCATCTGTTTTCTGCAATAGCGGCCCCATGATGCCTGCCATGTATAAGAATAAACATTATGATGGAAATATTGTAACAGAGGCAGTCGGCTGGAAACAGCGGGGAAAAATCACACAGGAAGAATTCCGGGAAATCGAAAACCTTGCAGAGCCATGTGTTGGTTCCTGTGCCATGTTAGGAACCGCGAATACAATGGGATGCCTGGCAGAAGCGATGGGAATGAGCTTACCGGGAAGTGGAACGGTGCCTGCAATTTATGCCAAACGCATGCAGATTGCGTACTCTACGGGAGAAGTAATTGTTGATCTGGTTGCAAAAAAAATAACAGCCCGTCAGATCATTACAAAAGATTCTATTTATAATGCAATGGCCGTTTTAATGGGAATCGGCGGATCAACTAATGCCATTATGCATTTACAGGCTATACACAAAGAAGCAGGATTAGGGGAATTGCCTCTTACACTATTTGATGAATTAAGCAGAAAAATACCTCAAATAGCATCGGTCTATCCGGCATCTCCTTTCGACATGGTAGATTTTTATGAAGCTGGAGGTGTACCTGCGGTGATGAAAGAGCTGGAGCTGCTGCTCCATATGGAATGCCTCAATGTTACCGGATGTACCATGGAGGAGTCTTTAAAACAGTTTGGATATACCGGACGCAGGGAAGTGATCAAATCCATCAAAGAACCGTTTCACTTAACAGGCGGGGTAGCAGTTCTGAAAGGAAATTTAGCACCCCTGGGAGCCGTTGTAAAACCGGCAGCCATACCGGAGCACTTGATGAGAATAGAGGGGAAGAGCCAGGTATTCCAGAGTGAGCAGGAGGCGTGCCAAGCCATACTGAATGGGATGGTAGAAAAAAACACCATAATCATTCTTCGCTATGAAGGACCCAAAGGCGGACCCGGTATGCCGGAAATGTATCGTCCTATGAAATGCCTGGAAGGCATGAATTTATCAGACAGCTGTGCATTGATTACAGACGGAAGATTTTCAGGATCCAACCGGGGATGTTTTGTTGGACATATTTCACCGGAAGCCTACGAAGGAGGAATCCTTGCCCTGGTGGAGAATGGTGATATGATTCGAATTGATGTGGGCAAAAGAGAGCTTTCCTTATTAGTAGAAGATACCGTATTGAAGGAAAGAAAAAAACATTGGATTCGTCCGGAAAAAGAAGTTTTAGAGGGATATCTGAACACTTATAAAAAAATCAGCCAATCAGCGGCACAAGGCGCAGTGGTGGAATAGGAGAATCGTATGATTGAATGGAAAAATGATGACGAATTATTTGAATTAATGAGGCGTGAATTGTATTCAGCCGTAATCGGTGACATTTTAGATAAAATGGGGTATTTTCATCAGTTTCTGCCCCAGAAAATACAGCCGGTCAATACCAAAATGGTAGTGGCGGGACGTGCAATGACGGTGTTGGAGGCCGATGCATTCGAAGAACTTTCCGATGGACAAAATCCGATTATGAAGAAACCTTTTGGGCTGATGCTGGAAGCTTTGGATGATCTGAAAAAGAATGAGGTGTATATCTGTACCGGCGCTTCTCCTTCCTACGCGTTGGTCGGAGAACTGATGTGTACCAGAATGCAGATATTAGGTGCGGCTGGGGCAGTGGCCAATGGTTTCCATAGAGATACAAATGGAATAGAGGAATTAAAATTTCCCTGCTTCTCCTATGGCAGATACGCACAGGATCAGGCCCCCAGGGGAAAAGTTATTGACTTTAGAGTTCCCATTGAAATCGAGGGAGTACGCATTTATCCGGGAGATATTATTTTTGGTGATTTAGAAGGGGTTCTGGTAATACCCAAAGGAGCAGAAAAGGAGGTCATCCAAAAGGCATATGAAAAAGCTATGGGAGAGAAGATGGTGGCGGAAGCAATAAAAGGAGGAATGGGTGCTAAAGAATCATTTGACATATATGGGATTATGTAAATGCCTGTAATTGCCACAGCACAACGGATATGATATTATGATACCGAATATTGCGCTGCTGGATTTTGGATGTATAACACTAAGGAAGTCAACAGGGATGTCGTATGCAGGGAATCATGGAAAACATGCAGATATGCGCCGGCGGACTACCGGGAAATGTGGAGAGGAGAAACTGCGGATGATGTATAGAAGAAATGTCATTGCAACCGGTCTTCAATTAGGGGAAGGGTGTATTTGGGACCAGGCACGAAATAAGGTACACTTTGTGGATATTGAAGGATTTACCATCTATTCCTGTTCCTTGCATGATGGAACTATAGAAGAATTTAATATGGGAGATTATGTTGGCTGTATTGCATTAAATGATCAGGGTGATTTGATTGCAGCGGTCAGAAACAAAATTATCCGATTGAATCTGAGCACAGGGAGGCAAGAGACGGTTATGCAGATCAGCCTGCCCGCATATATTCGATTTAATGATGGAAAACTGGATCCATCTGGAAATCTGTGGGTGGGGACTATGGCTATTGATCAGACTGATCCGAAAGCTCATGGGGCAGGATCCTTGTACTGTATAAAAGAAGGCAGGGTCATTTCTAAATACGAAGGCTTCACTATTTCCAATGGATTAGTCTGGAATCCATCAGGTGATAAATTCTATCACATCGATACCCCAACTCAAAAGATTGATGTATATGACGTGGTGGAAGAAGGTGTCCTAGGTAATAAGAAAACAGCAGTTTCCATTGATGAAAAGGAAGGGGCTCCCGATGGAATGTGCATGGATAGCCGTGGTCAATTGTGGGTTGCAATGTGGGGCGGTGGGAAAGTTCATTGTTATAACCCCGATACAGGAGCCAAAATGAAAGAAGTGCTGGTGCCGGATCGAAATGTATCCTGCTGCATAATAGGCGGTGCAGATAAGAATTTATTATTTGTTACCACCGCTCAGAATGAACATAAGAATTCAGGAAAGGTATATATGTTTACCAGGGATCCTATCCAGGAAGAGTGGTATTAGCTTTATGATGTGATAAAAGAAAAGGACAAGGAAGAATAGACAGGGCATTTTTCCTTGTCCTTTTTTTTTGAAAGCTGACTTTGGACACCTGGCATTGTGAAAAAAAGGAAAAATACTACTCTAATTCCGAAATGTGCAAAGAAATATATACAACATACCGATAAGTAAAAGACATAGGGAGCAAATATGGTTAAAATATACTTCATAAGAGGTAAAAACGATATAAAAGAACACATTATAGACAAAAGAGAGTGGGGAAAATTACAAAAACAAAAAACCATACATGCAGATGGAAGTTCCTTATTGTGGAATGAATGGTAGAAAGAGAGGGAACATGGACAATTTGGAACAAAGTATAATGGAGATTTTGGCAGAGGGATCCTGCCAGATACAGATTCGAAATTCAGGAATCTTTCGATTCCCGTCGGCGTACCGATTTAAAGACCATAACCATAAAGAGATTGAAATTAATTGTATTAAATCAGGCCATTGCATCATGGGTGTGGAGGGACAGTTTTTTCCGCTGAAAGAAGGTGACTGCATGGTGGTTTATCCGGGGGTGCCTCATTGCTTTATTGTAGATACACGGGAAAAATGCAGTATTGCTCAATTGGAGTTTTGCGTACAGGCACCAAAGAAATTGGAAAGTATACTGAGCTTTTTATGTCAGGAACCCAGATACCATAAACTGTCTAATTGTGAAATGGCATGCTGCCTGCTGGAGAGTTTGTGCAAGATTTACAGAGCAAAGAAAGAGGAAGAACAAAAAAATATTCAGCTGAAGTTGTCTATTTTTCAGTTGTTTATAGAGTTATCAGATAAGATCACAGAGAAAACACAGCAGCAGGAGAGTCATAGTAAGGCTGGAAAGATGGCAGATATCATCCGTTACATTAATGAAAATTATGAGATGGATATTAACAAAGAAAAGCTTGCGGAGCAGTTTGGAATCAGTTCCCGGTATATCCGCAAGTGTTTTGCAGAGGAGACGGGAATCAACTGTCAGCATTATATTAATACGCTGCGGGTTGAAAAGGCAAAGGAGCTTTTATGGTTTACATCCAATACGGTGACGGAAATTGCATTGAAGGCGGGTTTTAACAGCGCACAGTATTTTTGCAGGGTATTTCAGCAATATATGGAGATGTCACCGTTAGAGTACCGGAATTTATGGCAGGGAAGTAAAGCAGAAGAGCTTTGCACGATAGAAGCATAGAAGGAGGAAGAATTATGGGAAGTGAATTGGAATTTGCACACATATCCAAATATTTTCCGGGTGTAAAAGCGCTGGATGATATTTGCTTTCGGGCATATGGGGGTGAGGTGCTGGCCTTCCTGGGAGAAAATGGTGCCGGTAAATCAACATTACTGAAGGTTCTGAACGGTGATTACCAGCCGAATGCGGGAAAGTACCTTCTGGATGGGGAAGAGAAGAATTTTAAATCTCCTCACGAGGCAATTGAAGAAGGGATCAGTGTCATCTATCAGGAACGGCAGATATTAATGGAGCTCTCTGTGGCAGAAAACATCTATTTGGGAAGAATGCCGGTTAATAAAATGGGCGTTATCAATGTGAGGCAGGCAAATGAGATGGCGCAGAAAATCATTAATGAATTTGGGCTTCCCATCAGGGCAAATGAAAAGGTGAAGGATTTAAGCATTGCCTATCAGCAAATGGTGGAGATTATGAAGGCTTACAGCCGAAAAAATCTAAAAGTAATCTGCTTTGATGAACCAACTGCCAGTCTGAGTGATTCGGAAATCGACAGCTTATTCAGTATTATTGAAAAACTGAAAAAGGAACAGAAGATTGTAATCTACGTATCACACAGAATGAATGAAATACAGCAAATTACCGATAAAGTAGCTATTTTTAAGGACGGGCGGTACGTTGATACGGTTGTAACCGGAAAAGTGTCTGAAAAAGAGATGATACGAATGATGGTAGGCAGAGATTTGGGAAATATTTACGAAAGCCTGGACCGCAACAAAAAGATTGGGGAGGTACTTCTGGAAGTTAAGGATGTTTCTTCTGATTATGTGAAGCCGGTATCTTTTGTACTTAGAAAAGGGGAAGTGCTGGGATTCTCAGGTCTGGTAGGAGCCGGACGAACTGAGGTGATGCGTGCTATTATCGGAGCCGACAGGCTCCAGAGTGGAGAAGTGATTCTGGAGGGAAAGAAAATTACGAACCGGTCTCCGAAAGAGGCAATGAAAAACGGTATCGTGCTGGTGCCGGAAGACAGAAAGATGCAGGGCATCCTGTCAAATCTGAGCGTGTCGGGGAATATCAACGTTTCCCTTATGGATAAAAACTCCAATAGATTTGGGATTATCGACAAGCGAAAAGAAGAAGCAGAGGCAAAAAAAGGAATCGAGTCCTTTAAAATTAAAACACCTTCGCCTGACAAAAAGATCGTTGAGCTGTCCGGTGGAAACCAGCAAAAATGTATTGTGGCAAGGTGGATCACCACGAATCCAAAGGTTCTTATTCTGGACGAGCCGACAAAAGGAATTGATGTGGGTGCAAAGTCTGAGTTTTATCAGATGATATGTGAATTTGCAAAACAGGGACTGGGAGTTATCCTGATTTCATCTGAACTTCCGGAGGTTATGGGACTTTCAGACCGCATTATCGTAATGCGTGGGCTGCATATATCAGGTGAGATTATGAGAGAAGAAGCTACAGAGGACAGGCTCTTAAGCTTGGGCATGATAGGAGAGGAAACAGAATGAAAAATACAGAGAAAAAGGGAATGAATCAGAATAGCAGCAGTAAAGTTAAAGCAATTGCAGGATATATAGGAGGAGACAAGCTGGTACTGCTTGGAGCAATTATTGTGGTATTTGCATTGTTTACTTCAATTAATAAAAATTTTCTTTCAATTCAGAACATGATTAACCTTTTAGTTGCAGCATCACTGGTAGGGATGGTAGCCGTGGGACACACCTACTTAATCATTGCGGGGCAGAACGATTTATCCCCAGGATCCCTGGCAGCATTTTCCGGTGTTATGGTTGCACTCTTAGTGGCAAATGGAACGCCCATAGTACTTGCGATTATTCTGACGCTGGCAGCATCGGTAGTGGTGGGATTGTTCAATGCATGGATGGTTAATAAGATTAAACTGGAAGCTTTTATAGCAACTTTAGTAACCCAGTCCATTGTACGTGGATTTGCATTTATTATCTGTAATGGAAAACCGGTTGGAATCTCCGATGTTGGTTTCCTGAAGCTTGGTAAAATTCGTTTTTTAGATATCCCATTGGCAGTCTGGGTGATGATCGTCTGTATTATTGTATTTGGTTTTATACTTCAGAAGACAAAATTTGGACGAAGTATCTATGCAATAGGCGGAAATAAAGAAGCTGCAAGGCTTGCGGGACTGAATCCTGAAAAAATTGTGACCTGCTGTTTTATTATGATGGGCGTGCTCTGTGCGATGGGCGGTATCCTGTTCTCAGCAAGAATGAATGCCGGACAGCCATCTGCAAATGTAAACCTGGAGTTTGATGCGATTACCGCAGTTGTATTAGGCGGGGTATCCTTTACCGGCGGGGTAGGAAGCATGGGAGGTACCGTACTGGGTGTTATATTAATCCAGGCATTTAATACAGGACTTATCATGGTCAATGTACCCACATTCTGGCAGTATGTTGCCCGCGGATCATTGCTTCTGTTTGCACTTGCATCCGATTATATCAGGAAAGAAAAGAGAAACAAAGAACTTCTTGCAGCAAGTATGAGAAATGCAGAATAACAGAAATGAAGAATAACAGAAATGAAGAATAACAAAATTACAGAATAACAGAAATGCAGAATAACAGAAATGCACAATAACAGAAGTGCAGAATCACAGAATTAGAAAATAACAGAATAACGGGAACAAATCACACAGAAGTGTGTTTTGGATACATATGTAAAAAGTTTTAAGGACCGGATGCATCAATTCCATGGAGTGGTTCTGGAGCTTTTCATATTAAAAAAGGAGGATCATCATGAAAGCAAAAAAATTATCAGCATTATTAATGACAGTGGTACTGGGGGCAGCAGCATTAACAGGATGCAGCACGGAAACTGGTGAGACGGCAAAAGAGACTACAAAAGAAACAACAAAAACAACAACAGAAACACCAAAAGATACCGGGAATGATACAGCGGGTGAGACAGCCAAGGAGACGTCTAAAGAAGAGGGCACAAGTGAAGCAGCCGCAAAGACAGGCTCAGATGATAAATTATTAGTATACGGCATTTACAAAGCGGGCGACCAGACATGGTTTATTGACGAAGGAGAAGCAGCCAAAAAAGCGGTAGAAGCTGCTGGAGGAGAATTTGTATATGTTGATGCGAAGATGAACCCAGAAGAATATTTAAAGGCAATTGATAATGCCATTGCAAACCAGGCAGATGGTATTGTAACCTGTATTCCGGATCAGACGATGTCACAGGCAGTTATTGACAAATGTACGGAAGCAAATCTCCCGGTTGTAGCGGCCGATGACGCACTGCAGGATGCAAACGGCGAAAAGCTGGCACCATGGGTAGGCATCAACGCATATGTGATTGGTGAAGCTAATGGTGAATGGATGGCTAACTACGTGAAAGAAAATAATCTGGCTGCAGATGAAGAAGTGGGAATGCTGCTGATGACCATGGATACCGTATCCAGCTGTGTGCCTCGTGCAGAAGGTGAATATGATAAATTTACAGAACTGGTTCCGGAATTTGATACAGCTAAGATCTACCGTGCGGATTATGACGGAACAACAGATAAAGGAAATACAGCAGCTGCAGCAGTGATTACAGCACATCCTGAAATTAAAAAATGGCTGGTAACAGGAGCGAATGAAGAAGGCGTTATCGGTGCGGCACGGGCATTAGAGAGTGCAGGACTGGATAAAGATGCATGTGCAGTAGGGCTGGGCGCTTATATGGCAAAGGACGAGTTTAAAAAAGAAGGCGGCTCCTGTGTAGTGGCTTCCGCATATTTTTCAGCAGATTCTGTAGGTGCAGGTTCCGTGGATGTTCTCATGGGATTAATCGAAGGAAAAGAAGTGCCCCAGGAAACAGCAGTAGATGCAGTAGTAGTGACTGCAGATACATATGAAGAGGTAATGGGCGAAGCAGCCAAATAAAGGACAGGATGAAGGAGCAGGCATAAGATGACAAACAGAGAGAATTTCCTGTCGCTGATCAGGCGGCAGGGATATGAATGGATTCCGGTAGAATTTGTACTTTCTCCGCATCAGCAGCAGGTTTGCAAAGAACAGCTTGGTGCAGATGATTACGAGGAATACTTCAAATTTCCATGGCGCAGGGTAGAAGATCTGCGCCTGCGTAATCATGACACAGATAAATATCGTGTATATTATCAGACACCGCTTGCGGAGGGGGCGGATATCGACATCTGGGGTGTTGGACATGAAAAGTCGCCAAACAGTATGCATATGACATATATGCGTAATCCACTGGAGAACATGGAAACCCTGGAGGAGATAGAAAATTATCCGTATCCGGATTTTGCAAAGGCAGATGGCGCACACCAGGCGGAGCAGGTTGAAAATATCAAGGCAAGAGATCTCATTGCGGTAGGAGATATGCAGATGACAATCTGGGAATGTGCCTGGTATATGAGAAGCATGGAAGAGCTGTTCTGCGATATGATGGAGGAAAATGAAATAGCGGAATTTCTTTTCGATAAGGCAGCAGAGCAGTCCACAATAAGGGCGGTTGCCTATGCAAAAGCAGGAGTAGATGTATTATTCATCGGGGATGATATCGGTATGCAGTATACGCTTATGATGAGCGAAGAGCTTTACTGCAGATGGATTAAACCAAGGCTGGCGGCACTGATCAGGGAAGTAAAATCAGTAAATCCGGAAATTGTAATCTTTTATCACTCATGCGGATTTATCGAGCCTCTGATACCTCATTTAATAGAGGCTGGAGTTGAGGTTTTGAATCCTATTCAGAGTGAGTGCATGGATTTTGAAAAAATATTTGAAAAATATGGCCAGCAGATTTCTTTTCACGGGACAATCGGAACCCAGACGGTAATGCCATCCGGAACCCCTCGTGAGGTAAAAGAAGCAGTCTGGAACAATCTGGATATTGCAGGTGAAAAAGGCGGACTCTTTGTGGCACCAACCCATATGCTGGAACCGGAGGTTCCGCTGGAGAATATTCTGGCTTATGTGGAAGCGTGCAGGACGTATCGAAAAAAGGGCGGGAATTGAGTATGTGGCGGGGATGAAAACCTCCGCCGTTTCAAATAGCTCCGGGGAAGGGAGAATATATAATGAAAAATAGAAAAAGATGGATAAGTATGGCTTTGGCGGGGGTCATGATATTACAGATGAATGGAATCCTCGTTTTTGCGGAAGCAGCAGCTGCAGACGTTCAGACCGCAGCTGTACAGGAAGCGGTAGAAACTGAAATAGGCAGTGAGGTTTGGAACACACCGGTGATTCCGGATGCAGCTAAGTATATAAAAGGGATAGACCAGACCGAGGTAACCCTGAATGAGACAACGGGAGACGGAACGTGGAGATATCTCTTTGATATTCCTGATTATACACAGGCAGGGGGTATTGCAGCACCCAATGAAGAAAACCAGGATTTTGATTTCAGTAAATGGGAGGAAAGAGACTGGAAAAACATAAAAGTGCCAGGAGAGCCGCTTATGCAGGGCTTCGACATCCTTACAAACAACGAGTATTATTACCAGCGTGAGATTACGGTTCCGGATGATTTTGCCGGAAACAGGGTAATGGTAAGGTTTGACGGTGTGTACAGCAATTCACGTGTGTGGATAAACGGCAAATATATCCGCACTCATGTGGGTGGATTTACTACATGGGATTGTGATATCACAGAATATGCAGCGCCGGGTGAGACAGTTACCATGACGGTGGGAGTTGCAGAGTTATACAGCACCACGAAGGGAATCTGGAATCCGGAAGGGAAATCAGTTAACAATCCGGCAAATGCCACAGAGTATGCCCATCATAACATGGGAGGTATCAACCGGGATGTAAGCCTTGTTGCAGTTCCATACGACGGTATTGCGCGGACATATGTAAATACCGATTTTGATGAGACATTTACGAATGCAGACCTGGAAGTGACCGCCCAGCTGAACATGGTATCAGGTGAAGGAGCGCTTCTTGTGGAATTGCTTGACGGGGAATCTGTAGTTACCTCCGGAGAAATAGATTTTGACCGGGAGACGGAGACCCAGAAGAATTTACCGCAGCTTGTTGAGGAAGCCAGTACTTTATTAAAAGAAAATGAAACAAATCTCTATGAGGGAAATACCGGTAAAAAAGGCCAGTACTCCAAAGCAGCATTTGAAAATATGCGCAGAGAAAGAGACAATGCTTTAAAAGTCCTGGCGGATACGGGAGAACTCTCAGCAGCAAAGAAACTTACCCTGCCGGTTACAGAGCCGAAGCAGTGGGATGCCGAACATCCAAATCTGTATACCCTGCGGACAACTTTGCTGGTCAACGGTGAAGCAGTCCAGATCAATGAGGAAAAAGTAGGGTTCCGTGAAATACATTACGGCGGTGCGGACGGCACAGATACAAACAAAGTCTATGTGAATGGAAAAGAAGTAAAACTGCGCGGCACCTGCCGACATGATGTATCCGATGATCTGGGGCGTTCCATGACCAGAGAAGAAAGTTATGCCGAGATTGCAGCATATAAGAATGCAAATATAAACCATATCCGAACATCCCATTATCCGGCTTCTGAAGATCTGCTGGATGCATGTGATGAAATGGGAATTTATGTGGAACAGGAGACGGCAGTCTGCTTCCAGGGACCATGGGCAGGTGTCAGCAGTAAGTATGAAGATTTCCTTCCTCAGTTCACCGAGATGATTGAACGTGACCGCAACCGGCCATCCATTCTCATCTGGTCGCTGGGAAATGAATCGAATTACAGTAAAGTAGCGTCACAGTCCGGAGGAAATGCATTCCAGGATGAAAGAGAATACTTAAGAGATGTGGACACAACCCGTCCGTGCGTATTCAGCTTCCCGGATACCGGAGAACCTGCAGGCTTTGCCGATATCTACAGTGCCCACTATGCAAATGTAACAGGTGGCATGGGGAGAAGCGACAAACCAGTGATACATGATGAATATGCACATATTTCCTGCTACAACCTGGATGAACTTCAGCGGGATGTAAATGTCCGCAACTTCTGGGGAGAAAGCGTAAAAAAAGGCTGGGAGAATATCTTCACCAGTGACGGAGCACTTGGCGGAGCATTATGGGGCGGAATCGATGATGTATTCTACATTCCGGAAGGAACCACAGAGCGCTGGCAGTCCCATTCCGATGGTCAGACGGCAGGTTATGGCGAGTGGGGAAGTGTATTGGATGCCTACCTGAGAGAGAAGCCGGAGGCATATCTCACAAAGAAAGCTTATTCTCCTGTACGTATAGAAGAAGAGGCATGTTACATATCTGACGGTACGATGTATATTCCGGTAAAGAACTGGTTTGATCATACGGATATGAATGAATTGAAGCTGGAATATACCGTTGACGGTGAGCAGCAGGAAATTATGGTTGGGGAAAGTATTGCACCTCACAGCGATGGCGTGATTACCATAAACGGAGTATCCCAAAATGCAGAAACCGTAAATATGAAATTTTATACACCGGATGGAATCATGGTGGATGAGTATAATGTTTCCATTACATCAAAACAGTACAACTTCACACCGGCTGGTGATCAGGCGCCTGCTATTGAAAACAGTGAACAGGTAATTGTTGTAAAAGGGGAAGACTTCTCCGTTTCTTTCAGCAAGGAAAGCGGTATGATCTTAAGCGGCCAGTTTCAGGACCAGGTTCTTGTGACAGGCGGTCCATACCTTCATGTAACAGGAATGAGTCTTGGCGAGTGGAACCTGGCGGAAATAGATGGGATAACAGCTGAGACACAGGAACAGTACGCGGTAGTAACCTTAAATGGTTCCTATGCAAATGGCCAGGGTGTGCGTTTTGATATCAAGATATCAGGAAATGGCATAATAACCACAGACTATACGCTGACAACTGCACCAAAAGTGACAAGCGGACTGAAAGAAGTGGGTATCAGCTATGACATCGACAAAGATACAGACAGCGTAAGCTGGTTAAGAGATGGTTTATACACTGCTTACCCGGAAGACCACATCGGACGTAATCAGGGAGTGGCACTGAAGGTAAGAGAAGGATCGGATGTGACACCGGATCAGTATGGCGTGGAACCGCAGTGGTCCTGGAAAGATGATATGAAGAACTACTTCGTATATTCCACCGATGATCCGAATAATGGACTGGTAACCAATGACTTTAAAACCATGCGTGAGCATGTATGGTCCTATGATGTAAACTATGGAATGGAAGCAGATGCACCCCGCATCAGCGTAGAAGCTCCGGATGCCGACGTGGCAGCCCGCGTGGCAATTACCTTTGATCTGGGTTATGTGGATGACAGGGACGCAGCCATTAAGTATACGGGCGAATGGGGAACCTATGATTCAAGTGCTGATTATGCGGGAACAGAAACATTCAGTTCAAAATCAGGTGATTCCTGCGAATTTACATTTACAGGAACCGGCGTGCGCTATATCGGGTCGAAGCAAAAGAATACGGGCCTTGTTAAGGTGTATGTAGACGGTGAATTTAAAGAAGAAATTGATACCTACAGTAATCTGGGAAATGATCTGAAGCAGACGGTAATTTATAGCATTGAGGGACTGGAAAATGGGGAACATACCATTAAACTGGAAACGGCAGGCGGAAAAGCTAATTGTATCGTAGTAGATGCTTTCGAAGTTTTGAAGCCGGAAGGAAGCAGTGCTGCTGAAAAAGCACAGCTCATCATTAATAACCAATGGTATTATCCAAACCTGGGATGGGGCAACTACACCGGTATTCAGGGAAAACTGGCAAATGGTTCTGCCGGATCAGGAACAATCCGTCTGACGAATAAAAGTAATCTGACGGAAGAGACAATTACATCATTGGTTAATTTAAAGGTAACAGCAGAAAATGAAGAAGAACTGAAAGTCTCCTATCATGTGCAGAACGCAAGTGATACTACAGAAGTGAAACTGCAGTGGTACCGGGTAGCAGCAGGAGATCCGGACAGTAAGGCACAGGCAATTGAAGGTGCTGAGAATGAAATACTGAAAATAAAGGGACTGGAAGCGAATAAGGTTTACTGTAAGGCTGTGCTGTATGTTGACGGAAAAGAGAGACAGACCTTAAAGAGTAATGGAATAGAAATAGGACAGGATTCTTACCGCTACTATGATATATTGGATGACTCGGATGAATTTGTATTTTCAGGGACCAAAGGGACAGATTATAAGACCGATAAAGATAAGACCTGGACTGCAAATGCTTATGGTAAATCTGTCACCTACCTTATGGACACAAAAAATGAAGCAGGTGTTTCCTTCAAATTTACGGGAAGTGGAATCCGCTGGGTAGGCGCAAAAGAAAACAATC
Organism: uncultured Robinsoniella sp.; assembly: GCA_900540475.1. Taxonomy (GTDB): domain Bacteria; phylum Bacillota; class Clostridia; order Lachnospirales; family Lachnospiraceae; genus Robinsoniella. The sequence goes on along the minus strand of UQGG01000010.1, from coordinate 65,402 downwards.
AGGGAATAGCAGAGGTTACGGTAGACGGAGGAGATCCGATAGAAATAGACTTGTATGATGCAAACTCCAGTACGGGCAATCAGGTAAATGAAGTACTTTTTGAACAAGTATGGGATGAACCAGGAGAACACGAGATTACAATCAACCGCACAGGAAGAAAAAATCCGTCATCCTTAGGGGCAAATGTCAGCCTGGATGCATTTATCATCATCAATGATGTAAGTGAAGACGTCAGAATCAGCGATGTTGCAGTAAACGCAAATGAGGATGGAAGCCTTACGGCGGATTGCACCATTACAAACGGAACCCCGGAAGATTTACAGTATCAGTGGTATGCAGCAGATGCTTATAGTGCACAGGGATACGATAAGGAAACTTATGAAGCAATCGAAGGGGCTGTTGGTAAGGATTATATTCCGGCGGACGCTGATGCAGGGAAACTGCTGCGCTGTGATGTGTGGAGCGCTGACGCCGATACACCGGTTAGAAGTGCCAATGCAGTTCTGGCAAAAGCGCTGATGATTGATGATACGGATGAATCGGTACAGTATCCGGAAGGAAGTATTCAAGATACTGCAGATGCACCATATTTAGCAGGAAATAAGCCATATAACAATACAATTACTTATTTTAAAGATGGAGATGTGACACTTCACTTCGATGGTACCGGCATCGTCTGGCTGTCCGGCTATGATCAGACACTGCGCAGTGCAGCCGTAAAAATAGATGACGGCAGCGCAGAACCCGTGGAAATCCGCGCAGCACAAGGCGGAGGATGGGATTTTAACCAGTATAAGGTATACGAAGTGACAGGGCTGGAGCCTGGTGAGCACAGCATTACCATTACGGCTGGTACACCCGAAGCTTATAATAACGTAGATGCATTTATGGTATTGAATCCGGGAACGGAACAGCCGCAGGGCAGAAGTATCTCTGCGGATATGCAGGAACCAAAAATGCAGACAGAAATTGAGTCAGAATCAGAAGCCAATGATGGTGAAGATCAGACAGAAACAGATAATACGGTTATGACACAGACTGGGACAGCAAGAAAAACAGGGATAGAAGAAAATGGAAATGCCGTTGTAACTTTGACCGGGACAGTAAGAAATACGGTTATGGCTCTGACCGGGACAGTAAATAAAACAGATTCGAAAGAAAATGGAAAATCTGTCATGACACAGACCGGCACAATCAACAAATCTGTATCGGAAGATATTGATAATGCAATCGTAAAATTAACAAAGGCAATTTCAGACTTCAAAGCATCCCGCATTGAGAAAGAACCTGTGGATAAATCTAAGCTGTCAGCACTCATAAATAGTGTAAATGGCAAATATAATGAAAAATTATATACACCGGAAAGCTGGAAAGTATTTATCCAGGCGCTAAATGCAGCAAAAGGCGTTAACACAAATGAAAATGCAGTACAGGCGGATGTAACAAATGCAATATCTGCACTGGAGGCTGCAATAAGAGGATTAAAGCCTGTTGCGGCGAAACCGGTACCTGTAGACAAGACGGCATTAAAGAATTTGTATCAATCCTGTGCATCCCTTAAAAAGTCCGACTACACGGCATCTACCTGGTCGGTTTTGGAAGCAGCGATGAAAAATGCAGCAGCTGTTATCAATAACCCAAATGCAACAAAAGAAATGACAGACCAGGCGTACAATGCCCTGAACAAGGCAAAGAGCGGGCTTTCTAAAATTCCGGCACTTCCGAAAAAAGGAAGCACCTATCAGACAAGGGGACTGCGTTACAAAGTAACAGCTTCTACCAGCAGAACAAAAACAGTAATGTTAGTAAAGCCAGCGAAGAAAACATACAGATCCATCACGATTCCGTCCACTGTAAAAATTAAAGGTTATACCTACAAGGTAACCAGAATTGCAGACAATGCCTTCCGAAAAAATACAAGGCTGTGGAAGGTTACAATTGGAAGTAACGTGACAAAGATTGGAAAAGAGAGTTTTGCCGGATGCAAGAAACTGAGATCTGTTACGATGAAATCTAAATCAATAACAAGCATAGGAAAGTATGCGTTTAAGAATATCTCATCAAAAGCAAAGATCTATGTTCCAAAGAAAAAATATTCATCTTATAAACGACTGCTGTCAAAATCCAAACTCAGCAGCAAAGTAAAAATTGTTAAAAAGTCAATGTAAATTAAGAGTGCCGGAGCCAGTAAAACTGGTTTCCGGCAATTTTGTTGCATTTTCCGAAATGAATACCTCCTCATACCTGATTACATATCATACAATATGAATCTGCTTGATCCCATCTATCCCAGAGCGTATAATAAAATATATTATATAAAAGCACCCTTACCATTTATTACTATTAATGCAGCCAGCGTCAGCGCCAGCGCCAGAATGGAGACTAATATGAAAATAAAAATCATTATATTTCTTGCGTTAAGTATAATTATTCCAAGTGTCATCACAGGATGTCAAAGTGAGAAGAAAGTTACAGAGGCAACCGAAACAACAGTGGAGTCAAATACATCAGAAAAGGAAACTATGAAAACCTCGACAGCTAAATCGCCTGAGGCAAAAAAAAGCACGGATGTACAAAAAACAACCGAGGAAAAGAAGCCTGCTAAGCCGGATGAAACTAATTATGAAAATGAATCATAAAATTATAATTATTAATTATTAAGGATCTCTAATAGAATATACAGGTATAAATATTAAAAACATAAAAACTGTGTACAGTGTTTATGGAGTTGAATCACTACATTCATCTCCATAGCGCTGTACACAGTTTTTTTGTTTTTTGAGTTTATTGACATTAAAATTAGGATGTTCTTCTATTCAAATACTCTGTAGTCTTCACAAGCCGTATCATATGTCCGTCAATTTTTCTACTGACTTCCAGCAGCTCTTTGCCCGTTAAAGGTTTTCCTTCTTCTACCAACCGGTCTAATTTCTTACCCTCAGCAGCTAATGCACATTTGTACCAGTTCTTTTGAATATTACATAACATTCTTCTCATATGTTTTCTCCTTTATTCGCTCTATTAGTGTGTAACTGACTCTGTTAGACACAGTATAACACAGTCCGATTGTCGAAGTCAGTCGAAACCCGTAGCAAATATAAGAAATTTTCAATTTTTTTGAAAAATTTATCTTTTCGGGAGTAAAACGGTCGAAAACATAGGAAAGATAGCGGGTTTTAGGTGTTTGTGCTACTTAGCCGATCTGATAATAGTTTTCCAGGTATTTTTCCAGGACCGGAAATGGTGCAGGTCCGCAGGTCAAAATCTGTTCATGGAATTCTTTCAGGTTGAATTTATCGCCTAATTCTTTTTTGAATTTATCCCGGATATCCATAAAACTCAGGCAGCCCACATAATATTTCAGATAGTTGGCGGGTGCTTCAATGATAATGTTATACATGTTGTTGGCGATCTCCGGATCTGAAAAGCCGATCTGGTTTAAATAGGCAGCAGTTGCGTTCCGATCGTAGCCATGATAGTGAATGGCAATATCCAGCAGAGAAGATATTCCAAGCATTATGGAACGGTTTAAGCGGTAAAGGGCAGCCACATCCTGATCGACATCTGCGTATTGATAGGATTGAAATTCTACATAAGTTGCCCAGCCTTCACTGTATCCGCCAAAGTTTAACAGGCTTCTGACCGGGTCGACGCTTAAACTTCCCGAATAGATGGTCTGGTATAAATGTCCCGGATATCCCTCGTGTGCCAGGGTGGTATAGAGTTCAAGCCCTGAATAGTCAGATGCCTGGTTGATATAGATCACATTGTCAATGAGATTATCAATAGGAGGTGACAGGTAAAATGCAGGGCTTAAGTATTTCTCCAGAGAACTGTGGACGTATTTCACGTTTACGTTCACCTGGGGAGAGGTGGGGAAATCATCCGCCATTTTTTTCTGCAGGTCATTTAAGATTGCTTCCGGGGTGGAGGATGCCATGCCGGAGACTGAGGACAGGAGTGTGGGGTTTTTTGCAAGCAGTGTCTGTAATTCGGTAAAATCTGTCTGCACCTGGTCCATCAGGCGTTTTTGAATCTGGTCAATGGACGCAGTGGAACCGGTTGTATCCTTCACCAGATATTCATAATATTTTTTGCCATCAGGGAAATTGCATAAGCCGGCGTTGTTTTTACCGGTTCCTTTTAAGGCGGTCAATCCGGAAATCATATTTTCATAAGCAGGGATTACTTTCTTTAAAATAATATCTTTGTGCCGGACCTTGAAGTTGGCACATTCTTCCGCAGTGAGATCCGGGAAGGAATCTACTTTATCATTAAATATTTCTAATAAAAAGTTGTTATCCGGGTCAGCGATAAAGGACTGGCATTGGGCTATAATGGCATCCGTGTTGGCATCGCTCATAAATATGCCGGCAGCGGATTTCGCTTTTTCAAATTCCATAAGGGATGCATAGTATGTATCCAGCTGTGAAAGCAGAGACAGATATTCATCAATGTCAGCTTTTTTGTTAAAGGTATATTCCGCAAGGAGAACGGGCAGCTGTGCCTGGGTGCCGATTGTGGGTCCCAGTGGTTCTGCATACAGGGAAAAATCCTTTCCGTTGTTTTGATTTTTCAGATAGTATGCAAGTATGTCATAGGTCAGCTGATTGTCTTTGGAGAGTTTCTTATAAGAAATCTGATTCAGTGCCTCCTGATAATTTTCCAGGACAGCGGTAGAGGTTGCGAGGGATTCTTCATCAGCGGCTCCAAGTGTTACCATATAATCATCAATCCCGAAAGACTTGGGGTCCGACAGGGTGTAATGAAGATTCAACGTGTTGGAGGTGACTTCATCCACAAACATGTTGTGGGTAAAATCTGTGAATTTGCGGTTTTCCTGATAGTGGAAGGAACTGTTGATGTAGATGCCGATGGAGATCAGCAGTAACAGGGAAGCCGGAATCAGCAGGAAGCGAAGAAGAGACGCGGGGTTGATTTTACGCATAGGGTTCACCTGACAATAGGGTCTTTAGTGTAAAGATATGCGAGAAGACATGCAAAAATTACCATCAGGGACACGAAAAAAGAAGGAGATGATAAAGATATACGTATATAACTGGGTAAGCCGAAGAAAGACAGTTCACATGCTATAAGGAGGTATTTATGAAAAAGTATGGTTATGTAAGAGTATCAACTAAAGAACAAAATGAGGACAGGCAGATGATAGCGCTGGCAAGATGGGGAGTTACAGAAGCTGACATCTACATGGATAAGCTGAGCGGAAAGGATTTCAACCGTCCACAGTACAGAAAATTATTGAGGAGGATTAAGCCGGGAGATCTGATTGTTATCAAGTCTATAGACCGGCTGGGAAGGAATTATCAGGAGATTATTGACCAGTGGAGGGTAATTACAAAACATAAAGGGGCTGATGTGCTCGTTCTGGACATGCCGCTGCTGGATACGCGGAAAGGAAAAGACCTGATGGGTACATTTATTGCAGATATGGTGCTGCAGCTTTTATCCTACGTCGCCCAGACAGAGCGGGAAAATATCAGGCAGAGGCAGGCGGAGGGAATTGAAGCCGCGAAGATCCGCGGTGTGCAGTTTGGGCGCCCCTGTAAAGACATCCCTCCGGAATTCCACATGATAAGGTCCAGGTGGGAAACCGGAGAGATCAGCGGCAGGGAGGCGGCACGTCAGCTTGCAGTCTCACATAATACATTCTTTAAGTGGATTAACTCGGTACAATCATAATTTTGGCGAAAAATGTAGACTTTTTTATCCAGTTGATTTTGAAATATACATAGATAGTAAATTTAACGGTAATTGCATTTTAGACACATTTAGGGGCCGAAGAAAGAAAATTTCATGCCCAGAAAAATTTTACCACGGTTGGTAAAAAAAGTCTGATTATTTATCCGGAAATTGGAATAAAGAAAAATAAAGGATGGGTATGAACGAATGGAAGGTAGAAAAATGCCATATGATGATGTTGTAATGGAAAGATTGGATATTTCGGCGCTATGTATGGAAACAATCGAAAAATATCGCAGCTGCATGAAGGGAAAGACACCGAATGCCCACTGCCTGAAGCTTCTGATGCCGGAATTCCTGGTCAGTCTGTCCGTTTTAAAAAGAGGGAGAAAGGATAAGCCGGTCCCTACTATAGCTGGTCTTCTGATGTTTGGAAAAGAATCCTTTATCCGGGAAGAATTTCCCAATTATTTTCTGGATTACAGAGAGGAAGTGCAGGGGGTAAACCTGGGATGGACTTATCGTATGACCTCGGATGACGGTACTTTCAACGGAAATATTTATGAATACTATAATAATGTTATGGGCAGACTAGTTGCTCATGGGGATCATGAATTCGCAGTAAACAAGATGAAAAATGAGGACGGAAAAGATCTGGTGGTAAATGCCCTTAAGGAAGCAGTCGGCAATGCTGTTATTCATGCTGATTATTACGGGCGTCAGGGTGTGGTAATCCGGAAAAAGGACAATCTCCTTACCATATCCAATCCGGGCAGGCTTTTGATTCCAAAAGAAGAAATACTTGCAGGCGGAATCAGCGACCCCAGGAACCCAACCATATTTAAGCTGTTCAACATGGTCGGGGTGGGAGACAGGGCAGGTAGCGGCATGGGCAGAATATACGAAGCCTGGAAAAGCCAGGGCTGGCCCAAACCAGTTTTTGAAACAAACGGAGATCCCTATAGAGTTACCTTGAAGCTGGAAGTATATTAGAGGACGCTTTGCGTATGGAGATCATGCAGCGGATTATTTTCTTTTTCATGCTTGACATCCCACATTCATTGTGATAGCCTAACTACATATAGACAAACGCGATGACGAAGAGAGTACATCTGATGCAGGCATTACAGAGAATTCCCGGCTGCTGAGAGGGAAATGTGAGTACAGATGGAAGATGGCTTCTGAGTGGTGCACCGAACATGGAAAAGGCAATGATTTGTGGAAATGACCAGAACTGCCGGATTTGTGCAAGGCTGCAACGGGAACCGCCTGTTACAGCGGTGTAGTGTACAAGTGGGATATGGTATTTCGGTACCGGGCACAGCGTGGCGCAATGCTGTACCAGATTCAGGAATGTGCACTTACAGAGATTTGTTTCGCGAGAAATGAATGAAGTGAAGTGGTAACACGGGATGATAACACCCGTCTTCTCAATTGGGAAGGCGGGTTTTTTGTGCATTTAACCGGGTAACGATCAGTGACCCGCAAGGCAGATTCCGTCACTTACGGCATTCAAAGAATAACGGCATTCAAAGAATAAGAAAGGGATTTATCATGGGAAAAGAAAAATTTTATATGACAACGGCGATTGCCTACACTTCAGGCAAACCGCATATTGGCAACACCTACGAGGTAGTGCTGGCTGACAGCATTGCAAGATTTAAAAGAGCACAGGGCTATGATGTATTCTTCCAGACCGGAACGGATGAGCATGGTCAGAAAATTGAATTAAAAGCAGAAGAGGCGGGAATCACCTGCAAAGAATTTGTAGACCAGACAGCCGGAGAGATCAGGGAAATCTGGGATATGATGAATACCTCTTATGACAAATTTATCCGTACTACAGATGAAGATCATGAAAAACAGGTACAGAAAATATTTAAGAAACTGTACGACAAAGGCGATATTTATAAAGGCCATTACGAAGGCATGTACTGTACACCATGTGAGTCATTCTTTACGGAATCCCAGTTGGCTGACGGCAAATGTCCCGATTGCGGAAGAGATGTACAGCCGGCAAAGGAAGAAGCATATTTTTTCAAAATGAGCAAATATGCAGACCGTTTAATTGAGCATATTAATACTCATCCGGAATTTATACAGCCGGTTTCCAGAAAAAATGAAATGATGAACAATTTCCTTCTTCCGGGACTTCAGGACCTCTGTGTATCCAGAACTTCTTTTAAATGGGGAATTCCGGTTGATTTTGATCCAAAGCATGTAGTATATGTGTGGCTAGATGCCCTTACAAACTATATTACAGGCATTGGCTATCATTGTGACGGAGAGAGTACGGATCAGTTTAAAAAGGACTGGCCTGCAGACCTGCATCTGATCGGAAAAGATATTATTCGTTTCCATACGATTTACTGGCCGATCTTCCTTATGGCTCTGGAGCTGCCCCTACCAAAGCAGATTTTCGGTCATCCGTGGCTGCTGCAGGGCGATGGCAAGATGAGCAAGTCCAAAGGAAATGTGCTCTACGCGGATGAACTGGTGGATTTCTTCGGCGTGGATGCAGTTCGCTATTTCGTTCTTCATGAAATGCCATTTGAAAATGATGGAGTTATTTCCTGGGAGCTTATGGTAGAAAGAATGAACTCTGATCTGGCAAATACCCTTGGAAATCTGGTGAACAGAACGATTTCCATGTCAAATAAATATTTTGGGGGTGTTGTTGCAGATAAAGGGGCAGCAGAACCGGTAGATGAAGAATTAAAAGCGATTGCACTGGAGGTTCCCAAAAAAGCAGCGGAAAAAATGGAAGAACTTCGTGTTGCGGACGCTATTTCAGAAATTTTCACCCTGTTTAAACGCTGTAATAAATATATCGATGAAACGATGCCATGGGCGCTTGCAAAGGATGAGGCTAAGCAGGACCGTCTGGCAACCGTGCTTTACAACCTGGTAGAAAGTATCAGCATCGGGGCTTCCTTACTGGATTCCTTCATGCCGGAAACCTCCGGTAAAATACTGGCACAGTTAAACGCAGAAAAAAGAAGTCTGTCTGATATGGAACAGTATGGCATTTATAAATCCGGCAGCAAAGTGACGGAGAAGCCGGAAATATTATTTGCGCGTCTGGACATGAAAGAAGTATTGGCAAAGGTAGAAGAGCTTCATGCTGCCAAGGAAGAACCAGAGGTGCCTGCAGAGCCGGTAATCGATATAGAAGCAAAAGAAGAAATCTCTTATGATGATTTTATGAAAATGCAGTTCCAGGTTGGTGAGATTATCTCCTGTGAAGAGGTAAAGAAATCCAAAAAACTGCTCTGTTCTCAGGTTCGTGTGGGAAGTCAGGTAAAACAGATTGTTTCCGGAATCAAAGCCAATTACAGTGCAGAAGAAATGGTGGGCAAAAAGGTCATGGTACTGGTAAACTTAAAGCCTGCAAAACTTGCAGGTGTAATGTCTGAAGGTATGCTTCTGTGTGCTGAGGATGAAAATGGTGAACTGGCTCTGATGATCCCGGAAAAGAAAATGCCTTCCGGCGCGGAGATTTGTTAAGAAAAGTAACGAAATGTAAAGAGAAGTAAAGAGAAGTAAAGAGAAGTAGAGTTAGAGGCTGTCCGAAGGCAGCCTCTTTTATTTCATAAGATGAGAATTAAATCTTTTATTTATAAATCTTTCCATTCATATTCGGTCATTGGCATAGGTCTGCTGAAAAGAAAGCCCTGTACCGTCTTTACACCGCAATTTTCCAGTACTTCCAGCTGGGCTTCGCTTTCCACACCTTCTGCTACTAACTGAATATGCAGTTTTCTGCAAACATTTACAATGGCTTCCACAATCGTCTGTGCGTTTTCGTTGGAGATAATATCTTTCACAAATCCCCTGTCGATTTTCAATATATCGAATTTTGCCGTTGCCAAAAGTGCCAGATTGGAGCTCTCTGCGCCAAAGTCGTCTACGGACACCCGGAAACCTGCTCTTCGTATCTCACTGATTTTGTTTTTCAGACTTCTAAAATCGGTGGCACAGGTGCTCTCCGTAATTTCAATTTCCAGGAATTCCTTGGAAATATGGTACGACCGGACAATGGATTCCAGCCTTTTCAAGAAAGCATCCTCCATAAAAGTACTGCGGGAGAAATTACTGGAGATGGGGAAAATTATTTTTCCCTGACTCTGCCACTCCTTCTGCTGGGCACAAACCATTTCAAAGACATAAAAATCTATTTTGCTGATTTGATAGGAACGTTCCAGCAGCGTAATAAATTTATCGGGGGACTGGATAACCCCATCATCATCAAGGTAACGGACCAATGCTTCCGCGCCAACTACACTGCGGCTCTCCAGTTCAATTTTAGCCTGCAGGTACACCTGAAATTGTTTATTCTGTAATTTTGCTTCTAATACGCCAGGATCAGTCAGAAAAGCTAACACATCATTTTGATGCCTGTAGCGGCCTGTCTCTTGGTGGTTATGATAAAATTCTTTCTTATCGGCATACATATTTTCATCGGCGGTTTTTATGATGGTATGGATATTATGGCAGCTTTCCGCCCATTTGTATCCAATGGCTGCCTTGCATTCATCCTGGGCAAAAATGTATTTCAGCTTATGGATGTTCTCACTGAAAGCTTCCTGGCTGATATCGGTACAGATGATTAAGAATTCATCACCGCCGATGCGGTAGAAGGATCCGTTATCGAAGCTGCGCTGCATTAATTTCGCGCATTTCTTCAGAAGACTGTCTCCGCGGTCGTGTCCGTAATGATCATTCACCTCTTTTAATCCGTTAACATCCAGATAAACGATCCCAATGGAGATATTTTGAGCCTCCAGGCTGTTTAAGTCCTGGATATAGCGGTTTCGGTTGTAAAATCCAGTCAATGGATCCCGGTAGCTTAAGCGGTAAAGGGTTTCTTCATCCTCATTCCTGCGGATGGCAAGCATAATAAAGTAGCGCAGGGTTTCCAGGAAGGGAACTGCATTATCCATTAAAACGGTAGAAGGATTATCCAGGCCGATACAGCCGTCTAATTTCCCTTCACGCTCTAAAGGTATTAAAATCACGCTCTTGATATCCTGCAGGGACATAAAGTCATATTCCGGTTTCATGGATGCTTTAATATTTTCAAGATCATTGATCACGACATTTTCCTGGTTTTTGAACATATTAATCCATACGGTAAAATCTGACTGGGGCAGATTCTGGAGATTATCAATCTGGGGAGCAATGCCTTCTTTGCACCATTCTGCAACATTTGTCAATCTGTCATCGTGAAATAAGAAGACGTAACTGCGTTCCGCCAGAAATAACTTCCCAACCTGTTCCAGTACGTAGGAGGTGGCCTCTAACGCATCGTGATTCCGGTATAGCTCCCGGAGACAGTCAACAAGAATGTTGTCCCGTTCCAGACGGTTTTTCAGTTCGTTTTTTTCATTGGCTGCATCCGTAATATCAAATGCGATCTCCATTCGTGCAGCGTGCCCTTCCCACTCCATCAGACGGTCTTTCAGTAAATAGTGGCGTTTGGTAATTGGATTCGTGTGCTCCCAGGTATAATTTTCATCTTTTTTCAGAGTTGAGTTGGTACAAAATGGGCAGGGGGAATCAAATCCCTGCAGTACTTTATAGCACTTATTATGCCCTTCCTCGCTGATCTGGAAGGTTTTCTTCCCGGCTTCATTGATAAAGAGCAGTTCATAGGTATTAATGTCTGACACATACATCAGCTCAGAAATTTCGTTCATGGGAATCAGGAGTTCCTCGAAACGTTTTGAAAGCTGTTCACTTTTTAGCCGATTCTCATTTTCCGCTTCAATCAGCCTTTTGCGCCGCTTATTCTGTAAATGAGTAAAGATGGCACATAATGCTGTCAATATAATAAACAGCAGATTCATAAAAAACAAAGAATTCCGTGAATGCAGAACAATTTTTTCTGTATACACTTCAGCAGCCTGTACGGTCTGATCCGCTAAGTAAAAATAGTCCTCACTCATGTTAAATAATTTATCGCCAGATACGCTGCCTTTCCGGTAAATAAAAATCTCAGCCTTTAGGGCGTCCCATGCAGTCGTCATCTCTCTCAGTAATGCCTGGTAATTGCTGTCATTCAGACGTACCAGATTATATGCATCGCTTCCCTTACACAACCCGTCAAGTATATTGTCCAGATGGGACATTAATTCGTCATCGGTAACATGATCGAGTTCTTTCTTGATCAGCCTTTGCGTAGCACCCCGGATAATCCCGGTATAATTGATAACCCTTGCATCTCCCTGAAGATTTGTGATAGACCTTACTGACTGAAATCCGGTTACTACCAGAGCAACACATAGTATAAGCGGCACTGCACCGCTGCGTAGTTTTACAAAAATTTTCTTCACTTTGAATCCTTTCCCTGTGTCTCGGCTTTGATTTTTCCTGTAAGTATTTCGGGAATATTTCTTCTGATTTCCATAACAGGATATAACAGCTGGATACGGATACATTATTTGATTGAAAAAGTAAACTGTAATTCAAATATCTGGTATTACTGTTTTGCTATAGTAAAACCTTTTTTAGGATAAAAAATGCCTAAACCGGAATAATCATAACTACCTCAAATGTTTCGCCCAAATCCTGTAATTCTATCTCACCTTTATATTTCGCCACGATTTCCTTTACATTTGAGATGCCAAATCCATGCTGTTTTTTATCCGTTTTATCGGTTATAAAGTTACCGTTCTTTGTTAGCAGCTTGTTTGCCTTGCTGTTGGTAAGGGAATAACTGAAATATCCGTTTTTAATCCTGGCCTTTATTTCAACCCGGCGTTTGGATTCATCCGGTATTTTATCACATGCCTCCAGAGCATTGTCCAGCGTATTGGAAAAGATGCAGCACAGATCCATATCCCGAAAGCATTCCAGTTTTTCCAGACTGATTTTCGTATCAACAGTAATGTGATGCTCTTCCATGGACAGTATCTTTTGGTTTAAAACCAGATTGATCACCGGGTCCGGCGTATAGTTTTTCAGCACGGAGCGGTTCAGGGATGTAAATACTGATTCGATGTAAGCGTGAGCCTTTTCATACTGGGTTTCTTTCAAAAGTCCATCCACTACCTGCATATGATTGTTCATATCATGGCGTATTTTTCTCGTATTCCGGTGCTCCTTTTCTAAGATATCATAATAAGCCGCCTGCATCTGAAGCTGTTTTAAATCGGATTGTTCCTTTAAGGATCGGATAACGGCTATGATCAGAACAAGAACTCCGATGTTTGTAATGATGGTAGTACAGGCACCAAGCACAATGACAGCCACTTCACCTGTTTCCATCTTCAGCACCACCAGAAAAGTCATAAAAAACGCAGCAGTACAAATGATATCCATTAAAAGCCACATCCGGGAGGTAAGCTGGTTCAGGCTGTTTGCAAGCCTGTTTTTAAATAAAAGATATACGGCAAGCCAAAATATAAAAGTGACAGGAATGGTAAAACGTGTTTTCAGCCCTTCTGTACAGATAATACAGACCGCAGTCATGATGGGATAAAACAGAACGACAACGGATACCCGGCTGATAATAGAGCCTTTAAAGCATGCCAGCGTCACCAGAAGAAATGCCGCCAGTCCATAGGAGATATTTACTATATCGGAAAGGAAAATAACATTAAAACAAATATATCCCAGGATTAGCATAGCAGGAAGCTGTATCACCCACTGGCGTCTTGGCTGAATAAATAAACGTATTAAATGAAATACAAAATATCCCACAATCAGTGATGAAATCACACCTACAATTGCCAGCATTGGAACCTCCTAATGAAAAGTTTGTTATTGAAGTAAAGATAAATTAAAGCATTGATTTTGCAAAAGTAATCATAACTTCTTTTGTTCGCTGGCGGCTGATAGGAAGGCGGATGGCTTTAAGCAGAAGTTCCTGACCCTCAATACCGGATGCATGGGTCAGATTCGCCAGATAGCGCTGATGTATCCGCATAAAGTTATGGGGGACCTGTGCCTCCAGATCGTTTAATTTTCCATAGAACTCATAGTTTTCGTTCCTGGTGAAAGCTGTAACTTTGCGTTTATCACTGGCAAAATACAGAAGACTCTCCCAGGGGATTTTAAAAGTCCCCTGTTCACATTCCAGGAGAAAAAAGGAATCCTCTGATTCGTTCATGTTTCCCAGAGCGGTGTCCAGTACAGCCTTGATTTTTTCTTCTTTAAATGGTTTCATAATATAATTTAACGCCTGGACTTCGTATCCGTCAAATACATAATCGGTAAAGCCGGTGACAAAAACCAGGTTTACCAGTTTGTTTTCTTTGCGGATTGCCCTTGCGGTTTCAACGCCATTTAATGCTTTCATCTCCACGTCCAGAAAAATAAGGTCATAACTGCAGATATCACTTTTCAGCAGAGATTCCCCGCTCCCGTATTCGTATATATGATAAGCAATGTTTTTCGATTTCAGAATTTTCCCCACTGCCGTTTCAAGCAGATATCGCTGCTTAATTTCGTCGTCGCAGATTGCAATATGTATCATGGTTAAACCTCTTCCCTGTTAATGCCGGTATTTTCATACAAATCCTATTTCCGTAGTCCATGTGATACTGTGGAAATAAAATGATTACTTTGATTTTAGCATAAGATGAAGCATTTGTGAATAGGCGGGAAAGGGTTTCGTCAACCCTGAATTTATAAAAAAACGTTGTACAAAATGCACAATAAAAACCAAAAGTTACAAATTGGCTGCCAAAGATTACATTGAAAAAATCTTCGGATTGAACCCCGTATGGTTCCGTGATATTGTGTGTTCATGAAGAGGAACAACAAAAAATTAAAAGAAAAAATAACAGGAAATAAAAGAAAATATCAATAAAATAAAAGTAGAAGAGAAGGAGAATAACCATGTTAGAAATTAAAGAATTACACAAATCATACGTTACCGGAAAAACAAAATACCAGGTATTAAAGGGGGTCGATCTGAAAGTAGAGGAGGGCGAATTTGTGGCTGTAATGGGACCGTCGGGAAGCGGAAAGACTACACTGCTCAACTGCATTTCCTGCTTTATTCCCTATGACAGCGGAGAGATTTTACTGGATGGGGAAAAGTTAGCGGCACTGAAAGAAGAAAAAATGGCTAAGATCCGCAATGAAAAGCTGGGCTTTGTATTTCAGGATTTTATGCTTCTGGACGGTCTGACTGTATTTGAAAATGTTTGTATTCCAAAGGTTATTAAAGAGGAACCTTACCGGGGAATGGAGAAGAAAGCCAAAACTTTGTTAAATCTCTTTGGAATTGACGATATCGGTCATAAATATCCGGTGGAAATTTCGGGTGGGCAAAAGCAGAGAACGGCAGTGGCTAGGGCGCTGATGAATGATCCACTTATGATCCTGGCAGATGAGCCGACCGGCAACCTGGACAGCAGGTCTAGTGAGGCGGTGATCCATGCATTTAAACAGGCACAGAAATCCCTGGGGGCAACCATATTTATGGTAACCCACGATAGCTTTGCAGCCAGTTTCTGCGACCGGGTCATCGTAATGAAGGATGGCAATGTATTTACGGAGTTAAGAAAAAACGGCAGCCGGAGAGAATTCCTGGATGAACTGCTAATTGTATTAAAGGAAATGGGCGGTGACGATGATGACAATGAATAAGATATTCAGCAAGCTTAGAAACTATAATAAAAAGAATTATGTACAGATGGTTTTTTGCGTGACCCTGTCTGTCATGTTGATTACCTCCTATGGGATTATGATGTTCAGCCCTACGGTTATGCAGGTGCTTCCGGAAGGGGGAGACTCCAGGAAACAGGCTTATATGATCTTTGCCATTGCATTAATCGGATGTTTTATCTTTACGATATATGCTGCGGGATTATTTTTCAAATACAAAAGCAGGGAAGCGGGCGTATTCCTGGCGTTGGGAACGAAAAAAAGCCAGCTTCGAAATGCACTATTTGCAGAGATCGGCATTATCCTCTCCGCATGTACGGCGGCAGGCTTAGCTTTAGGGGCTATTGTATCATACTTTGTATGGCAGATGTTCTGCATTCTGGTTGTGGATAATGATCAGATGAAGTATCAGGCAGATGTCACAGGCTTTATTATCGGATTTGTATTTGCGCTGGTAATATCCGCCTGCATTATGGGAATGGCAGTTCGCTTTATTAAAAGGACGAATCTCATGGATGTACTGAATGATCATAGAAAAAGCGAGCCTTTAAGAGACGTAACAAAACTATATGGCATACTCGGTATTGTCTTTAGCATTATGGGATTTGTGCTGGGGTATGTGGTTCCTGTCATTGTTGCAGAGATGGGAGTCCTTCTTCCTTCCGTATGGAGTGCAACTTATTTGTTGTCACTTGCAGGCATTTATATGGTAATCACCTACGCTATCGTCCATCACGAACGTGGAAAAAGACCTCAGAGATACTACCGGAATATCATTTCTGTAAACATGATGAAATTTCAGGGAAAACAGACTGTTCGAAATATGTGCATTATCTCGCTGTTGGTGGCAGCCAGTCTCTATGCCTGCTTTTATGCACCGGGTATGCTTTCTGGTATCAGCGAAATTGACGACAATCCGGTGGATTTTTCTATTCCGTCAAAGGTATCGTTCCAGGAAGTAAACAAAGAAGATATTGAAAAGCTGGCAGATGATTATCAGATTAAAATGACCGGTTACCGGGAGGGAAACTTTGCGGAACTGCTGGCAAGCGGTGTATCAAGAGACTGGGATGACAATAACAATCTGATCGAAGATTACATGGAAAAGTATGCGTACAGTAAATTTATGAGTGCCAGTGATTACCGGGATATGACAGGAGAAGAGATTCAGGTGGAACAGGGAACTTTCTACCGGATTACATTTCCACAGCAGCAGAACGGATTCTGGGATAAGTTTGAGGATATGGATCTCATTACGAATCCTGTGACAGAAGAACAGATGAAAGTGAAATTTGCAGGCACAGCGGCATATGAACCCTTAATGATAAACGGAGTAAACAGCTATATTCTGAACGATGAGGATTACCGTGGAATTACAAAAGAACTCCCGGATAACAGGATGTACCATCAAATCTTATTCAACATCCAGGACTCAGAGGCAGCCTTTGATTTCTCCACCGCATTGTATGGTGAAATCCTGAAACGTGCGCCCAGAGAGATGCAGGTGCAGTCCGGCTATAATGAATACCAGGAACAGCTGGCAATAGAAGCAGGAGAAGAATACAGTAATGACCAGCAAATGGAAATGTCCCCGGACAATCAAGACCTGATGGGATATTGGAAGTTCTATCCTAACATGAAAGTCATGAAAGAGAAGACCTTTTTCCAGACCAATGCAGTGTTTTTCATGCTGTTCATCTACGTGGCAATCATCTGCCTGGCAGCAGTGGGAATTATAGCTTACACCAGAAGCGTAACCATAGGAATGAATAATAAACAGCTATTTGACGATCTGAAAAAGCTGGGCGGCAATCACAAATATCTGAAGAAGTGTATTACAAGCCAGCTGATGAAAATCTATGCTTTGCCGGTGGTTATCGGAAGTATTTTGATCTATATCTTTACCCTGATGACCTATAAAGGCAATGATGGTGTGGTATCGTCAACGGAAACCTGGGCGCTGGGAGTAGATTTCCTGCTGGTCCTGGGGGTTAGTGTGTATATGTATGTGATTTACAGAGCGTCACTTAGGAAGATTGAAGGAATTATTGGGAATAAAAATCATTGAAAATATATAGGAAATAATGGAATTAAAAGTCATTGCGACCATACAGGAAATATAGAAGAGGGCAAAAGCGGAGATGATTCGCTTTTGCTCTCCTGCGCATGAACGGTAAATTTAAACATTATGGACTACCTAAACATGATGGACTACCAGTGTACATTATGCTATTATAATACTAGAGCCTGTTTGAAAATTCATTCCCGCCATCTGCACGCCCCACTTTGCGGTATATTTGCCCCGGATTCAGGTTACGTAGCCCGCTACATGCCCTTCATCCGGGACAAATCTCCCACTAAGTGTGACGCACAGCTGCCAGAAAGCAATTTTAAAACACGCTCTAATACCTCCCATAAAGTGATATCAGTATGGTTATACATAGAGCGTGTTTTGAGATTGCATTTATGTGATTCAGGAATGAGTGCGGCGAGGATATTCATAAAACCATGAAAGGTGAGAAAGGAGGAACTATGGCAGGCATAAAGGACGTGGCAAAGCGTGCCGGAGTATCCATCTCCACAGTATCCAATGTATTAAATAATTCAAAATTTGTCAGCCCGGATTTGCAGAGAAAAGTAGAGATCGCGGCTAAAGAGCTTTCTTACAGACCGAATCCGGTAGCGAGAAGCATGAAGAAGAAGAAGTCAGGAACCATAGGAGTTATAACTGCTGATATGTGCGGGCTTTTTTATCCATATATTGTAAAGGGGATCTATTCGGTAGCAAACGAAAAAGGATACCAGATCATGATCTGTGATACACAGGGCGTCTATGGAGAGGCGGCGGCGATTGAACGGGAACTGGAGAAGTTTAAAAGTCTGATTACCAACCGGGTGGACGGGATAATCTTTGCATCTGTCGTGCCTCAGAGCGGGCAGGCAAATTATCTGAAGAAGCTGAAAAATCTGGCGGAACATGACAAGAAGATTCCCCTGGTCAGCATAGAGCGTGATTTTTCGGAATTTGGGATCGATTCTGTGTTCTTCGATGGGGTAACAGGGGCTAAGATGGCAGTCAGACACCTGATCGATGGAGGCTGTAAAAGGATTGGGCATATATCAGGACCACTTTTTATGAGTATTGCCACAGACCGTGCACTTGGGTACCGGGAAGCTATGAGTGAAGCAGGGTTAAACGTTGATGATTCTATGATAGCGGAAGGGGATTATTCCCATCAGAGCGGCTATGCGGCGATGAAGGAACTGCTGAAATCCATGCCGGATATTGACGGTGTATTCAGCGGGAATGACCAGATGGCAGTAGGCGCATTAAAAGCACTCCGGGAACACCATATTAAGGTTCCGGAAGAAATAAAAATTATCGGGTATGACGATGTATTTATATCAAGTGTAGTGGAACCGGCTCTTTCCACCATACATATCCGCAAAAAGCATGCCGGGATTGAAACGGCAAAAATATTATTTGACAGAATTGAAAATGAAGATAAAACAGATGTAACCAGAATGAAAATGGAATCTCGTCTGGTTGTCCGAAAATCCACGGTGAAAGATGCACCGGAAGATTGGATATTGTCGGATTGGTAAGAGAAAAAGTAAGGACACTTGTTTCAGAGGTGTTCTTATTTTTTTGTAAAACAGGGGAATATTGCCTTTCAGAAAAACGTTTTGCTGGATTATTTAAAATAATCGTAAAAATTTCTAAAATCAGCTTAAACAGATAAAATTCCAACTCCAAACTTTAAAATATTGGGGGCTATCCCTGTGAAATAATACTAAAAATGAAAATAAAATTTTGAATATATTGTATAAAAAATAATTATTATAAAAAACACCATTGACAGAAAAACGTTTTTCTGATATTCTTGTGTCAAGTTAAACATATGAAAATTAAAACATAACAAAAAACTATACCAAATGTACAAAAACTGGAGGAGGTTTTTACAAATGAATAAAAAAGAAGCAGTGGAACGGGCACTTGAGCAGGGAAAAGGAGTTTTACGGCTGGTGCCAACCTGGGTACCCAGGTCATTTTGCAGGCCGGGTAAAAGAATAAAACTGCATCCTGATGATTATTTTATTCTGGGGCAGAGGGGCGGCATTGATGAACGGTGGTTTGCTTCTACTACCTGGGCGGAAAATGGTCCGGACACACCTGAGGATGAGGGATTAAGTTATATCGCAGTGGATGAGGACGGGAAAGAAAAAGTCCTTCTGAGAGATGCAATCGAGCTGACAGGTCCGGCGATTATCGGTGAGACCTTGTGGAATAAGTATCACGGCTGGGCGATGTTTTCCAAATTCTTCGACAATGCAGGACCGCTGCCCCACCATATTCATCACCGCAGCCAACATGCAAAACGGGTAGGGGCATCCGGCAAGCCGGAGATGTATTTCTTTCCATCCCAGCTCAATAACCATGGCGGAGAATTTCCATTTACATTCTTTGGATTCAACCCCGAGACAACAAAGGAAAAAGTGGTGGAAGCCCTAAAGAAATTCACAAAAGGAGACAACAACATTCTTGGCTTATCCAGAGCATATAAACTGGAACCGGATACAGGGTTTGATGTACCGCCGGGAGTAATGCATGCACCCGGAAGTCTCTGTACCTATGAGCCGCAATTTGCTTCTGATGTTTATGCCATGTATCAGTCAGTGCTGTTAAATGGACAGATCGTGGGAGAGGATCTACTCTGGAAAAATACACCTCCCGAAGAAATGGGCAATTATGATTATCTGCTGGATGTGATCGACTGGGAAGCAAATGTGGATCCCGATTTTCACGAAAAACGATATATGAGGCCGGTTCCCGTAAAGCCTGTGGAAGAAATGCTGGCACAGGGCTATATAGAGGAATGGATCTGCTATAAATGTGAGAGCGTTTCGGCAAAACGACTCACGGTATTGCCGGGACAGACTGTAACGATTCGGGACGGAGCTCCATACGGGCTTATATGCCTGGAGGGCCATGGAAGGTTTGGAGCCTGGGAAATAGAGTCACCTGCGTTAATCCGTTACGGAGAATTAACCCACGATGAGTATTTTGTTACAGAGAAAGCTGCATTAGAAGGGATTACCATTACAAATCCTTCTGATACGGACCCTATTGTGATTTTAAAGCATTTTTCCGATAATCCGGATTTGAAATTATACCAAAACCTGTCTGAAAAGTAAGAAAGGAGGATGTGTTTTGCAGAGTGAAAAATATATCCTGGAAGCAAAAGGAATCAGCAAATCCTTTGCAGGCGTAAATGTATTAAATAATGTAGAACTGTGTATCGAACCCGGTGAACTCCATGCGCTGATGGGGGAAAACGGAGCCGGGAAGTCAACACTTATGAAGATTATCATGGGGATTTATACCAGGGACAGCGGAGAGATCATTTTCCAGGGAAAACGGGTTGACTTTAAGGATGCAAGGGATGCACTGGATATGGGTATATCTATGATTCATCAGGAACTAAGCCCCATACCGGAGATGACAGTTGCCGAAAATGTCTTTTTAGGCAGAGAGAATAAGAAAATCAAAGGACTTCCCTTTGTTGATGTAAAAGAATTGAATAAGAAAACAGAGAAAATCTTAGAGGAATACGGTTTAGAAGAGCTGATAAAACCAAATATGAAAATGAAGCATCTGAACATTGCTCAGGTTCAGATGATGGAAATCATAAAAGCGGTTTCTTATGATTCGAAAGTTATCATTATGGATGAACCCACCTCCTCCTTATCGGAGACAGAAACGGAGATCCTGTTTCGGATTATCGACAATCTGAAAGCCAAAAATGTAGGCATCGTTTACATTTCCCACAGAATGGATGAAGTATTTCAGCTGGCTGACCGGGTATCGGTTCTTAGGGACGGAAGTTTTATCGGCTGTGTCAGAGTATCGGAGGCATCGCCGGAAGAATTGATTAACATGATGGTGGGGCGGGAGCTGGAAGGCGGATATCCCGTCAACGATACTCCAAAAGGAGAAGTGGTTCTGGAACTTCAGAACTTTTCCAGAAAAGGCGTATTCCAGGACGTCAACATGAAGGTGTATGCGGGGGAGATCCTGGGGCTTGCAGGTCTGGTCGGTGCAGGACGAAGCGAAGTGATGCGCGCCCTGGTAGGATATGACAGGCTGGACAGCGGAGAGATTATCATGGAGGGGAAGCCCATTACCATCACCCACCCCAAGGATGCCAACAAATACCATATCATTATGGCATCTGAAGACAGAAAAGATCTGGGACTGGTTCTGTGTCGGGATATTAAAGAGAATATCACACTCCAGAATGCAGATAAATACAGCCGTGTAAGCTTTATCAATAAAGCAAAAGAAAGAAAAGTCTGTGATGAAATGGCGCGGAAGATGACAACGAAAATGAATGGCATTCATGATCTGGTGAGCAGCCTGTCAGGCGGTAACCAGCAGAAGGTAGTCCTGGCGAAATGCCTTCTGGCGGACCCCAAAGTTTTAATTATGGACGAACCCACCAGAGGAATTGATGTGGGAGCGAAAGCAGCCATTTACCGAATGATGGTAGATCTGGCTAAGCAGGGTATGGCAATTATCATGATTTCTTCTGAAATGCCGGAACTGATTGGCATGAGCAACCGTGTGATTGTAATGTCCAGAGGCAAGATTACAGGAGAACTTCAGGGGGAGGAAACGAAATCCCAGCAGACAATTTTAAAATTAGCACTGGGGACTGTTTAAAAATCATTTCCGACAGCGGTGCGCATTATTTTGCGGCATATTAGTTCCAATTCCATAGCAGCTGTCAGAAAGCAATTTTCCAACATGCTCCGGGCGGAGACAAGATTGAAAGGAGAAAGCAGCATTTCAGGCAAGCCTGTAATCTGCAATGGGTATAAGAATGAATAATAAAAAGAATTGGGGAAAGGTACTGCGAGAATTTGGTCTGGTATTTGTAATCATATTTATCGTAGTACTGATGACTATTGTAAAACCTGTATTTTTATCCAGCGGAAATATTTTAAATATTCTCCGTCAGGTTTCTATCAACGGCATACTGGCAGTGGGAATGACCTTCATTATCCTGACGGGAGGAATTGACTTATCGGTAGGATCGCTGGTGGCAGTTACCAGTGTAATCAGCGGTTCTCTGCTGATGAACGATGGAAATGTATTTCTGGCATGTGTGGTGGGTGTCCTGGCAGCAGTAGCATTTGGCGTATTAAACGGATACCTGGTAGCTTATATTGGTTTTCAGCCATTTATTGCAACCCTGGCAAGTACCACAATCGGACGTGGATTTGCTATGGTGTACTCCAACGGAAAGCCATATACCATTACGAATGAGTCCTTCCTTGCAATCGGACAGGGAAATGTTCTGGGAGTCCCCACACCGATTATCATACTGGTTATCGTATGCATTATTGGTTTAGTTGTATTAAAATGTACCACCTTCGGAAGATATGTATTTGCAATCGGCGGCAACAAGAACGCTGCAAAACTCTCCGGTGTGAAGACACGTAAAGTAGAAATGATGGTTTACATATTATCGGGAGTCTGCTGCGGTATCGTTGGTTTGATTTTATCAGCCCGCATCAGTTCCGGACAGCCAACGGCGGCAGAAGGATTTGAGCTGGATGCAATTGCGGCGACAGCAATTGGCGGTACCAGTATGAGCGGCGGTATCGGCGGACTGCGGGGAACCATATTCGGTTTTATCATTATCGGATTAATCAGTAACTCATTGAACCTGGTTAATGTCAATTCTTTCTGGCAGCAGATCGTAAAAGGATTCATTATTTTACTGGCTGTACTGATGGATATGAAGACAAAGAGCAGAGAATGACACAATTACAAGTACGAGATACCTATTTATTAAAATATAAGGAGGATATAAAGGTATGAAGAAGAAAATGATCAGTGGTTTACTCGCAGTGGCAATGGTGGCATCTGTTCTGGCAGGCTGCGGACAGGGAGGCAGACAGACAACGGAAGCGGCTAAGACAACCGAGGCGGCAAAAGCAGAGACAAAGGCGGAGACATCCGCAGATACAAAGGCTGAAACGTCAGCAGACACAAAGGCAGAAGATACAAAAGCAGAGGATGCGGGTACAGAAGCGGTGGAGAAAGCCACACAGGCAGCAGCAGCTGCTTCGGCAGATAATGGGGATTACACCATCGGCGTCATTATGAAGGACAATTCCGATACGTTTGTTAAGAGAATTGCAGATGCCATTGAGGCAAGAGGAAAAGAACTGGGCGTAAAATTGCTTATGAATGATGCGGAAGGAGACGTGAACAAGCAGATCGAAATCACAGAAAACCTGATTACACAGCAGGTAGATGCAATAATTTTAAATGCTCAGGATATGGACGGCAGCAGCCCCTGTATTACAAAAGCAAATGAAGCAAAGATTCCCATTGTAAACTGCAACTGTGATACGGTAAATAAGGATTACCAGTCCTTTGTAGGATGTGAGGATAAAGAATCCGGTCTGATCGAAGCAAACTATGTATTAGAAAATCTCCCGGAAGGCTCCAAAATCTGTGTCATCCAGGGTCCAATGGGACAGGCGGGCCAGGTAGGCCGCTGGGCAGGATATGAAGAAGCAGGTTTATTTGATAAGTATGAACTGCTGGCTGAACAGACTGCAAACTGGAAGAGGGAAGAAGCTCTGGCACTGGCGGAAGACTGGATTACTACCTATGGCGACGAATTAAAAGGAATCATCTGCGAAAATGACGACATGGCTCTGGGCGCATTATCAGCATGTAAAGCAGCAGGCAGAACAGATATAATGATCACCGGCGTTGATGCGATTTCGGATGCTCTGACGGCAGTAAAAAATGGGGAAATGGCATGTACCGTATTCCAGGATGCGGAAGGACAGGGATCAACAGCTGTGGACACCGCTCTGGCACTGGCTAAGGGAGAAAAGGTGGAATATGATATCCGTATTCCGTTCCAGTTAGTAACCAAAGATAATGTAGACGAATTTATCAAATAAGAAATTATAACAGCCTCCGTCAATGGGATTCGTGTCAGAAAGTAATATTGGATTACAATATTAGAACACAGTCTGATGGCGGGGGCACCAATAGAAATGAGGGAGCAGTATGCTTAACAATATACCTAAGATTATTTCACCGGAACTGATGAAAGTAATGATGGAAATGGGACATAGTGATGTCCTGATTATCGCCGATGCCAATTATCCCGCAGCGGCACATGCAAAACGCCTGATCCGATTAGAAGGGGTGGAAGTCCCGGAACTTCTGGAAGCCATCCTGCCATTTTTCCCGCTGGATAACTTTATAGAGCATCCGGTAAGGCTTATGGAGAACCTGCCCACAGAGCCGGTACCTGAAATATGGGATGTCTATGACGCTATTTTAAGAAAACATGATACAGACCGTGCATTTGGGGAATTTAAATTGATAGACCGCCTTCCTTTTTATGAAGAGTCCGAGAAGGCATATCTGATAGTACAGACTGGGACGACGGCGCGTTACGCGAATATTGTGCTGCAAAAAGGTGTGTGCTAAACACGCTCTGAGAGGTGATGTAATGAACTATAACGATGAAAAAAAATATGTTGGAAATAGAAACCAGCTGTTTCAGATAAAGAAGGTGAAATTACAGGAGGGAAAAGCAAGGGGCGTTACCATGCTGGAAGTGGCAAACCGGTCGGGAATGCAGTTTGACGTAAATGCAGACAGAGGCATGGACATTCCATTTCTGAGTTTTAACGGAGAAAACTTTGGATATATCTCGCCCTGTGGGGTAACGGCACCGGAATATTTTGATGACCGGGAATTGGGCTTCCTAAAAAGCTTTACGGCTGGATTTTTAACCACCTGCGGTTTGAAAATTGCCGGGGCACCCTGTGAATATGAGGGAAAAGCCTATGGACTTCATGGGAATGTATCCCACATTCCTGCAGCGGAATTTCGATATGAATTGGTGGAAACGGACGGCAGCCCGTACATAGAGATACAGGGAAGTATGCTGGATGCAGAGATATTCCAGGATAAGCTGACATTAAAGAGAAATATACGGTGCTGCTACCGGGAAAAAGAATTCACCATTACGGACAGAGTAACAAATGAGGGATATAAAAAAGCAAGGCATATGATTTTATATCACTGTAATATCGGATACCCCATCTTAAGCCCCGCAAGCGAGGTGTATATCCCTTCCGCAAAAGTTACACCCAGGACAGAACATGCAAAAAAAGGATTAAAGGAATGGTACAAAACCCAGCAGGCAGACCCCGATTATGAGGAAATGTGTTATTACCACAAGCTGATTCCGGACGGGAACAACCATGGACATGTGGCAGTTTATAACCCCGAACGGAACCTTGGAATAGAGATGGAAATAGACCTGGTGGCACTGGATCATTTTGTACAGTGGAAAATGATGGGTGCAGGTGAGTACGTCATGGGGCTGGAGCCGGCAAATACAACGATTGACGGCATAGAGGATGCAATCAAAAACGGTTCCATGAAATATCTGGAACCAGGAGAATCCGCAGAGTACCGGATCACCTTCCGGATACTGGAAGGACGGGAAGATTTTGAAAATATTAAAAAAAGGCTGAATGATGAAATAGAAAACAATAGAAAAGAAAATGAAAACAATAAAGAATAATAGGAAATAAAATTAAGAACATAGAAAACAGGAAAGGAACAGAAAAATATGGCAGATCAGACATTGATAGAAAAAGTATTTGAAGAAGGAGGCGGGATCTTCCGTTTAAATCCAACCTTCGTACCAAGAAGATTTGGAAAGGCAGGACACCGGTTGAAGTTACATCCGGATGATTATTACGCACTGGGAATTGAGAGAGGGTCTATCAAAGAGAGATGGTTTTCTTCTACCATACCGGCAAACAACGGTCCTCTGGCAGCCCCGGATGAAGGAATGAGCTACGTAGCCGTATCCTATGAAACAGATGAGAAATTCACATTAAAAGAAGCCATTGATACAATGGGTGAAAAAATTGTGGGAAAAGAACTCATGGAGAAATATGGCGGCTGGCCCATGTATTCTAAATTCTTCGATTTTGAAAATCCCCTTTTCCATCATGTACATCTTACATTTGAGGATGCAGCAAGAGTAGGGAAGCTTGGCAAACCGGAATGCTACTATTTTCCTAAACAGCTGAACAACTACCAGGGGGAATGCAATGCTACCTATTTCGGTTTCGATCCGGATACAGACCCAGAAGAGGTGAAGAGAAGACTGCGTAATTATAATAACGATGATACCAGAATTACAGAATTGTCCAGGGCTTACCGGGTACAGCTTGGGACAGGCTGGTATACTCCGGCTGGGGTTATTCATGCTCCCGCATCTTATCTCACCTACGAACCACAGTGGAATTCCGATGTAAACTCCGTAGAAGAAAATGTAGTTTCCGGGGAAATATACTCCAGAGACATGCTGGTAGAGGAATGCCCGGATGATAAAAAGGATGACATAGATTATATATTCAGTCTTCTTGACTGGGAAAAGAACACGGATCCCCATTACAAACAGACCTATTTCAGGCCGCCTGTTACAGCAGGCGAGACAGAACAGTATGCGGAAAAATGGGTAACTTACGCAAATGATTATGTAGCAGCAAAAGAATTAACCATTTATCCGGGGCAGACAGTAACCATTCAAGATGGGGCTGCTTATGGGTGCATCTTCATCCAGGGACATGGGAAAATGGGTATCTATGATGCAGAGGCAGTGACATTGCTTCGCTTCGGACAGCAAAGTTCAGATGAATTCTTTGTATCCGAAGGAACTGCAAAAGAGGGTGTTGTAATTACCAATGAAAGTAAGGTAGAGCCATTGGTTTTATTAAAGCATTTCGGACCAAATCATCCGGATGTGCCGAAAGAAGTGCCTGCAGCTAAGTAGATAGCTGAGTGGGGCGTGCAGATGGCAGGAATGAATTTTCAAACACGCTCTAGAATTTGAAAGGAGTGGCAGTGGATGAAATATTTGATGGGGATTGACAATGGGGGAACATTTTCAAAAGCAGCGATCTTTGACCAGGATGGGAAACAGATTTCCGTAGCAAGCGTCCCGACTGTGACGATTACGCCAAAGCCCGGATATACGGAACGGGATATGGAGGAACTGTGGGAAGTGAATGCAGCGGCTATCCGGGCAGCGATAGAAAAAAGTGGGATAAATCCCAACGATATAGCCGGCATATCATTTTCGGGGCATGGAAAGGGGCTGTATATGGTGGGATACGATGACAGACCATCCTATCATGGAATCCTGTCCACAGATGCCAGAGCCTGGGAGTACGTGGAAAAGTGGAATCGCGATGGCACCAGGGAAAAGGTATTTGAAAAATCTTACCAGGAAATACTGGCATGCCAGCCGGTGAGTATTCTGGCGTGGCTAAAGGATCATCATCCTGAAGTGATTGCAAATACAAAGTTTATTTTCGCAGTAAAGGACTATATTCGATATCGCCTGACCGGGGAAGCATTTGCAGAACGATCAGACTTTACAGGAGCCAATCTGGTGAACTTAAGTACCGGTAAATATGACAGAGACCATCTGAAGCTATTTGGCTTAGAAGAAATATATGAAAAGCTGCCCCCTCTTCGCGGATCTGCTGATATCAGCGGCTGTGTAACGGCAGAGGCAAGTAAAAAGACCTCGTTGCCGCAGGGAATTCCTGTTGCGGCAGGTATGTTTGATGTGGATGCCTGCGGAATTGCATCCGGGCTGTCAGACGAAGAACAGATGTGCATGATCGCAGGAACCTGGAGCATCAATGAATTCATTGGAAAAGCTCCGGTAACCAATAAAACCGTAGCACTAAACTCAATGTTCTGCATACCGGGATATTACCTGATCGAAGAAAGCAGTCCCACATCTGCAGGTAACATGGAATGGTTTATAAGAAATCTTCTGAGTTATGAAAAAGAGGCAGCAAAAAAAGAGGGGCAATCCATTTATGATATCACAAACAAATGGGTGGATGAAATCAAGCCGGAAGAATCTAACGTGATCTTCCTGCCCTTTTTAAACGGTTCCAATGAAGACGCACTGGCAAAAGGAACCTTTGTAGGACTAACCGGATACCACAACAAGAAGCACATGTTAAGGGCTGTGTATGAAGGAATTGTATTTTCCCATCTCACCCATGTGAAAAAATTACTGCAGAACCGTTCCGTACCGGCAAGCATCAGACTGTCCGGCGGTGCGGCAAACTCAGACGTATGGGTGCAGATCTTCGCAGATGCACTTCAGATTCCGGTTGATGTAATCGAAGACAAAGAACTGGGGGCACAGGGAGCCGCAATGGCAGCGGGAATAGCAGCGGGAATCTACACCGATTATCAGGATGCCATCCGCCGCACGGTAACCATCACCAAAACAGTAATGCCCCGCTTAGCATACAGCAAAATATATGAAGAGAAGTACGAGGCATATCGTGCAGTCATAAAGGGGCTTAGCGGAGCGTGGAAGTATTTTAAAAATTAAAATAGAAAGGAAGCCACGATGAGATTTTTCAACCTGTTTTAAGTGGCAGTATTGCAGGTAAGATCTGCGATATGCAATGGGAATAAAAATGAAAGCATATACCCTTGGATTATACGAAAAAGCAATGCCGTCTGAGCTTACCTGGGAAGAAAAGCTGCAGGCTGCTAAATCCGCCGGTTTCGATTTTCTGGAAATCAGCATTGATGAAACAGCAGAAAAGCTTGCCAGGCTCGACTGGTCGAAACAGGAGCGGCTGGAGCTGATTGACACCATGTACGCCACCGGAATCCCCATCAGAACCATGTGCCTGAGCGGACACCGCAGATATCCCCTTGGCAGCAGTGATCCCGCAATTGCGCGCCGTGGAATGGAAATCATGGAAAAAGCAATATGTCTGGCTGACGATCTGGGAATCCGGATTATACAATTAGCTGGCTATGACGTATACTATGAACAATCTACCCCGGAAACGGCAGAGCGTTTTGAAAAGAACCTGAAAAAAGCAGTTATGATGGCGGCAAGCCTGGGCATTACATTAGGATTTGAAACAATGGAAACAGAGTTTATGAATACTGTGGAAAAGGCGATGAATTATGTGAATAATATAAATTCTACCTATCTGGCGGTATATCCCGACAGCGGAAATATTAAAAATGCATCGGTCAGCTACGATACCGATGTACAGAAAGATTTAAGAGCAGGCGCCGGACATATTGCTTCTGTTCACCTAAAAGAGACTGTGCCGGGAAAATTCCGTGAAATTCCTTTTGGAACGGGGCATGTAAACTTTGAGGAGATGATTGCTTCCGCCTGGGAAATGGGAGTGCGTAAATTTGTAACGGAATTCTGGTATACGGGAAGGGAAAACTGGAGAGATGATCTGAAGGATGCCCGCACCAGAATGGGTAAAATATTAGATTCCATGGAGGAGTAATATGTTAGAAGAATTAAAACGACTGGTATATGAGGCTAATATGGAGCTGCCTGCCAGAGGGTTAATCACCTATACCTGGGGAAATGTAAGTGGAATAGACCGGGAAAAGTGCCTGTTTGTAATAAAGCCCTCCGGTGTGGACTATGAGAATCTTCATCCGGAGGATATGGTGGTGATGGATCTGGAGGGAAATAAGGTGGAAGGGGAATTGAAACCATCATCCGATACACCCACCCATCTGGAGTTATATAAGGCTTTTCCAGAAATAGGAGGCGTGGTACATACCCATTCCCCATGGGCGGCATCCTGGGCACAGGCGGGCAGAAGCATACCCTGTTACGGGACTACCCATGCAGACTATTTTTACGGAGAGATTCCCTGTGCAAGAAATCTTACTCCAGAAGAAATTGAAACGGGCTATGAGACAAATACCGGAAAAGTCATTATTGAAACCTTTACGGAGAAGAATCCTTCTTACGTCCCGGGAGTACTCTGTGCGAATCATGGACCCTTTACCTGGGGAAAGGATGCAAAGGAAGCAGTTCACAATGCAGTAGTATTAGAAGCGGTAGCCAAAATGGCGTACCGTACCGAAATGCTCAGACCAGGCGTCAAGGAAGCGCCTCAGGTAATCCGGGATAAACATTTCATGCGTAAACATGGACCAAATGCATACTATGGACAATAAAATGTGGAAGGGGATAAAATGGAGAAAAAAATAGAACGACATTTTCAGGCGGCTGATTCAGGCAGTACCGACGATAGAGCCATAAGCAAGGAGCCAAGAATGAAAATGGCAATTCTGGGAGCCGGGCAGATTGCCCATAAAATGGCAGCTACCATTACGAAAATGGAAACAGTAGAAGCTTATGCAGTGGCAGCCCGGGACGAAAAACGTGCACAGGATTTTAGGGCTCAATACGGATTTACCAAAGCCTACGGTTCCTATGAGGAAATGCTTTCCGACGAAGAGGTAGATCTGGTATATATAGCAACACCCCATTCCCATCATTATGCCCATATCAAAATGTGCCTGGAGCATCATAAACATGTCCTCTGTGAAAAATCGTTTACCGTTAACGCCAGACAGGCAAGAGAAGTCCTGAAAATGGCGGAAGAGAAAGGGCTTCTTCTGACAGAGGCAATCTGGACAAGGTATATGCCCTCCCGGAAAATGTTGAATGATATCATAGACAGCGGAGTGATTGGAACAGTTACTTCCCTGACAGGCAATCTGGGCTATGCCCTGGGAAATGTCACCAGGATGGTGGAACCGTCCCTGGCTGGCGGGGCGTTACTGGATGTAGGAGTCTATATGGTAAACTTCGCAATGATGGTGTTTGGAAATAAAATCAGTAAAGTTACCTCCAGTGCAGTCATGTCCAAAAAAGGTGTTGATTATACTGACAGCATCACCATGATATTTGAGAACGGGGAAATGGCTGTAATGCATAGCAGTATGCTTGGAGCGTTGAACCGCAGGGCAAATATCTTCGGTGACAAAGGTTATATAGAGATTACAAATGCAAATAACATCGAGAAAATCAAAGTCTTCGACGAGAATTACAAAGAAGTGGCTGCATACACGCCGCCTGAGCAGATTACAGGATATGAATATGAAGTAGAAGCGTGCCGCAGGGCGATAAAAGCGGGTAATACCCAGTGCAGTGAGATGCCCCATGAAGAAACTATCCGGGTGCTGGAGATTATGGATGAAATGCGGCGGTCCTGGGGGTATGAGATTCCAGGGGAGAATTTATAAGGAAATGGGAGGGACTGTCAATGGCAGTCCCTATACGCTTTCCGTACATTGCCTGTTATCCACAAAGTGTCTTTATCAGCAAATCCTCTCGTTGTCGTCAGTCAGCGGAGGAGCCACTCCGCTAAATATAACATTATTATTTACAATAAAACATTTTAATGTTATATTGATAAGAGGGGGTGGTAAAATGAAAAATTTAAAAAAGTATCTGCAGCAAATGTTAGATGATCATGTTGAAGTTGAAAAATATAGTGGAGTAGATAAACTTAGTCCATATATTTGTGAAAATTACGAATTTTATATCGTAAACGCTATTGGGGTTCAATTTATAATAATAAGGCCACATGGGGAACAATTAATTTCCCAGATTCAAAAGCAAATGAATATCATGGAAACAAGATTGGGCTATCCTATTGTTTTATGTATGGAAAGTGTATCCCCATATAAACGGAAAAGGTTTATATTAGAAAAAATACCTTTTATGTGCGAAGATAATCAGATGTATTTGCCGTTTATGGGGCTTCATCTTCAATTTAAAGCCAAAGAAATCCGGGAAGAAAGAGTAAAGGAACAGTTTACACCTGCTATGCAGCTGATATTTCTTTGGATACTGTACCAAGATCAGAAATATGTTGTACAACAGGAAATCAGTGAAAAATTAAATATTACTACCATGACTGTGTCAAGGGCATCGGATGCATTTGTTAAGCTGGGTCTGTTGGAATACTTTATCGAGGGTCAAACGGGAAGAAAAAAAGTTTATATCTGCAAGGATAAAAAGAAGTTTTTCAGGGAGGGTAAACAATATTTAATAAACCCTGTGAGAAAGACCTTCTTTATAAGTGAAATTTCCACAAACGTAAAAATATATGCTGGAGGATTAGCTGCATTGGGTAAAAAAACAATGTTGGGAGAGCCGGAACATCCAATAATTGCAGCGTATTCAAGCGAAGAAAAAGAATTGCAAAAATATCGGATTTCTAAAGAAATGGCTTTAGAGGAGCGGTTATATGAGGTTCAAATTATGAAATATGATGTATCCTTATTGTCAAATGATCAGTATATTGATCCGGTTAGTTTAATTTATAGTTTAAAAGAAAATGACGAAAGAATAGATATGGCGATAGAAGAAATGATGGAGGAATATTCATGGTTCAGGGAATAGAAAAATTTAAGGAATATTTTAAGGGATATACAGGACAATATGTGTTTATTGGCGGAACAGCCTGTGACATTATTTTAGAAAGGGAAGGAATACCTTTTCGAAAGACAAAAGACCTGGATATTGTTTTAATAATGGAAATGTTAAACGATGAGTTTGTGAATACTTTTGTGGAGTTTGTATTGGCGGCAGGTTATGCCCATATTAAGAAAGGAAGTGGAGAAAATCAATTTTACCGGTTTGAAAAACCTCTGGATAAAAACTTTCCTTATATGATTGAGCTATTCAGCAGAAAGCCTGATTATCTAAAAACATTAGATATCCGGCTGGCCCCGATACACGTAAGCAATGATGTAATGAGTTTATCGGCAATCTTATTAAATGAAGAATATTATTCCCTGCTTGCACAGGGGGCATTGGAAATAGAGGGTGTCTCTGTTTTGAAATTAGAAAGTCTGGTGTTGTTTAAAATGAAAGCATGGCTTGACCTTACGGAAAGAAAGCAGAGTGGAGAACAAATCGACAGCTATACCATAAAAAAACATAAGAATGATGTTATCCGCCTTGTAATGAATATGCACCCGGAAATGAAACTGAAAACCACGGGAAAGGTGAAAGAAGACGTAACCCGTTTTATAAGGAATACACGAAGTGAACATATCGAATTAAAAAATCTTGGCATTAAAGAATATACATATGATCAAATTCTTAATAAATTAGAGAAATGCTACAATTAATAAAATGCAGGAACCACACAGCATAACCCCATGGCCCCCGCATCCCGGCTATCAACACATCTAATTAATATAATAAATCTACTAAATATAATTCATTAATCTATTTAATCTAATTCATCAATTCTCCTTGCTCCATAAGAATAGACCTCATTTCGAATCACAAATAACAAAATCCCCATAACAATGCAGAAGAACAGAGCAATTAAGATAGAAGGAAGTCCAAGGAAACTATAAAGGGCAAACGCACCTCCTGCAATTGCAAAACCGACAATCCATACGGCAAACAACAGAATCGTTGCAGTAAAGTTCTGCTTCACGGCTGCCTGTTCACTTTCCCAGATGAGTTTCGGGTTTGTAAGATCAGCCCACAGTGCGGCATAGTTAATCAAAAGCAGTGTAAGTACGGTGATCACGGGGCAGAAAATAATCACAAGGAAATTTGCATTCAGGAAAATCATGCCCAGTACTGTACAGATCAGGGTGTAAGGCATTGTAGCTGCCAGGCAGACCAAAAATCCGTTCAGAATCTTACCGCGAAGCTGATCCCGGTATGACATGGGGATATACTTCATGAAAATGTATCCCTGTCCTTCCCTTGAGATACAGGTGCTGGTTACCATGCAGGAGCCACCGATAAAGATTGGAAGCACGAAAGAAAGCAGAAGTAAAACAGCGGTAACGGTACTTCCGGCGGTAGTCTGGATCTGGGTAAGCAGTGGTGTCAGATCTACTTTCGAGCCGGTCAGTGAAATGATGATGGGGATCCCGATCAAAAGCGGAAAAATAATCGGCGTCATCAGGCAATTCATAAAATAAACCGGTGTGCGAAAAAGAAGTTTGAACTCTTTTACCGCATAGGCTTTAATTGGTCCTTTACTGCGGCTGTAGGATTCTTTCTCAGTCTGGGACATTTTCTGGCGCTTAGAGGTTACTTCCTGCATTCCCATAACTCCGCCAAGGTAAATTCTGTCCGCAATAAATAAGAAGAGGATCAGGAATAACGCAGCAAGTAAAAGAAACAGCAGCATGGACAGGATGCTGGAATGAACCAAAGCATTACCGGCAAAAGTCAGATTCGGAAATATAATATTCAACTTACTAAGCAGGTTCTTGTTGGCAAGTACCAGATTTGCCATTTCAGCCGCATCCGGTGTACGGTTTACCATCATGCTGGCACCGCAGATAATAAAGATCATCAAAAAGGAACAGACAGTGCTGATCATCTCTTTATTCTTGATATTCTTAAAAATCCGCATCATCAGTATTGCGATCAGTGATGCGTAAATCAGTGGAATCACAGGAAGCACCAGTACAATCAGGATCATAAATACCCAGAACAGCACGCCACCCTGTGCCTCAACACCATACCCCAGAAATGGAGGCAGGATAAAAAGGGCAATAATCAGGTATTCATAAATAAGAACAGCTGTAAATTTTGCACCAATAATTTGCCAGGGCTTTAGAGGCAGGGGCAGCAGTGTTTCCAGGTCAGAAGACAGGAAGAACACAGATACCACATAGGGCAGGGCAAATACAAGTACGGTAAACGAAGCTGCATAGCAAAGCAGCTGAACCGGAGTTTCCGGCATATTTAACTGTGCAAAAGTCTGGTAAAAAGTCCGTCCAAAAGCGAATAAAGTACCGGCCAGAGGAAGTAAACAAACCACAAGTACTAATACAAGCAGCAGTTGTCGATTACCTCCTGCAGACCGCTTCTTATTTTGACTGCCGCCACTTTTTGTGACAGGAGTCATTCCCAGGCCGCTTTTGATCAGGATCTTCGTGAGTATAAAAAATTTATGCATTCTTTGTAATCTCCAGGAAAATATTTTCCAGTGAATCTTCTCCGGGATGGATGGTCTTTAACTGGTCAAGCGTTCCCAGGAATAACAGCTTGCCTTTGTTAATGATTGCCACCTGATCACATAATTTTTCAGCTACTTCTAATACATGTGTGGAAAAGAGGACTGATTTTCCCGTAGATGCATGTTCCCGCATCATTTCTTTCAATACAAATGCGGAATTCGGGTCAAGTCCGGTTAAGGGTTCATCCAGAATCCAAATGGAAGGATTGTGAATCAGGGCACCCATTACCATAATCTTCTGCCGCATACCATGGGAATATCCCATAATTCGGCTGCCCAGCGCTTCTTCCATGTCAAAACGTTTGGCAAAAATATCTATGAGTGAGGACCTCGTCTGAGATGGCACCTCGTAGATATCAGCCATAAAGTTCAGATACTCAATTCCTTTCAGCCTGAGAAAGTTATCAGGAGAATCGGAAACGAAGCCAAACTGTTTTTTGGCTTCTGTGGGGTTTTTGGAAATATCCAGTCCGTTCAGGGTAATACTGCCTTCGTCAGGTCTGGTAATACCGGTGATCATTTTCAAAGTTGTTGTCTTGCCTGCGCCGTTAGGCCCAATAAATCCGGTGATTTTGCCGTCTTCAATATCCCAGTTCAAGGAATCGACAGCTTTCTTCCCACCGTTCCCGTAAGTCTTGGAAACATTTGTAAGGTTAATCATAGTTATACCTCCTGCATGCTGCAGATTTTTCTGCGGTACTGTACCGATCGAAAGTGTGACACGATTTTTGTTTCACACTTGACACCATGAATACCACAAGCTGGCTTGGGGTATTCCAAAATTAGCAGTGTGAAGGCGATTTTCTTTCACACTTATGCCATACATATCCCAGATCCCGCCTGGGATACTGCATTAATAAGTAGTTTGAAAGGAACTTTCACACTTTCTCCGCCATGTTCTTTGAATGCGCGAATAAACAGAGTTTTCTATATTTTACTCCTTTAAAGTGAATTAAACAAGTAGAATTCCTGAATTTGGCACATCCCTCCTGCAAACAAGCTCTAGCACACCCCTCCAACAAACCGGCACATCCATCCAACAATCTCGAACGCACAGCTGCCGCTACAGTGCCGTTGCTGTGAGCGTCCGAAAGTGTAAACAGTACCATTTACCTGCTCGGACGCCTCATGTGGGTGCGGGCATATTTCATGAGCTGTACCACGGGAAGATTAATCAGAGCCAGATCATACACCGTCAGGATCTGGGATAACTCCAGATCAGCGACTTTAAATACACTGTGAAGCTCCGGTATAAAAAGTACGGCATTAATCAGGGCAACGCCGATGACAAATGCAGCAATTAAGTATATATTATTAAAGAATTTTTTTGTTAAAAGCACTGGCCGTTCCGATTTGCAGTTAAATCCATGAACCAGACGGGCAAGGCAGAGCGTGGCAAATGCCATGGTGCTTCCCACCGCTGCCCCGGAGGCATGATACCCCAGAATAAAGGCAATCATAGTAGTCACACCGATGGACAGCCCTTCCACTCCGATTCCCAGCAGAAATCCCCTTGTTAAAATGGATTCATTCCTTGGGCGTGGGCGCTGCTTCATTACCTCTGTACTGTGGGGCTCCAGACCCAGCGCAATCGCCGGGAGGCTGTCAGTCAGAAGGTTGATGAAAAGCAGGTGTACCGGTGCAAAGGGAACCGGCAGACTGCATAGGGATGCATACAGTACAGCCAGAATAGCTCCAAAGTTGCCGGATAACAGAAACTTAATGGAGTTCTTAATGTGAGCATAGACATTTCTGCCATTCTCAATGGCTTTTACAATCGTGGCAAAATTATCATCCGTTAGAACCATAGAAGCAGCATCCTTGGCCACCTCGCTTCCGGTGATACCCATTGCCACGCCGATGTCCGCCTGTTTCAGAGCGGGAGCATCATTGACACCGTCTCCGGTCATGGCAACGATATGGTCTTTGTTCTGCCATGCCTGCACAATGCGGATTTTATGTTCCGGAGAAACCCTGGCATAAACCCTGACTTTTTCCACATACTTTTCCAGCTCCTCATCCGTGAGATTCTCAATATCAGAGCCTTCACATGCCTGGGACATGTCGGTTAAGATACCAATTCTCTTTGCTATGGCGGAAGCAGTAATCTTGTGGTCTCCGGTAATCATAACTGGTGTAATGCCCGCTTCGATACATCTGGCAACCGCATCAGCCGATTCCTTTCGGGGCGGATCCATCATCGCTACAAGTCCCAGAAACGTTAAATTATTTTCGTCTGCCATTTTAAGGGGCAGGGGGCGCTCTACTGTCTTATAGGCAAATGCCAGTACCCGCAGTCCGTTTTGGGAGTAATATTCGTTCATCTGTTTTAGCTTTGCAGTATCCCGCACGGTAATACTGCGGATCTGTCCGTCCTTTTCAATATAGGAGAGCCGTTTAGCCAGTACATCCACCGCACCTTTTGTAATCATAACAATATGACGGTCAATGGAGTGGAGGGTGGACATCAGCTTGCGGTTACTGTCAAAAGGAAGCTCGCTGATTCTGGGGCTGCGTTTTCGAATGGAAGCAGTAGGGAAGGAAAAAGATTCTCCCGCATGGATCAATGCCGTTTCTGTAGGATCTCCGATTTCTTTGCCATCTGTGCCGGATGCATCGTTACACAAAACGCTGTAGGTCATAAGTTTATTCTGTGCAGCATTATTCAGATCCAGACCGGCAATGGGAATATCCCTGCCGCTTGTGTAGTAATTTTCTACGGTCATTTTATTTTGCGTAAGTGTTCCTGTTTTATCTGAACAGATGACGGATACGCTGCCAAGCCCTTCCACAGCCTGGAGCTTTCGGATGATTGCATTTTCCGCAGCCATCTTCTGGGTACCGTAGGACAGGACAATTGTTACGATGGAACTGAGGGCTTCTGGTATTGCGGCAACTGCCAGGGCGATCGCAAAGAGAAAAGAATCTCCGATATCGGCACCATGCCAGATATCCAGGCAGAAGACCAAGGTACAGATTGCCATAATCAGAGCAGACAGCTTCTGACCAAAATTATCCAGGTTCACCTGAAGGGGAGTCTTTTTCTCGGAGGTTGACTTTAACAGGCTTGCAATCTTGCCCACCTGGGTATCCATCCCGATAGATGTAACGAGAAAACTTCCTCTGCCGTATGTAACAAAGCTCCCGGAAAATACCATATTCGTCTGGTCACCGATGGCAAGGTCCCCGTTCAGAGGATGGTCCGTCTTTTCTACGCTGACACTTTCGCCGGTAAGGGCACTTTCATTAATTTTCAAACTGGCATTTTCCATAATGCGCCCGTCAGCAGGAATGCTGTCTCCTGCCTCTAAATAAACCAGGTCACCAATGGTAACATCCCTGGAAGGGATTTCTACTATATTTCCGTCTCTTTTAACCTTCGCAAGGGGAGCTGACAGGGTTTTCAGACTTGCCAGGGAATGTTCCGCCTTAATCGTCTGGGCGGTTCCCAGAATAGCATTGACCGTAATTACCACTAAAATGACTACCGTGCTTTCAATATCCCCCATAACTCCCGAGATCACGGCAGAGACAATCAGGATCACCACCAGGAAATCCATAAACTGTTCCAGGAAAATCTGAAGCAGATTTTTCTTTTTGCCTTCGATTAACAGATTCTTGCCGTACTTTTCCTGATTTGCCTTTGCTTTCCGGGTAGTCAGAAACGGGTCAGAGCCGTTTATCTGTTGTCTGACTTCTTCTTTCGAAAGATTGTAATACGTTTGCATGAATGCGCCTCCTTAAGATAATTTCCAATGATGCGGATAACGGATATGCGGAATAACGACATATGACCCATGCCACACTTTTCCCTTTATCATTATAGATATGTAGCCTGTGGGGACAAATATACCTCTTTTGCTTGCAACAAACCCCAGATACTGCTAAAATAACAGAATGTAATATGCGTGGAGGTAAATTATGATTTTTGACAGCCATGCCCATTATGATGATGAGGCATTTGATGAGGATAGGGAGAGCCTGCTATTAAGTATGCAGGAGAACGGAATAGGTTATATTGTAAATGTTGGAGCAAGCATTCAGGGAGTGGAGGATACCGTTAAGCTTACGAAAAGCTATCCCTTTATATATGGTGCAGTGGGTATACATCCGGATGAAACCGGCGATCTGAATGAAGAGAGAATGCGATGGCTGGAACAGCTGTGCGGGGAAGAAAAGGTCGTTGCGGTAGGAGAAATTGGTCTGGACTATTACTGGGACAAGGAGTCCCGGGATCTTCAAAAAGAATGGTTTGTAAGACAGCTTGCCCTTTCTAAAAAAGCAGGTCTGCCGGTGATTATTCACAGCAGGGATGCAGGAAAAGATACTTTAGATATCATGAAAGCAGAACATGCCGGAAGCACAGGAGGCGTAATCCACTGTTTTTCCAATTCCAGGGAAATGGCGCGGGATTATGTTAATATGGGATATTATATAGGAATCGGCGGTGTCGTTACCTTTAAAAATGCCAGAGTGATGAAAGAAGTTGCAGAATATGTGCCTCTGGAGCAGATCTTAATAGAAACAGACT
Organism: uncultured Robinsoniella sp.; assembly: GCA_900540475.1. Classification (GTDB taxonomy): domain Bacteria; phylum Bacillota; class Clostridia; order Lachnospirales; family Lachnospiraceae; genus Robinsoniella. The sequence continues at coordinate 25,603 of UQGG01000010.1, read as the reverse complement.
GCCCATATCTGGCACCCACACCAAATCGGGGAAAACGGAATTCATCCCTGTATCTGCCTTATATAATAGAAGAAATAGCACGCATCAAAGGCGTGTCAAAAGAATTAGTAGAAGAAAAAACCTGTGAAAATGCATTGAAGATGTACCAAATCGTATAAAAATATGTAAGTGTGAAATAAAATTTTTTACACTTCCCATTGGTACAGTGCCATGGAATGGTCTGCGGCATGCAGGAGGTGTAGGTTGAAAGAAAATTAAGATATGGAAAGGAAGCCACAGTGTGCTTCTTTCAACTTTTATTGTGGCAGTATTGCAGACCGGCTCTGCAATATGCAATGGGTGTAAAAATGGATAAATTGTCAAATCCCCAGAAAACTATAGAGGTCATTCAAAAATATGAATTTGCGTTTCAAAAAAAGTTTGGACAGAACTTCTTAATCGATGGTCATGTATTGGATAAAATTATCCGTTCAGCCAATATAACAAAGGATGATTTTGTATTGGAAATCGGACCGGGCATCGGAACCATGACCCAGTATCTGGCTGAAGCCGCAAGAGAGGTGGCTGCAGTAGAGATTGATAAAGCGCTGATTCCGATCTTGGAGGATACGCTGTCCGGGTACGATAATATTACGGTCATCAATGAAGACGTCCTGAAGCTGGATATAAAACAGCTTGTTATGGAGCGAAACGGAGGCAAACCGGTGAAAGTAGTGGCGAACCTCCCGTACTATATTACTACGCCTATTATTATGGGGTTATTTGAAAGTCATGTTCCCATCGACAGCATCACCGTCATGGTACAAAAAGAAGTGGCACAGAGAATGCAGTCCGGACCGGGCAGCAAGGACTATGGAGCACTGTCACTGGCAGTGCAGTATTATGCAGAACCGTATATTGTTGCAAATGTACCCCCCAACTGCTTTATGCCCCGTCCCAAGGTAGGCAGCGCCGTAATACGCCTGACCACGTACAAAGAGGCGCCAATTGACGTAAAGGATGAGAAGCTGATGTTCCGCATCATTCGTGCATCTTTTAACCAGAGAAGAAAAACGCTGGTGAACGGACTGAATAATTCACCGGAGATAACCATTTCCAAAGAAATTATTGCAGAAGCAATAGCGGAACTGGGGGTGTCTCCCACCATCCGTGGTGAAGCGCTTACGCTTGGTGAATTTGCAAGACTCAGTAATATCATTTCAGCAAAAGAATAAGCTGTTTGCAGAATATGAAAAGCGGAAAATAAAGAAAACCGGGAATAAAGAAAGCATCATGTCTCCTTTATTCCCGGTTTTCTTATGGTTTTAGCACTAATTTATCAATTCCGAGAAAGTTTTTAATGACCACGCAGGCGCCGCCCAGCAAAATAGCCGTATCCTGCAGCCCGGATGGCAGGATGGTACAGTATTTATCCATGCGGTTGCAGAGGGAATCCTGGATCTGCTTTATAATATCCGGTATATACATCGTAAAGGAGCTGTTAATAATAATCAGGTTGGGATTAAAGGTATTCAGGATATTATTAATTCCGATTGCCATATATTTTACAAATTGTAAAATAACCTCTCTTGCGTCACTGTCCTGTGCCTGGTAAGCCCGGATCAATGTATCTATAGATACTTCTTCCATGCCTTTGCGCTTTGCGTAATCCATCAGGATTGCCCGTTCTGAAGCATATTGCTCAAAGCATCCATGGTTGCCGCAGGGGCAGGGGCGTCCGTCCGGAACGATGATGGTATGCCCGAATTCCCCGGCATATCCGTTATAACCCGTGTAGAGCTGATCATCGATCAGAATCCCCATACCGATACCGGAATGCACGCTCAGGTTAATAATATTCGGGTAATCAAAATAAAAAGTACGTTCACCAAGGACGGAAAGATTGGCTTCGTTATCCATATAGACAGGTACATGGAAATGTTCGGATAAGGCGTCCGAAAGGTTATCCTCTTTTATAGAATAGTAAGGGGTGAACATCACGTGATTATGATGAACAACTCCGTGAATACCGATACTGATACCAATGACACCATGAACAGCAGGAGAAAGCCCCTCTATGGTTTTTTCAATAATCGGGATCAGAACAGGAAGAATCTCCTGGCTGCATCCTGTATTCTTATATTGTTTCACAAAGCAATGGGTTCCCTTTAAGTCAGAGGTAAGTACCGTGATGTAATCCACACTTACATCCAGTGAAATCACATGTCCGCCTGACTGGTTCAGATCCAGAAGGATTGGCTTTCGCCCTTTGTATGTCTGTGCACTGCCAATTTCAATAACCAGGTGCTCATCAATCAAAACCTGGACAATCGCTGAAATAGTGGCTTTTGTAAGCCCCAGAGCCTTGGCGAGGTCCGCTCTTGATATGGGACCGTTATTTACAATGGATTCCAGAACAAGATGGCTGTTAATATCGCGGATTAATTCCTTGCTTCCTGTTATCATATTATCCTCCGTTATAGTTTATTGACTATATTAAGTATATCATAGAAAAGGTAAATAGGACAGTCTAAAAAATGATCTTTCGTAATTCTTAAATTTTTTTTCCTTTAATCTATGCTATAATATATTATATTATGGGCTTATTGTATGGAAACGGAAGAATGTGTTTTATTTATAGGAAAAACTTTTTATTGTGCTGCTTTGAGTCAGAAAAGATATATATTGTGTAAATCTAAGAGATGGGGTGGATGGAATGTCAGTAAAAGAAGATTTTTATTATTTATCGGATGATCAGGAAACTAAGATTCATGCAGTAAAATGGACACCGGATGGAGAGATCAGGGCGGTTCTCCAGATTGCACATGGAATGGTTGAATTTATAGAAAGATACGATGAGTTTGCCGGCTATCTGGCGGACCGGGGTATTCTGGTGGCAGGGAATGACCATCTGGGGCATGGCGGCTCCATAAAGTCAAAAGAATATTATGGATATTTTGCAAAAGAGAACGGTAACCGCACACTGATCCGGGATATGCATAAACTCAGGCGTATGACGGAAAAAGAAAATGCGGGAATTCCTTATTTTATTCTGGGTCACAGTATGGGATCATTTTTGACCAGACAGTATATCTGCTGTCATGGAGAGGGACTTGCAGGAACCATTATTATGGGGACCGGTTATAAGCCAAGATTCACTGTAAAGGCAGGTATTGTATTGACCTCCATTCTGGCAAAAGGGCATGGCTGGATGTACAGAAGCAGACTTGTGGATGCAATGGCGTTTGGGGGTTACAACAGGAATTATAAACCGGCAAGGACAGACCGGGACTGGCTGTGCAGGGATGAGAAAGTAGTGGATGCCTACATAGCGGAAGAGAGATGCCAGTTTTTATTTACACTGAATGCCTACCATAATCTGTTTCACGGATTGTATAAATTAACATACCAGGAATATTTAGACCGTATGCCAATGGAGATGCCTGTCCTGTTTGTATCCGGAGAGGATGATCCGGTGGGAGATCAGGGCAAAGGCGTAAAAAAAGTTGTAGAGACATTCAAACAAACAGGTATGAAGGAAGTTTCCTGCATACTTTATCCCAAAGACCGTCATGAAATTCTGAATGAGCTGGATAAAACACAGGTTTACCAGGACATTTACCAATGGATAAGCCGGCAGATTTAAAAAACTGGAATATACATTTTGGTACAGGCATCTTTTAGTGGGACCTGGACCAGAAAGAATAGGGAGTTAGCATGTTTAATATACTAGTTTGCGATGATGATAAGGAGATCATGGATGCTGTTGAAATATACTTAAACCAGGAAGGATATGAAGTCTACAAAGCGATGGACGGGGAGTATGCCCTGCAGACTTTAAAGTTGGTCGAAATTCATCTGGTCATTGCAGATATAATGATGCCAAAGCTGGACGGAATCACATTGACAAAGGAAATCAGAAAGACAAGCGGGGTACCGATTATTATACTTTCAGCAAAATCGGAAGATACGGATAAGATAATGGGGCTTAATAATGGGGCAGATGACTATCTGACAAAGCCCTTTAATCCATTGGAGCTTGTGGCAAGGGTGAAATCCCAGCTCAGGCGCTACACAAAGCTGGGGAATTATGTAAAAGGGGATATCACGGTAATCTATCGGACGGGCGGTCTTGTCATTAACGATGAAGAAAAGGAAGTTACGGTAGATGGAGTTATTGTGAGACTTACCCCCATTGAATATAACGTACTGCTCCTGCTTGTGAAAAATAAAGGCAAGGTATTTTCTATAGACCAGATCTATGAACAGATCTGGAATGAGGCGGCAATCGGTGCCGACAATACGGTGGCAGTACATATCAGGCACATCAGAGAGAAGATTGAGATTAACCCCAAAAGCCCCCGGTATCTGAAAGTAGTATGGGGGATTGGCTATAAAGTAGAGAGTATAGCAGATGAAGAATAACGAAGAGGAATTAAAAGGTAAGGAAAGTGAGCATCAGGCGGCGAGAAAGATCATAACACTGACGGTGGAATACATGTCGCTGATTATTATCATCTGTTCTTTTATGATCAGTCTCAGCATGATGACTTCTCTGGAGGACTTTCAGAATGCATTTGGAAAGCCCTATCCGGAAACAGCCAAATATGAGACACAGGTGGAAGAAAAGATCGGGCAGCTGCATGAATTTTTGGAGGGCTGCGATAAATTTGAGACAGACGGGGTCTATGATCCGGATAGAATCGTTGATATAGAAGAATATGCCCAGCATCAGAATATTATGGGAAACAGCAAAGGCGGACTTACTTACCGGCTGCATGATCTTCTGCAGTGGGCACAGCAGGGGATAGAACTGGATATGGAGGAAGCATATCCCCCCATAGGTTATAAAGATATCGGGGAATATGCCCGGGAGACGGGAAAGGACCGGGATAAGCTTTATCTGCATTTAAAAATTGCAATAGCGGGAATCTGGGAAGATGTCTGGGATTATAATAATTTAAAAGTAGAATTTAGCGGTAAGAATACCAATCTGAAATACATGGTTCTGGATAAAAATAATAAAGAAATCTATGGAAACACAAATTTGACGGAAGAACAGATTCTGAATCTGGGTACCTATGTGGTGCTGGATTATAAAAATCTGGAGTATGATGCCAATCTGAAATTCAAAAAAAATATATACAGCAATCTGGGAAGAGGAATTTCTCCCAACTGTATCGACAGCCGTATCATAATCGGAATCGATACGTCATTTCCGGTTCAGGATGAATTTTATGATATGAAAGAACGATATGAGAACTGGATGCCATGGAGCCGCGCGGCTGCAGTTGTATGCGGCATTTTTATGTTCATATGGCTTTCGTCCATCGGATATTTTACCAATATCGCAGGATATGAAAAAGGGAAATTTAATCTGATGAAAATAGACAGTTTTCCAATAGAGGTGCTGACATTTATAAGTGTCATGGTCATTGCTCTTGGAGGACATCTGGCGTATCTGAGCTATCAAAATCTTGGGATTTTCCCTGGTATAGCAGGGGTATTGTTTTCGCTGGCGGGCTTTGCAAATGGAATGTTTGTGGTGTGGTATGGCAGCATGGTGCGCCGGGTAAAGGGAGGTGTATTACTGAAATACAGCGCTATCTGGAACATGTGGCGGGAGTTGTACCATATGATTTATAGAAGAAAGATTTCGGTGAGGATTCTTGTCTGGTATATCGGATTCCTGCTTGCGATCCTGCTGGGAATTATTTTCATCACCTGCCTGGGCGTCTGGGGGCTGCCGCTGACAATACTGATAGAGCTGCTTATCGGCATTAACTTAGTAAAGATGACGATGCAGCAGGATGAGATCTCAACCGGAATTGAACACATATTAAATGGAGATTTTGATTATAACATAGACGGATCTAAATTTTTACCCTCGAACAAAAGGCTGGCGGATTCCGTTAATAAAATGAGTAAGAGCCTGGAGTCCATTATTGAAGAAAATACAAAGAGTGAACGGCAAAAGACAGATTTAATTACCAATGTATCCCATGATATCAAAACGCCCCTGACATCTATTATTAATTATGTGGATCTGCTAAAGAGACTGGATTTGTCAGATCAAAAGGCTAGAGGCTACCTGGAGGTGCTGGATCAGAAGTCCCAGAGGCTCAAGTATCTGACGGAAGATCTGCTGGAAGCATCTAAGATCAGTTCAGGGAACATCCTTCTGGAATATATGAATATTAATTTTAAGGAATTGATCCTGCAGACAGCAGGAGAATTTGACGACCAGTTTAAAGCAAGAGGGCTGGAACTGATCACCAGTGTTCCGGATCATCCCATTATCATTCGGGCAGATAATGCCAGGATATGGCGGGTTATAGAAAACCTGTACAACAATGTAGTAAAATACGCCATGCCCGGTACCAGAGTATATGCTGCAATCCGGATGGAGTATGAAAAAATGGTATTTTCCATTAAGAATATATCAGAATATCTGCTTAATATGGAAGCGGAAGAGCTGACGGAGCGTTTTATCCAGGGGGATAAATCCAGAAGTACGGATGGCAGCGGGCTTGGATTATCAATTGCAAGATCCCTTACGGAAATGCAGGGTGGTGAATTTCGCATCAGCGTAGATGGGGATCTGTTTAAAGCAGTATTAATATTTCCAATTGCAGAAGCCGGGTTAAACGGCACGAAACAGTAAAACAGCCAGTCCGAATAGAAAGCCGGACTGGCTGTTTTAATCATACGATAAGTATGTATTTATTCTGATTTTTCCTTTGAGGAACCCGTAGTAGGAGACAAGTTCTTAAAAGCAGTCGGCTCCATAATCTCCGGGATCTCTTGTGATGAACTTTCCTCATTTTCTTCGTCGGGAATATAATGATCAAAGATCTTTGCGAAGAAATATGAATTAATAAATGCAATCAGTGCAAAACCGATCAGAATCCATACGATCAGACCATAGGCAAATACAATAGGGATCATAAGAGTAGCTCCGGCAGGAACAACAGCAACAATCAATATTAAAAATGTATATGGAAGATGTCTGATGGACATAAACAGGGAATTCTTAAAAGTGTTTTTAATCGAATTCACAAATTTGGATAAAATCGGGAAAATGTAAGATAATACAAATGCATACACAACTGCAACAACCATAAGGCCATAACGCATAACGGTAGTCAGCGTGGATTTCATCTGTCCGGTTATCCGGAAATCCATCAGCAGGATAATGCCGGCTACTAACATAATCAGCCAGATAATAGTACTCTGCTTAAAATTTTCTTTAAATGATTTGAAGAAACCCTTTATAATGTAAGATTCCTCATTACGCGCCATTTTCAGCGTGACATAATACATAGCCGTACAGGAAGCTCCGATGGTAACAACCGGAATACAGCATATTAGAAATACAACGTTTAACATCATCAAGTCTGCTACCCTGGACATAAAAGTGAAGAACTTATTGTCCATACTAAAAAATCTACCCATTCTAAAATACCTCTTTTAACGATTTATTTGTTTATAACAAATTATATAGGATTATAGGGAAAAATGCAAATAAATAAAGCATAAACTTAGGGAAATGAGCAGAACTTACAAATTTTTTTTCCTCCTTGACTTTTTATTCCGTGGTACATATAATGAAAATTAGCAATATGTATAGAAAAGACGATGACGAAGACAGTATATCTGTTATGCCGGAGAGTATCCGGTACGAAATTTTCAGCGAGCCGGTGGTGGTGGAAGACCGGTAAGAGTAGGACAGATAGAATATCACTTCAGAGTTTCAGGCTGAATAACAGTAGGTGCTGACGGTTTTCCACCGTTAACAGGAACGCGTATGTCAGTATGTTGTAACAGGTGGTTAACGAAGTGTACAGCTCTCGTCCTTTTACAGGGATGGGAGCTTTTTTTTGGCACATTCATCCTGCAGACTGGAACGCACAGCAGGCATAAAGCAATTTAAATTACGCGAAGGCGTATAAAATTTAAGGAGGAATATAATCATGTACGACAAAGTTTCTACGAATCTTAATTTTGTTGACCGGGAGAAGAAGACAGAGAAATTCTGGGAAGACAACCAAATCTTTGAAAAGAGTATTGAGAACCGTGAGGGATGTGATACTTACACGTTCTACGACGGACCGCCCACCGCAAATGGCAAGCCTCATATCGGCCATGTTTTAACCCGTGTCATCAAAGATATGATTCCAAGATACCAGACGATGAAGGGGAAGATGGTTCCCCGTAAAGCCGGATGGGATACCCATGGTCTTCCGGTTGAGCTGGAAGTGGAAAAAATGCTGGGCCTGGACGGCAAAGAACAGATTGAAGAATATGGTCTGGAACCATTTATCAAATATTGTAAAGACAGTGTCTGGAAATACAAGGGCATGTGGGAAGACTTTTCTGCAACCGTTGGATTCTGGGCAGATATGGAGCATCCTTATGTAACTTATGACAACAACTTTATCGAGTCCGAATGGTGGGCGCTAAAGCAGATCTGGGACAAAGGGCTGTTATATAAAGGATATAAAATCGTACCTTACTGCCCGCGTTGCGGAACACCCCTCTCCAGCCATGAAGTTGCCCAGGGATATAAGGATGTAAAGGAACGTTCAGCGATTGCCAAATTCAAGGTAAAAGGCGAAGATGCATATATTCTGGCATGGACAACCACACCCTGGACATTGCCTTCAAACGTGGCACTCTGCGTAAATCCAAATGAGACTTATGTAAAGGTATCCATGAAAGAAGACGGAACGGTTTATTATCTGGCACAGGCACTTTGCGATAAGGTACTGGGCGAAGATACCTATGAAGTTCTGGAGACCTATGTAGGAACCGATTTAGAATATAAAGAATACGAGCCATTATTCCCATTTACCACACCGGAGAAAAAGGCTTACTTTGTAACCTGCGATACCTATGTTACTTTAACCGATGGTACCGGAGTCGTTCACATTGCCCCTGCATTCGGTGAAGATGACTCCCAGGTAGGAAGAAGATATGATCTGCCATTTCTTCAGCTGGTAGACAGCAAGGGTGAAATGACTGAAGAGACACCATGGGCAGGAACGTTCTGTAAAAAAGCAGATCCCCTTGTATTAGAAGATTTAAAATCAAGAGGCCTTTTATTCTCCGCGCCGCAGTTTGAGCACAGCTACCCTCATTGCTGGAGATGTGACACCCCTCTTATTTATTATGCACGTGAATCCTGGTTCATCAAAATGACCGATGTAAAAGAGGATTTGATCAGAAATAACAACACCATCAACTGGATACCGGAAAGCATTGGAAAAGGACGTTTCGGTGACTGGCTGGAGAACGTACAGGACTGGGGAATCAGCCGTAACCGCTATTGGGGAACGCCGTTGAATGTCTGGGAATGTGAATGCGGACATATGCATTCCATCGGAAGCATTGGGGAATTAAAGGAAATGTCGGATAACTGTCCCGAGGATATCGAACTGCACCGCCCATTCATCGATGCCGTAACCATCAAATGTCCTCATTGCGGTAAAGAAATGCACCGTGTACCGGAAGTAATTGACTGCTGGTTTGATTCCGGGGCAATGCCATTTGCACAGCATCATTATCCATTTGAAAACCAGGAATTATTCAAACAGCAATTCCCGGCAAACTTTATATCAGAAGCAGTTGACCAGACCCGGGGATGGTTTTATTCTCTGCTGGCGATTTCCACGCTGATCTTTAATGAAGCGCCGTATAAGAATGTTATCGTTCTGGGGCATGTACAGGATGAGAACGGACAGAAGATGAGTAAGTCAAAGGGAAATGCAGTAGATCCGTTTGATGCACTTTCCACTTACGGAGCAGATGCAATCCGCTGGTATTTCTACGTGAACAGTGCACCCTGGCTGCCAAACCGTTTCCATGGAAAAGCAGTAACGGAAGGACAGCGTAAATTTATGGGTACTCTTTGGAATACCTATGCATTTTTCGTGCTTTATGCAAATATAGATGAATTTGACGCTGCAAAATATAGTTTGGAATATGATAAGCTTCCGGTTATGGACAAATGGCTGCTGTCCAAAATGAATACCCTGATTCAGACTGTTGATGAGAACCTTGGCAATTACAAAATTCCGGAATCAGCAAGAGCTTTACAGGAATTTGTAGATGACATGAGTAACTGGTATGTACGCAGAAGCCGTGAGCGTTTCTGGGCAAAAGGCATGGAGCAGGATAAAATCAATGCATATATGACCCTGTATACGGCTCTTGTAAACGTATGCAAGGCTGCAGCACCGATGATTCCGTTTATGACAGAGGATATCTATCAGAACCTGGTAAGAAATATCGATAAGACTGCACCAGAAAGCATTCATCTGTGCGACTTCCCGGCAGCGGATACGGCACAGATCGACAAGGAACTGGAAGCAAATATGGACGAAGTTCTGAAAATCGTAGTTATGGGACGCGCGTGCCGAAACACAGCGAATATCAAGAACAGACAGCCGATTGGAAATATGTTCGTAAAAGCTCCTTTTGAACTGCCGGAGTTCTTTGTGGAGATCATCAGAGAGGAACTGAATACCAAAAAAGTAACCTTTACCGATGATGTAAGAAACTTTACTTCCTATAGCTTTAAGCCCCAGCTTAAGACCGTTGGACCAAAATATGGAAAACTTCTGGGAGGAATCCGCCAGGCGCTTCCCCAGTTAGATGGAAATGCTGCCAGGGATGAATTGAATGGAAACGGTTCCATAAAGCTTGACATAAACGGAACAGAGGTTGTATTATTAGAAGAGGATCTGCTGATTGAGACAGCGCAGACGGAAGGATATGTGTCCGAACAGGACAACGAAATTACCGTTGTACTGGATACCAATCTCACGCCGGAGCTGATAGAAGAAGGATTCGTCAGAGAGCTGATCAGTAAGGTACAGACCATGAGAAAAGAAGCGGGCTTTGAAGTGACAGACAGAGTCGTGGTTTATGCAAAAGACAATCAGAAGATTGAAAAAATATTAGAAGAGCACAGAGAAGAGATTAAGTCAGAAGTTCTGGCAGATGATATTGTGACAGGCTCTGCAAACGGCTATGTAAAGGAATGGAACATCAACGGAGAGACAGTAACCATGGGCGTGGAGAAGGTGTAATATACCAGAAAACAGGAGGATGGTTCATGAGTAAAAAATTTGACAAGGAAGCATTTATTAACGATGTTAAGGCTAATGTAAAAACCTTATATCGCAAGACGATTGAGGAAGCGACAAAACAGCAGGTATTTCAGGCTGTGTCCTATACGATTAAAGATACAATTATAGATAACTGGCTTGCAACCCAGAAGCAGTATGAAATAGACGACCCGAAAACGGTGTATTATATGTCTATGGAGTTCCTGATGGGGCGTGCCCTGGGTAATAATCTGATTAATCTCACAGAGTATAACGATGTGAAAGAAGCATTGGAGGAAATCGGATTTGATCTGAACGTAATCGAGGATGAAGAGCCGGATGCAGCGCTTGGAAACGGAGGCCTGGGACGTCTTGCAGCATGTTTCCTGGATTCACTTGCTACTCTTGGATATTCTTCCTATGGATGCGGTATCCGTTACCGTTACGGGATGTTCAAACAGAAAATAGAAAACGGTTTTCAGATTGAAGTACCGGATAACTGGTTAAAAGATGGCAATCCATTTGAACTGCGCCGTCCGGAATATGCAAAAGAAGTAAAATTCGGCGGATATGTACGTGTGGTATATGATGAAGAGACAAAGAGAAACCGTTTTATTCAGGAGGGCTGCCAGTCAGTGCGTGCCATTCCTTTTGATATTCCCATTGTGGGATATGACAACCGCATCGTGAATACACTGCGTGTCTGGGATGCGGAAGCCATTAACGATTTCCAGCTGGATTCCTTTGACAAGGGAGACTACCAGAAGGCGGTTGAGCAGGAAAACCTGGCACGAAACATTGTAGAAGTCCTTTATCCAAATGATAATCATTATGCCGGCAAAGAGCTTCGTTTAAAACAGCAGTACTTCTTTATTTCCGCCAGCGTTCAGGCAGCAATTGAGAAATATAAGAAAAAACATTCCGATATGAGGAAGTTCTACGAAAAAGTGACATTCCAGTTAAATGATACTCATCCAACAGTGGCAGTGGCAGAATTAATGCGTATCCTGGTGGACGAAGAAAACCTGGAATGGGATGAAGCATGGGAAGTTACAACGAAGACCTGTGCATATACGAACCATACCATTATGGCAGAAGCTCTGGAAAAATGGCCGATTGAGCTGTTTTCCAGACTGCTTCCCCGTATTTACCAGATTATTGAAGAAATCAACCGCAGATTCCTCATTGAGGTTGGCAGAAAATATCCGGGTGACCAGAATAAAGTCAACAAGATGGCAATCATACATGACGGACAGGTGAAGATGGCACATCTTGCTATCGTAGCCGGTTACTCTGTAAACGGTGTGGCACAGCTTCATACCGAAATTCTGAAAAAGCAGGAGTTAAGGGACTTCTATGAAATGATGCCGCAGAAATTCAACAATAAGACCAATGGTATCACCCAGAGGAGATTCCTTCTGCATGCGAATCCACTGCTGGCTAATTGGGTGACTGCCCACATTGGTGACGAGTGGATTACAGACCTGCCGCAGATTTCGAAATTAAAGATCTATGCAGAGGATAAAAAAGCACAGCAGGAATTTATGAACATTAAGTACCAGAATAAGGTACGCCTTGCCAAATATATTTTAGAGCACAACGGTGTGGAAATAGATCCCCGTTCCATTTATGATGTACAGGTTAAGAGGCTTCATGAATACAAACGCCAGCTGATGAACATTCTGCATGTCATGCATTTATACAATACGATTAAAGACCATCCGGAAATGGATTTCTATCCCAGGACATTTATCTTCGGCGCCAAGGCAGCAGCAGGCTACCGCCGTGCGAAGCTTACGATTAAGCTGATTAATGCAGTGGCAGATGTTGTAAATAACGACAGATCCATCAATGGCAAACTGAAAGTGGTATTTATTGAAGACTATCGTGTATCCAATGCGGAATGGATCTTCGCAGCATCGGATGTATCAGAGCAGATTTCAACAGCAAGTAAAGAAGCATCCGGTACCGGTAATATGAAATTTATGTTAAACGGAGCACCTACCCTTGGCACCATGGATGGGGCAAATGTGGAAATCGTAGAAGAAGTCGGAGAAGAGAACGCATTTATCTTCGGACTTAGTGCTGACGAAGTAATCAATTTTGAGAATAACGGCGGCTATCACCCAATGGATTACTTTAACAATGATCAGGACATCCGCAGGGTACTGATGCAGCTGATCAATGGGGAATATGCAAAGGATGACCCGGAACGTTTCCGTGAAATCTACAACTCCCTGTTAAATACCAACAGCAGTGACAGGGCAGATACCTACTTTATTCTGGCTGACTTTAAGTCCTATGCACAGGCACAGAAAAAAGTGGAAGAAGCATACCGCGACGAAGCACGTTGGGCGAAAATGGCAATTCTGAATGTGGCAAGCAGCGGCAAGTTCACTTCAGACAGAACGATCCAGCAGTATGTGGATGAAATCTGGCATTTAGATAAAGTAGTAATCGAGTAGAAAAAGCTGCTTTTCATCAAAAAGCTATATTTTGATATGAAAAGCCTGGTATATTTAATTTTATTGCAGGTAATCCGGCAGATGGCCGGATTACCTGCAATAAGATAAGTATGCCGGGCTTTTTGTTTTTTCATTTTTGATAAGTTGCGCAAAGCACGGTTATAAGTGGAATATGGAACAGATAATGAAAAAAATTCCCTGATTTATGCATAATATAGAAATCCGGTAATATACATAAGACAAGGAAGGTGCGCCATGAAGGAAAAAATAAAAAATATTCTAGCATTAATTTTACTGGTACTCTTATTGCCTTATGTTATTACGGTACTAATGTCCGGTAAGATAAGACAAACCTATTTGGACAGAGGAGATGATCATTCCTTTATTTCGGTAGAAGTAGACGGGAAAGTACGTGAAGTTAATTTTGAAGACTATGTAATGGGCGTTACAGCCTTGCAGATTCCATCCGCTTATCAGACAGAGGCAATCAAAGCCCAAATGGTGGTGGCGAGAACAAATTTATGTAAAATGCTGGAGGATCACCCAACAGAACTTCTGAAAGACAAGTACTTAACCGTGGATCAAATGGAGGAACTGGGAATAAGGGATAAATTCAGCAGGGCATCCAGGGAAACAAGCGGACAGGTTCTCACCTATGACGGAAATTTGATACTGGCATCCTATCATGCCATCAGTGCCGGAAGGACAAGAGATGGCAATGATGTTCTGGGAAGCCAGAATTATCCTTATCTGGCATCGGTACAGAGCGCACAGGATGTAGAGGCAGAGCGTTATCTCCATGCAGAAGTATACGATCCGGATGAAATATTGCGGATATGCAGAGAACAGTATCCGGATATGAAAGCGTATTACCCTGAAGGAACCGAAGTTTCCACAGATATTCCCGCAGACCAGCCTGGAGATCAGGGCACAGATAAGTCCGCAGACCAGCCAACAGATCAGGCAACAGATCAGCCCACAGATCAGCCGGCAGAATCCCAGGGAAATGATAACAGCACCGGGGAATCAACAAAGCCAGACCCGGATAAAGGGGCAGATACTACAGGGCAGACAGAGGCAGGTACAGGAGCCAAAGAAAGCAGAATAGATGAAGATAACCAGCAGGAAACGGCACTAAATGTAAAAGCAGAAGGAAGAGAGAACGTCACTACAGCCTGGAATGCAGATCAGGGTGCGGATGCTTTATCCGACGGGCTGTCAGGAGTGGAAACCGAGATATTAACCGAAGCAGCAGAACCAAAAGCGCCAAAAGAAACCCAGGGACAGACAGAAAGTGCTGCGAAACCCCAGGCACAGTCTGAGGGTGCAGCTGAAACCCAGGGACAGACAGAAAGTGCAGCTGAAACACAGGCACAGTCGGAGGGTGTTTTAGAGTCACAGGCGCAGCCGGAGTCATCCGGTAACGAACAGACAGGAAATGATGAATTAAATAAAAATAATCTCTGGGATAATATGGAGATTGAAAGCAACGATGATGCAGGATATATAACAAAAATCCGCATTGGTGACACCGAGATTCCCGGTGAGGAATTCCGGAAATTCCTGAATTTAAATTCCAGCTGCTTTACCATGGAGCAGGTAGAAAAAGGAATACGGATCACTACAAAAGGATTGGGACATGGTGTGGGGATGAGCCAATACGGTGCAGAGAGAATGGCGGAATCCGGGAAACCATATGATGAGATATTGCAATATTATTTTAAAAATGTAACCATCGAAATAAATGAAAAACAGAACACCTCAGAGACAGAATCCAATGCCGTAAATTCTTAAATCGATTTTTCAAACATTGTATATTCTTTCATAAACTGGCAATGCTATTGTTGAACATAATTGATCAATAGTACGAGGTGAAGAATATGCAGAAAAAAGATGTTGTAAAGTTTTTTAAGAAAAAAGGAACCATTGTGGCATTGAGTCTGTGCCTGGTGGGAGGAGTAGCAGCAGCTTCCTATTATACAATGGAACTGTCTCAAAATGCAAAAGAAGAAGAACAGAATCTGGTAGATTTGAATGAAGAGCCAAAAGATCCCGAACCATCGGATCCGATTACAACAGATAAATCAACTCAGTCAGAGGGCAGCACAAAAGAAAACGGTAATAAAAATGCCACTTCCGGTGATTCTAAAAATCAGGCGGAATCAGATGCTTCGAAACCTACATTAGCAAATGATATGGATGTAGATCCCGCATATCTGGCTGAAAATGAAGCAAAAACAAGTGCTGATGCAAATACAGCAAAAGAGTCAGAAGACAGCGTAGATGCAAACTCAACAAACATTCAGGCTAAATTAGAACCTACCGTTGATTTTGGAGATAACAGCACACTGACCTGGCCGGTAGCAGGAACCGTATTAATTGACTACAGTATGGATTCTACCGTATATTTTAAGACATTAAATGTTTACAAATATAACCCGGCACTGATTATCGGCAGCGAGGTAAACGGACAAGTTCTGGCAGCCGCAAAGGGTATTGTTAAGTCCATCGATGTAAATGAAGAAACAGGAACGACCATTACTATGAATATCGGTAATAACTATGAATTAGTTTACGGACAGTTAAAAGAAGTTCCGGTAGCAGTAGGAGATGTAGTGGAGACAGGTTCCATCATTGGTTATGTAAATGAACCTACGAAGTATTACTGCGAAGAAGGAAGCAACCTCTTCTTTGAAATGAAAAAAGATGGTACACCGGTAGATCCTTTCCTGTATCTGGAATAAAACAGGCGGTACACAAACGAAAAATAACAGTGAGCAAAAGATAGATAACCAGGTCTTGAATTTTCAGATTTTTCGATACGGCAGTGACAGCCAATGTCATGAAAGGTATCGGGAGAGAAAGAAAATTTAAGGCCTTTTAAAATCCTTGCACATTTTTAAGAGAAGAGAGTATACTATATTAGTACAGCGGATAAGAACTCCACTGTGCCGAATAAAGTTACACCTGCGGATACGCAATCGAATCTTTCTTACTTGGCGTTACAATTTCCAAATGCAAACTGTCGTATTTGATATGGGTGAAGTACTTTTTCGTCGATTGCTTTTTATAATAAGCGCATGTATGAGGTTCTTGTATGTGCGCTTTACATAGACATTAAAGGATGAAGGTAAAATGAATTATACGTATATATTAAAGTGCAGCGATGACACCTACTATACCGGTTGGACAAACAATCTGGAGAAAAGGATTGATGACCATAACAGTGGAAAAGGTGCTAAATATACGAAAGGAAGGCGGCCGGTAGTGTTAGCCTATTGTGAGACATTTGCAACAAGGCAGGAAGCTATGAAAAGAGAATATGAGATAAAAAAGCTTCCGAAAAAGGACAAGCTGAAGCTTATGAATAGACGTTTGGATGATGAGCAGGTAAAATCATAATTCATTACATAAAACGGCTGCCCTCTGGAACACTCAGCAGAGTTCCGGGGACAGCCGGCTGTAGTACATCATTACAAAAATAATCCAACACGCTCTGGTCTTTTAAATTGCCATTCCAGCTACATATACGTACATAAGAATGAAATGACAAATGCTTCCGCCCATTACAAACAAATGAAAGATTTCATGTAATCCGAAGTTTTTATGTTTAGAATCAAAAATCGGGAGTTTAAGGGCATATATAATTCCTCCAACGGTATAAATAATACCGCCTGCAAGCAGCCATCCGAATGCGGCAGCCGGAAGAGCTTTTGTAATCTGGGTAAATGCAAGCACACATACCCATCCCATCCCGATATAAATTATGGAAGAAAACCATTTTGGACAGGTAATCCAGCACATTTTAATGATTATGCCTACAATTGCAATGCTCCACACAATGGTACATAAGAGATTGCCTGTGGGACCGTTCAGAACGATCATGCAGATTGGCGTATAAGTACCGGCGATCAGTATAAAGATCATACAGTGGTCCAGTTTCCGCAGGATGCGGTTGGTGCGTTCCGTCAGATCCAGGGAATGATAAGTGGAACTGGCTGCATAAAGCATAATCATACTGATAATAAATATAGACAGGGATACAATATGTGTCCGGTCCGGCTGCATCACCGCAGTCTTAATTAACAGCGGCATAGCAGCAAAAATTGCCATTACCATACCGATAAAATGTGTGATTGCACTTCCGGGATCTTTTAACCGGAATTTTCGCGGGGTTATTGTTGCAGTTTGATTCATAATATTACCTCCTCAAGATTATATGTCATCGATATAGTAATTACTGGAAATGATATTTCAACATGTAGTATTGAAAACTACGTTGTGTTATGGATATATTATACCCTGGAAAAGAAAAAAGCAACCCTGTTTTGGTAAATTTCTTAAAAAATTAAGGATTTTCTAATATATAAGTCAAAAATATCTGCTATGCTTCTAAAATCAAGTACTATTAAAGGAAATAGATTGTTTTTTTATGGATTATCATTTATAATTTATCTTAAGCAAATCAGGTAAAATATTGTTTTTATTGATAAGGCAGGAGGATATCATGGGTAACCAGGACTGGTCGAATCTGGGCGACCAAATAAAGAATACAGTGCAGTCTGCGATCGATTCGCAGAATTTCAGACAATTGAACGATTCAATTAGAAATTCAGTAAACAGTGCGATAGATAATGCTAACCAAAGCCTGAATCAGGCAAATCAAAGGTTCAATCGCGGCAATATGGGAAACATCGGAAATTTTGGACATCCTTATTCGGAGCCGCAGAATCCCTGGGATTCCAGGAAAAACAGAAACCGGGACAGACAAAGAAATAATTTTCACGATGTTCCGGCAAAAGGAGTTAAAAATGAGCTCATATCCCGAAACGGCGGGATGAAAGGTGCAGGCTATTCTCTGACTATCGTAGGGTATATTTTAGCCGGCAGCCTGGGTCTGTCAACCTTTATCATTGCATTGGTAAGTATGATTACCGGGGGCATAGAAGGCGGTGCGGCCATTGCAATCGGGGTTATTTTTCCGTTTTTGATTGCCAGTATTATCATGGCATGGCGGGGAAGCAAGATTCTTGGCAGGTTAAAACGGTTCAAGCTCTATGTACGTCAGCTTCGGGGGCGTGAATACTGTTCAGTCAAAGAACTGGCTGATGCAGTTGGAAAGCCGGTTAATTATACCGTAAGAGACCTGAGAGAAATGATTCGTAAAAATATGTTCTGCCAGGGCCACATTGATGCCCAGGAGAGCTGTCTCATGATCACAGACCAGGTCTATAATCAATATATGGAAGCTCAGCATCAGATGGAAATTCGTCAGCGGGAAGAGCGGAGCAGAATTCAGAATGCGGAGACAGTCAAAAAAGAACAGAAGGCGAAAATGGAAGATGGTTCAGTACCGGAAGACGTTCGAAAAGTAGTGGAAGAGGGTCAGAGCTATCTGGATAAAATTAAAAAGAGCAACGATGCAATCCCTGGTGTAGAAGTATCTGAGAAAATTTCCAGGATGGAAGTGATTACCACTAAAATATTCGAACGTGTGGAACAGCATCCGGAACATATCCCGGACCTCCGCAAATTCATGGAATATTATCTTCCTACTACCGTTAAGCTGTTGGATGCCTATGAAGAATTAGACAGGCAGCCGGTACAGGGGGAAAATATTCTCACCTCCAAGCGGGAAATCGAGGATACCCTGGATACGATTAATATGGCATTTGAAAAGCTTTTAGACGGATTCTTCCAGGATACATCCTGGGATATCTCTTCCGATATTTCGGTTCTCCAGACAATGTTTGCACAGGAAGGCCTGACAGGACAGGATTTTAAGAAGGCAAGGGAGAGTGCTGTTAAAAAGGAACTGGATCCGGAAAATAATGATGAAATAAAATTAAAGTTCTAATATAAGTGAGCATCCGCGGACACCGGAAGGATCTGATTACTCCCGGCTGTGCCGCAGCTTGTCGGAATGTTAAATTTTACAGAAAAGAGGATTAAGACATGAGTGATGAATTCAAAGACTTTGCATCGGCACCGGCGCCTACCTTAACGCTGGATCCATTCCAGTCAGAAAAGGCTGATAACCAGCTTCAGGCTGCACAGACAGTAAAAGCAGTGGTAGAAGAGCCCAAGAAACCGGAATTTGATGAAAGTATGCTTTCACCGGAAGAAAGAAGTATGGTTAACAGCTTTGTGGAACAGATCAGTCTCACTGATTCTAACGCTATTTTGCAGTATGGTGCAGGAGCGCAGAAGAAGATGGCTGATTTCTCTGAAGCAGCCCTTGATAATGTTAAGACTAAAGATCTTGGTGAAGTAGGGGAAATGCTTTCCGGAGTAGTGACCGAATTAAAGAGTTTTGAAGTAGAAGAACAGGAAAAGGGTTTTCTTGGTTTCTTCAAGAAGAGCAGCAATAAGATTACAGCAATGAAAGCTAAATATGACAAGGCAGAAGTAAATATCAACCGTATCTGTGAAGCTCTGGAAAGCCATCAGGTACAGATGTTAAAAGATATAGCAGTGCTGGACAAGATGTACGGGCTTAACCAGTCTTATTTTAAAGAATTGTCCATGTATATTCTGGCTGGAAAGAAGAAGCTGGCTAAAATCCGTGCTGAGGAACTTCCGGCGTTAGTACAAAAAGCAAATAATTCCGGACTGCCGGAAGATGCACAGGCTGCAAAAGACCTTGACTCCCTTTGTAACCGTTTCGAAAAGAAGCTTCATGATCTGGAGTTAACCAGAATGATTTCACTTCAGACAGCACCGCAGATCCGCCTTGTACAGGGAAATGATACCCTGATGGTTGAAAAAATACAGTCTACTATCGTGAATACCATACCACTGTGGAAAAGTCAGATGGTACTGGCACTGGGTGTTGCCCATTCAGCGGATGCGGCAAAGGCACAGAGAGAAGTAACGGATATGACAAATGAGCTGCTGAAGAAGAATGCACAGACTCTGAAGATGGCTACTGTGGAAACCGCAAAAGAGTCTGAACGTGGAATTGTAGATATTGAGACCTTAAAGACTACAAATGAGTCACTGATTTCTACGTTGGATGAAGTAATGCGTATCCAGACAGAAGGACACCAGAAGCGTATGGAAGCAGAGGCAGAAATGCAGAGATTAGAAGGGGAACTGAAGGGTAAACTCCTGCAGCTTCAGGGATAAGGTGTGAATTTAAGCAACCTTTATACAACAAAACTGGAAAATATTTCTGGTTATCCTGGCGTATACCCGGCGATAAATTATGGTTCCGCCCTTGACAAGGGAACCGAAACTATGGTACGATAAGGTTCGTAATATCGTGTCAGTATAGCAACAATGTAAAATATTGAGGTTAAAGCCCTGTACATAAGAGTCATGTTACAGGGCTTTTTTATGCGATTTCATGGCACGAAGCGACGTGTGGGAAGTGCAGATATAAAGGCAGCCTGGGAAAACAGGCAAATAGAAAGGAAACACGAATACATGGAAACAGTTAGATTTGATGAACTTGGTCTTAGTGACCAGATACTAAAGGCAGTAACAGAAATGGGATTTGAAGCAGCGAGTCCGATCCAGGCAAAAGCAATTCCAGTACTCATGGATGGAAAAGATGCGATTGGCCAGGCACAGACAGGAACTGGTAAGACAGCAGCATTTGGAATTCCACTTCTGGAAAAGATTGATCCGAAGAATAAGAAACTTCAGGGGATCATCTTATGTCCTACCAGAGAATTGGCAATTCAGGTGGCGGAAGAAATACGTAAATTGTCTAAATTCATGCATGGGATAAAGGTACTTCCTGTTTACGGCGGACAGGATATTGTGAAACAGATACGTTCTCTGAAAGGCGGCGTACAGCTGATCATTGGAACCCCTGGCCGTGTAATGGACCATATGAGAAGAAAAACAATTAAATTTGATCAGGTGCACACAATTGTACTGGATGAAGCAGATGAAATGTTAAATATGGGATTCAGGGAAGATATTGAAACCGTATTAAAAGAGATACCGGAAGAAAGACAGACCGTACTTTTCTCGGCAACAATGCCAAAACCAATTATGGATATCACCAACCAATATCAGAAAAAAGATGCGGAACTGGTAAAGGTGGTAAAAAAAGAACTTACCGTTAAAAATATAGATCAATATTATTATGAAGTAAAACAGAAAAACAAGGAAGAAGTATTATCCAGACTTTTAGATATGTATAATCCGAAACGTTCCCTTGTATTCTGTAATACGAAGCGTAAAGTAGATGAACTGACGACTGCTCTCCAGGGCAGAGGATATTTTGCCGAAGGACTTCACGGGGATCTGAAGCAGTCACAGCGTGACCGTGTCATGAACGGCTTCCGTAATGGAAAAACAGAGATTTTGATCGCAACAGATGTTGCAGCAAGAGGAATCGATGTAGATGATGTAGAGGCAGTCTTTAATTATGACATCCCTCAGGACGATGAGTTTTATGTACACCGTATCGGAAGAACAGGACGTGCCGGAAGAGTCGGAAAAGCTTTCTCATTTGTTGTGGGTAAAGAAGTATATAAGCTGAAAGATATTCAGAGATATTGTAAAACAAAGATCTATGCCCAGCCAATTCCGTCACTGGATGACGTAACTGCTATCAAGGTAGAGAAGATACTGGAAGATGTCAATCAGATCATTAGTAATGAAGACCTTAAAGATATGATAGATATGCTGGAAAACCACCTGAATGAGGAAGATTACACCGCTATGGACATTGCCGCAGCATTCCTGAAGCTTTCCATGGGAAATGAAGAAGCTATGGAAGAAGAAAAAGGTATGGACTTTGGCAATACAGGTGCAGAAGAAGGCATGGTACGTCTGTTTATCAATATTGGTAAAAAGCAGGGTGTACGTCCGGGAGATATTCTGGGAGCCATCGCAGGAGAATCCGGTATGCCGGGTAAACTAGTAGGAAGTATAGACATGTATGACAAATATACTTTCGTAGAAGTTCCCACAGACCGTGCGAAAGAAGTATTGAGTGCAATGGATCATGCGAAAATAAAAGGAAAAATGGTAAATGTAGAACCTGCAAACCAGAAGTAAACTGGCATGGACAAAAAATACGAAACTGGCTGTTTTAACATGACCAGTATAGTGCTATGATATTCCCAAATTCAAAATGAGGAGAGGAAATATCATGCAACAGAAAAATCATAGTCAGACAGTTATGAAGCTTGCACAGACGGCGCTGTTAGCGGCATTGTGTTTCGTATCATTTACATTTTTTCAAATAAAAATACCAATGCCGGGAGGAGATGCTACTTCCATCCATATCGGGAACGCATTTTGCGTACTGGCTGCATTGCTGCTGGGCGGAGGATACGGCGGTCTTGCCGGGGCAGTAGGCATGACGATAGCGGATTTAATGGATCCGATTTATATTGTCGGCGCACCTAAGACTTTTGTATTAAAGTTCTGCATTGGGCTGATAACCGGTCTGGTGGCACATCAGATAGGAAAAATCGGTGAAAGCAATGACAAGAGATATATTATGAAATGGAGTATTATTGCATCTGTATGCGGCTTAGGTTTTAACGTAATATTTGATCCCCTGGTGGGCTATTTCTATAAACAGATCATACTGGGGCAGCCTCAGGAGATGGCTTCTGTTTTAGCTAAATGGAGCACTGCTACAACATTTGTAAACGCGGTGGTATCCACCTTCCTGGTAGTTATATTATACAGCGTGCTGAGGCCGGCGCTGGGTAAGGCCGGGTTGCTGGTATCAACGGCAAAAGGATAAAGTGAAAAGAAGCAGGTGTCGGATTACCGATACCTGCTTCTTTAGGAGAAGGAATAATTAACCAAAATATCTTTCTAATAAACCTTTGAAAGCTTTACCGTGGCGAGCTTCATCTTTTGCCATTTCATGTACAGTATCATGGATAGCATCCAGATCAGCGGCTTTCGCACGTTTAGCCAGATCAAACTTACCTGCAGTAGCCCCATTTTCTGCAGCAACTCTCATTTCCAGGTTTTTCTTTGTGCTGTCCGTTACAACTTCACCAAGCAGTTCTGCAAATTTGGAAGCATGTTCTGCCTCTTCATAAGCAGCCTTTTCCCAGTATAAACCGATTTCAGGATAGCCCTCTCTGTGAGCAACTCTGGACATAGCCAGGTACATACCTACTTCAGAACATTCTCCTTCGAAGTTTGCTCTTAAGTCTGCTAAGATATCTTCAGAAACACCCTGTGCAATACCAATAACATGTTCTGCAGCCCAGCTCATGCTGCCATCCTGCTTTGTGAATTTGCTTGCAGGTGCTTTACAGATTGGACATACCTCCGGTGCAGAATCTCCTTCGTGAACATAACCACATACATTACATACAAATTTAGCCATTTTAAAATCTCCTTTTCATTTTTATAATTTAGTTTAAGGAATTGAATTCCTGATTGATATTTAATAATAGTAATTGTTACTGATATTAATATACTACATATCTATTCATTTGTCAATCGTTTCTTATAAGTTTTTGAAATAATTTTTTACTGAAGTCTGGACTTTTTGACTAAGATATATTTGAGCATCAACTTATTTATTCTTCTAAATAATTGATTTTCAATAAGAAAAGCAAGTATACCTGTTACCAGATACACTTGCTTTGATGTGAAAGAAAAGTGGTTTAATTAACCAAAATATCTTTCTAATAAACCTTTGAAAGCTTTTCCGTGACGAGCTTCGTCTTTTGCCATTTCATGTACAGTATCATGAATAGCATCCAGATCAGCAGCTTTCGCACGTTTTGCCAGATCAAATTTACCTGCAGTAGCGCCGTTTTCAGCAGCAACTCTCATTTCCAGGTTCTTCTTTGTGCTGTCCGTTACAACTTCACCCAGTAATTCAGCGAATTTTGCAGCATGTTCTGCTTCTTCATGAGCAGCTTTTTCCCAGTATAAACCGATTTCAGGATAGCCCTCTCTGTGAGCAACTCTGGACATAGCCAGGTACATACCTACTTCAGAACATTCTCCTTCGAAGTTTGCTCTTAAGTCTGCTAAGATATCTTCAGAAACACCCTGTGCAATACCAATAACATGTTCTGCAGCCCAGCTCATGCTGCCATCCTGCTTTGTGAATTTGCTTGCAGGTGCTTTACAGATTGGACATACCTCCGGTGCAGAATCTCCTTCATGAACATAACCACATACATTACATACAAATTTAGCCATTTTATCAATCTCCTTTTTATTTTATGGGGCTTCTTCAACCCTTATTTAATATTAGTAATTGTTACTGATATTAATATACTCCTTATCAGGTCATTTGTCAATAGCTTTTTGGAAAAAAATTCAAATTGTTGTGACGGCAGTTCCAGCAGTTTTAAAAGCCTGGGAATAATGCTGTGATGACAATTATTTTCTGGGGAAAGTAATTCTGCGGGCTCCCGGAATCTTACTTTGTTCCATGGAATCCAGAATTTCATCTATGAAGTCTTCATCATCCTCGTCTTCGTCATCGTAATCATCGTCATCATAATCCTCATCGTCATCATCCTCATAAAACGAATCGGTTTCACAGTATGTATACTCCGTAACATCAGCTTTATCATCCTGGTAAAGAGCGGTAATAATTTTTTCAGCCAGTGCAAGAGATATTTTTATTCCAAAGTCTTCTTCCGGACCGCAAAATTGTAAAATTTCCTCATCCATAAGATATTCTGCTTTGTTCACATCCATGACACTTAATAATTGATCCATATTTTTATACAGTACTTTCATAGGTTTTTTCTCCTTTTATTGAAATATGATTTATTGTTACCATTATTATGCATTATTTTAACTGGATTGTCATCTGTTATTATAAAAAATTAATGATATTAAAGTAAATTTTACAAAAGACGGTCTAGTAAGACAGGGAACTGTTTTTAATGGCTTACTTTTGTGAATAAATTTGGGTTTCGCTGATTAAGACGCTTTGTGAATGATAGATAGTGTACGAAAAGATGGGCGTGGGAAACTGGTATGGACTCCGTCAGCTGGCCGCAGAACTGGTATTTTCTAACCTTTCCGAAGCGCTTTTTGGCGGCACGCGGGCATTCACCGAGAAATCCTGATGCATTTCTCGGTTCA
>UQGG01000009.1 GCA_900540475.1 uncultured Robinsoniella sp. | reverse complement strand
TAAGCGGGCAGTGAGCTGCGAAATGCATCAGGATTTCGGAGCGAATGCCCGCGTGCCGCCAAAAAGGGCTTCGGGAAGGTTAGAAAATTCCAGTTCTGCGTTAAGCATTCCAAACCAATGTCCTGGTCCACCCCCTTCTCTTTCCGTACACTACCTCTGCATACAAAGCGTATTTAATCAGCAAAACCCCAATTTATTCGTAATACTCAGCCATTTACAAAATGTTCGCTATAGTACTAATTGCAAAAGGTCCTATTTACAATCAGGCTGCTTTTCAAGAAGAATAGCAATAGTAAGGCTTTTTTCATTACAGGGGTTTCCTGCTACATCACCATATACACCGCATACCTGGAAGCCGGCTTCTTCTGCTTCCTGTATCAGAGCAGCTTCTGTGAAGCAGCTATTCCACAAATAATAGCATTTAAGATCATGATCTGCCGCCACAATCATTTGTTCCAGAGTGACATTATCTCCATATTTGCAATTTCTATTTAGAACGACATGTTCTTTTTCCCGCCAGAATCCGGAACTTTTGAACAGTTCCCAGGTTTGCCCTTCTTGAAATCCGTTGTATTTTTCCATTGAAAAAACATCAAATAGCAGTTTCCCGCCGGGCTTAAGATGATGATATATATGACCCAGAACAATGCGTCGGTTTGATGCTGACAGTGCACCATAATCGCAGTATATCATTGTTATAAGATCAAAATGTGCACCTAAATTTAATGTTAGGTAATTCTGTTGATAATAGTTGATAACCATGCTTTTTTCTTCTGCTGACTGACGCGCATAGGCTATAGAGCGCCTGGAAAAGTCCACACCAGTCACCTTGTATCCGCAATTCGCAAACCGCTCGGTATACAGACCGGGACCACAGCCAAGATCGAGCAGAGAGGGATAGCTCTGGGGAGGCAAAATCTCTTTGATCCAGGAAATGGATTTTTCAATGAAATCTAATTTCCTGCTTGCCCCGTTAAAGTCCGAGTCCAGATGCGCTTGCAGCATTTGCTTTGAGATATAATCATCGTCCCAAAATGCATTCTCGGTTTCCTTGTAAAGTTCTGGTAATTCTAATAATTTTTGTAATTCGTTAAACATGATAATCTCTCCTTTGAATTTGTGCATAAACAAAAAGCCGCAGAGTTTACTCTGCGGCTAATCCTCGTAAGATGAAGAAAGTTTAGAGTAAAATAAAACCAAACATAAGGTACACAAAATAAGCTGAATCAACAGCTGCCTGTTCCCTATGAAATTGATTTTATCTACTCTTTTCCAGCCACACCCACACCACCGATTATGTGATATCTGGTATGCCGGATTTTCATCACCTTTTCTTTAATTGTTTATAGGGGGAATTTTACTTTATGGGGACGGTTTTGTCAACCGTTTTTTTCGAAGATACCAGTGACAACAGTACTTTCTGCAATTAGCCGGATTCATGATTGTATTTGATGAGAAAACCGTCCATTTGGACAGTTTTCTTTTTGTCGGGTATCGGCTGCGAATTACTTACCTCATCTATTGTCATGTAAATCTTTTCCTGCCGGTATTAGAAATTGACTGCTTAAATAGGAGTACTTAGTTCTTTACGGCCACTAGCAGCAATAACATCGCCATATGCCGCACCAAAGCCGCCATCTGAATAATATCGATAGGTATGAATCTGGCCTAATTGATTAAAGGTAAACCATACTGTTGCTCTGGCCGTATATTCCTTACCATTCGGCTGAATAACATGGTTGTCATTGATTGCATATGGCTTAACAAACTTGCCGCATTCAAAAAACTCAGCTACAATCGTATTACCATTTTCGAGTACATCAATAAGTTCCCATTTCGAATCAATAAACGCCTCATTCCATCGCCGCGACATATCCCTGTACATTTCTTTTGACATGTGTTTCCATTTTGTTGACCCGGATACCCGGTTAAAATCAATGGCCATGAGGTCGCATAACCCGTCGTACCATCTACCCGTTACTTTCACAGCTATTAGAAGCAGAATATATCAGCTGTGATGTGATGGAACAAAGTGGGAAACCTGATAAAAAAATATACACCATTACGGAAAAGGGGTTCGATAAATTGGTTGACTGGATGTATAAACCTGCTGGTCCTGCCGTCATTAAGGACGAGATGATGTTAAAATTAAGCTGCATTCAGGTTTTGGATCAAAAAACTGCCAACTGGCTGCTTGATGAGATGGAAACTCGTTATCAGAAACAGCTTAGCGAATATTCTGAAACTTTAGCCCGTATGAAAAGTTCCGGCACAAGTGAAAAAGACCTCCGGGAATCTGAAGACTTTGGCATGTATATACTGCTCAGCAAAGTTGTTTCCGATGCGAAATCAGGCATAGAGTGGTGTAACTGGGTTCGGGATCTATTATCTTAAGCGCTATCTAATCCGACGCTGCGCCATCGCGGTCTGGCGGATCAACGGTATCAGAGAAACAACAAAATCCTGGCGGAGGTAAAATAGATATGTACAAAAAAGATTACCGTAAAGCGAAACGTATGCAGTTCACAGTTGGAATGCTAATGAAATTAAAGGGTAAAACGAAAGCTGATATACGATATGTGCAAACATCGCAAGGTAATATTCGCATTCTGGAATATGGTTTTAAAGACCAACAGATAAAACCATTATTTATTGATATGCATGGCGGCGGTTTTGTACTGATGAATGCGGACTCAGATGAAACTATTAATAATTATTTACTGGATAACACCAATGTGAAAATTATCAGTATTGATTATCCAAAAGCGCCGGACCATCCCTTTCCAAGTGCGCTTGACGCCGTATATGAAATAGTTTCCTATTACTATGAGCATGCCGATGAATTGAGAATAGACCGTACCGGGATAGGTATCGGCGGTCACAGCGCCGGTGCTAATTTAGCGGCGGCAATCTGTATCCGTGCAAAACAGGATCAGCGTCCCTGGCCGCGCTATCAGGTTCTTGATTATCCGCCTTTGGACTTATCCACAAGCCCTTTTGATAAGCCAGCGCCCAAGGGAGCAGTCGATCCCAAAATGGCAGCAATGTTTGATGCTGCTTATGTTAGCGCAGAACAAGTAAGAAATCCGCTGGTGTCGCCTTTGCTTGCCACCGAAGAGATGCTGTTCGGACTTCCGCCTGCTTTGATCATCGCCGCTGGTCAGGATTCCCTTCATGATGAAGCCGTGGGATATGCCGATCTGCTCAGACAAACCGGTGTGACCACTGCTTTACATGATTTCCCAAAGGCGGAACATGGCTTTACATTGAAACCGGGAGAAGATACTGCGAAAGCACTTCGCCTGATAGCTGATTTTATTACGCTGCACTCTGTTTAAAGCCTTACCTGAGCCGGATTTTCTAAATCAATCACCGTATATATCTATGGCAGCCTATAGTACGGTTTTAGTAGGAGAATGGATAGACAGTCTGGAAATGGAATGACAAAAATGGAATGAACCGGATTATTCCTTTACTCCTGCCTGTTTTTTTGCTAACATAAAGGTATAAAAAGGATTTAGATAAGGACGGAGGTGCACTTTTGGAAGTAAGAGTTTTGCGCTATTTTCTGGTCGTTGTAAGGGAAGAGAGCATATCAAAAGCGGCGGCAGTCCTCCACATTACCCAGCCGACATTAAGCCGTCAGCTGGTTCAGCTGGAGGAGGAAGCCGGGGTAAAGCTGTTTGACAGGGGAACCCGGAAGATTTCGCTGACCAACGAGGGAATTCTCCTGCGCCGCAGGGCAGAAGAGATTATCGAACTCATGGATATTACCATGAAAGAGCTGGCTGTGCAGGAGGAGATGGTGGAGGGTGAGGTCTCCATAGGATGCGGGGAACTTGCCTCGGTCAGTATTTTATCAGAAATGATCCGGACCTTCCACCAGCAATACCCTCAGGTGACGTATGATATATTTACAGCCAATGCGGATCAGATCAAAGATCGGATTGATAATGGACTGACTGACATCGGGTTATTATTGGAGCCCATGGATATGGAAAAATACGATTATATCCGTCTTCCCATAAAGGAAAGATGGGTGGTGCTGATGCGTCCGGATGGTCCCCTTGCCCAACATGAGTACGTTACAGCCGAACAGCTTGCTGGGCATCCCATCATCATGGCAAGAAGACCAGGAGTGAAAAGCGAACTTGCAAGCTGGTTCGGGGATCATTACGGAAATCTTCACATTTTATTTACCAGCAATCTGAGCACAAATGCAGCGATGATGGTGCAGGCAGGACTTGGATATTCTCTGGTCATTGAAGGATCTATTCCTTTCTTGGATCAGGAAAAGATCTGCTGCAGACCCATTTATCCAGAACTGACGTCAACAAGTGTACTGGCATGGAAAGGCAGACAGCCTTTTGGAAAAGCAACCGCAAAGTTTATAGAGCATATCAGAAAATGTTTGGTGCAAAGACCCAGTTAGGACCCAGTTACCTATGTAAAGGTAAAGCTGGATTGAAAACATGCTTTAAAAGCATAGGTTTGGCATGAAAACTAGGTATTAGACATATCAAAGAACAGAAATTATAATGTAAGTGTAAAGGGAAACGCTCCTTTTTACACTTACATTTTTTATGCTTAGATTTTAGGCAGGCAGCCTGCGTCGGACTGTCTGAAGAAAAATACAGGAGGTGTTAACGTGACAAAACAGGAGGCGAGCGAAAAACTGCATATCAGGACTGTCGATTTGGAGTATTACAAAACAATGGGATTTTTGGCGGAAAAGAGCTGGAAAAGCAGATTTCGGATTTTGGATCAGGTTATGCCGGAGGAAAATGCAGATATCTGGCCCGGTAAAAGTGGTTTAGAAAAAATGTAGATAGGAGTAAGATTCATGTTTACAAATCAGGAACTGAAAAAATTAATTTATCCCCTTGTTGTTGAGCAGTCACTTGTGATGCTGGTAGGGATGGCGGATACTATGATGGTTTCCTATGCGGGAGAAGCTGCTGTATCAGGGGTGGCTCTGGTAGATATGGTAAATTATCTGATCATTGTGATGCTATCTGCAATTGACACAGGAGGTGCGGTAATTGTGTCCCAATATCTGGGAAAAAAAAATTCCGATAATGCCAACCGCTGTGCAAGCCAGCTTCTTACCGTTACCGTTCTGGCATCAGCCGTAATTATGTGTATCAGCCTCTGCTTCCATAAAGGGATTATAGACGCATTGTTTGGTGCAGTTGATGGAGATGTAAGAACAGCAGCCATTACGTATTTTGTCATTACGGCGCTCTCATTTCCTTTTTTGGGAATCTATAATTCATCAACAGCCGTCTTCCGTTCCATGCAGAAAACGAATGTCACTATGTATGTATCCATTCTGGTGAATATCATTAATATTGTAGGAAATACCATAGGGATTTTCATACTGCATGCAGGTGTGGCAGGAGTTGCGGTGCCTACATTGATTTCCCGGATGGCAGGGGCACTCATTATGTTCATCATGACCTTCAATAAGAGAAATCCGGTGTCGGTACGGTGGAAAGAAATTCTGGTTTGGAATCAGGAGCTGATCTGCAGGATTTTGAAAATCGCAGTTCCAAATGGGATAGAAAATGGGTTGTTTGCACTGGGAAAGGTTTTGGTGACCAGCATCGTGGCATTATTCGGAACGTATCAGATTGCCGCCAACGGAGTTGCTAACAGTATCGACCAAGTTGCCATCCTTGTAGTAAATGCGATTAACCTTGCTATAGTTCCAGTAGTTGGGCAGTGCATGGGAGCCGAGAAACCTGTGGAGGCAGAAAAATACACGAAAAAACTTATGAAAATTTCTTACGCCGCGACAGGGCTTCTGGGGCTTTTTGTCTGTCTTTTACTGCCGGTGATACATGGCTTTTATATCCTGTCAGATGAGACATGGCGTCTCAGCTGTATCTTAGTCGTGCTGCATAACTCATTCGCTTTTCTGCTCCATCCAACCTCTTTTAATCTGCCAAACAGCCTGCGAGCGTCCGGAGATGTGAAGATTACCATGTTTATTGGAATTGGCTCCATGCTGGTCTTCCGGCTTGGCACAGCCGTCTTTTTGGGAATCGTATGTCACATGGGCATTATCGGTGTGTGGATCGCAATGGGCATGGATTGGCTGGCTCGCTCTGTTGCGTTTACGGTGAGGTATAAAACGGGGCGCTGGAAAAAGATTCATGTCATATAGGATTTCATTTCACAAAGAGAAATCATAGCCGATGAAAAACAGTCAGAGACGGAAAGTGAGCAGGAAACTCAGCTGGAAATGCAGCCTGAACCGTCATATAGTGGATCCGGAAACCGGTGAGGAGAGTAAGGATTTCAATTAACCGGTGGTAGTGGGTGTAAATTACTATAATAGGTTTTAATTATACAAATATATTAAATATAAGTATTTGCTATTATTGACCTCATCCAATTATACTATATCTGAACAAAGAATACATTTTGGTCAAAACACGGTGCGGTACAAAATCTGAAGGATGCAGGGTGTGACCAGGTCGCCATTGAGGAATTTCTCGTTCAGGGATAAAGGAGTGCATGGCATTGACAATCAAGAAAAAAATCAGGCTTTCCAATATTATGATGGTCCTGATACCGATATTATTCACGGCAATCGTAATCAACGTCTGTCTGCACACATCACTTGGAAGTTTCTGGTACACACTGGAGGCCATGTACAGCGATGAAAACAGCATACAGTTTGCCCAGAGCATGATTTACACATATCAGCAGGAGCTGTGGGAGAACAACTGGGGGCAGGGGGTACACACGAATACATCAGGGGAAATTAAAAGAAGTGACGAAATGTATCATCTGGAAAATAAATTGTCCGGGATGGGATACCAGTTTATGATAACAAAAAATGAAAAACTAATTTACTCCAACCTTACGGAAGAGGATATGCAGGCAGCGCGTTCTGTGGCGGGGGATGCAATTGATACGGCTAAGACACTGACTGCCAGCAGGCATGAGGTTTCTGTCATCAAGAACACATTTTACCACGGCGAGAAAGTTTTCTGCATTACAGCAGTCCACCGCCAGAAGACAGATGAGGGTGTGGTTAATTATCTGAAGAATTATATCCTAAAGTACTTGTATGGAATTATCATTTTCTTTGTAATACTGACACTTTTTGTAAATGGGATCTCATCCTGGTGGATTTCAAGAAGTATCCTGAAACCGCTGGGCAGGCTGAGTATGGCGACAAAAGAAATCCGGGAAGGAAATCTGGATACCAATATGAAAAGCCAGAATAAAGATGAGTTTGGGGAAGTATGCAGAGATTTTGACGAGATGCGTGTATATCTGAAAGAGTCTGTAGACCAGCGCCTGAGAGATGAAAAGCGCAGACGTTCTCTCATTACGGGCATCTCCCATGATTTAAGGACACCTTTGACGTCCATCATTGGTTATCTGGACGGACTGATGGATGGAATAGCAGATACTCCGGAAAAGAGAATGCGCTATTTGCAGGCGATTAAGACCAGAACAGGAAATCTTGTAAGCCTGGTAGACAGCCTTTCCGAGTACAGCAGGCTGGATAATGGTTTTCGGTACCGCATGGAGGAAGGGGATTTCAAAGAATTTGTAGAGCAATACCTGGAAACCTGCAGGCCTGATGCAGAGCACAACCAGGTTGAGATAGAGTTTATGTATGGAAAAGAGACATTTCCGGTACAGATTGACCGGGAGGAATTTAAGCGGGTATTTGACAATTTGTTTACGAACACAGTCAAGTACCGCATCTCTGAAAAATCGCGGATTCAGATATCATTGAAACGTACTTTAACTGGAACGGATATTGAATTGGTATTTCAGGATGACGGACCAGGGGTGCCAGGAGAGAGCCTGGAACAGATATTTGACAGTTTTTACCGGGTGGATGATGCAAGGACCAAGTCAGAAAAAGGAAGCGGTATTGGACTGGCAGTGGTTAAAGAGATTATTCTTGGGCACGGTGGTAATGTGCAGGCAGAAAACAGGGAAGGACTGGCGATAATTATCCATTTGCCGGTTGCAGGGGAGGATATTGATGGAAAAAATACTGATCGTAGAAGACGATGAATTGATTGCAGAGCTGGAGCGGGATTATCTGGAGGCAAACGGGTTTGAGGCAGATATTGTCTTTGATGGACGGGAAGGAGAAAAAATGGCAAAAACCGGCGGATATGATGCCATATTGCTGGATGTGATGCTTCCGGGGAAAACAGGCTTTGATGTATGCCGTGAGCTTAGGCGGTCTTTACACCTGCCGATTATTATGGTGACGGCAAAGAAAGATGACATTGATAAAATTCGGGGGCTGGGGCTGGGTGCAGACGATTATCTGGAAAAACCCTTCAGTCCTGCAGAATTGGTAGCCCGGGTCAAATCTCATATCCATATCCATAATCTGCTTCTGGATTCCCAGGAAGAAAAAGAAGAGACGGAGAATGAAATTGCTTATCAGAATCTCACCATTTTACCGAGATCCAGAATGGTGTATTTAGATGAAAAAGAAGTGGTACTGGTGAATAAGGAATTTGAACTTTTGCTTTTCATGGCTGAAAACCCCAATATTGTCTTTTCCAAGGACACTCTTTTTGACCGGGTATGGGGAATGGACTCCATAGGAGACGTTGCCACGGTAACGGTACATATTAACCGGTTGCGGGATAAATTGGGCAAGAATTTCAAAAAAACTCAGTTTATCGAAACCGTCTGGGGTGCCGGATACCGTTTCCGTATTAATTGACGACAGTTGAAAAAAGGTATTGACCTTGCGCCGGCTTCAGGTTAAATGAGTCACTGCCCGACCTGTTTCCCTACAGCCGCTACGATTGCAAACAGTTGGGATGTGGATTTAAGGAAAGGAAATCGGAGAAGCCCTGGGAGAGGTACGGCGAGCCGGAACCGGTTCTGTCTGAGGATGGGCAGTATGACCCGGAATGGCTATACTGCCACATGAACCTTCATGAGGTCCTAAGGCTGCAGAAGATTCAGACGTTTCCGTTATCACATTGCATTACAGCTTCCGCGCTTTTATTACAAAAGTGACCGGGAGCTGTTTTGCTTTTTTACTAAAATCATCCGTCAAATTTGGGTTCAGAAGATCTTCGTCCGTTTCTTCAACCATCTGCTCAATGACAAATCCATTTGCTGCTAATGCATTCACATAAGTTGAGAGTTTGCGGTTTGATAACATGATTTCTTTATCTGCCATGGCAACAGAATACCATCCCTCATCAAAATAGGAATTGCGGAAGATTAGTTCCTCATTTTCCACAGATACACATTTATGGATTGGATGTGACCAGCTGAAAATGAATATGCCGTCTTTTTTCAGGTAAGATGAGATGTTGCAAAAGGTCTGATTTAAATCGGTGGTCCATCCGATGGCATAGACAGAATAGACATAATCAAAATATTGTTTGGGTATACCGCCTTCTCTTTCCATCGGAGCACATATAAGATTCGCATCCATTTCATTTGAAGCCAGGAATTCTTTTGTTCGTTCCAGCTGCATGGGGGATATATCAGTGCCCCATAGTTCAGCAGCTCCTTTTTCAATGATATATTTTAAGGAATGGCCGTTACCGCAGCCAATTTCCAGTAACTTTTTATTCGTAACATCACCAAACAACTGCAGCTTTTCTTCTGTAACAAATGAGCCATAGTACGGCAGTGCCGTAGCGCCCAAAAATTCACTTCCGATCGTATCCCAAAAGTTCGTGTTTGTCTTGTGGGCAGTGGCAATGTCCATATCCAGGTTCTTTAATTCGCCTGCACCGCCGCCAATAATACTTTTTTTATTCATATTTTGCTCCTTATATTTTATTAATAAACGAAAGTTTTGTTTTATGTAATGAGAATACAGTAGCAAAGATTCTGGACAAAAGCAATCTTTAATTTTATTACGGGTTTAGCTGAGGAAAGCACCACTCACTCAGGAATCTTATTGATTTGCTCAGAAAAAATAATAATAAGCTAACAAGTTTTTCCGGTGTTGAAAATTTAAAGAATTTAACGTCTATAAGTGCATGGGATAATCGGATTAAAAATATAGATGCTATTAAAAATTTGGATAATCTTGAGAATATCGTATTAAATGGAAATAGATTGACAAGGCTTAGCGCAATAAAAAATTTAAAAAAATTAACTTCTATCTATGCTACTGGCAACAGATTAAAACGCTTACCGAATCTTAATAAGTATACTGAACTGGGTGTTGTAGAATTTAAGTGGAATTGTTTAAGTGAAAAAGAATTAAATGAAAAATTACCACAAAGCTGGAGGAGAGATGATGACTGGTATAAAAGTACAGTCAAACTTCAAAACATTGTAAGAACAATAAAACTTATCCAGCCTGTAGCATTTGATAAGATCAATCAGAATACAAAGAAAATAACTGGTATTGCAAATAAAAATTCAACGATTGCGCTTAGAGATCCAAGTGGCAAAAAGATTGTTTCTATTAAATCCAATAGCAAGGGCAAATTTACATTTAGGAACCTGAATTTAGAAAAATGGGCAGGTATGACTTTGTCTTTAGAATCATATGTTGTGGATAAGTTTTACGGAGAGCGAAATACATTGAAAGTGGAAAAATTTACAGTCTATAATTAAGACAGCAGAAATAGGGGCGTTGGATATTCGTCCCTATTTTTATTGCATTTAAATGCTCCAATTGCTGTAATATCTTCTTGACAGGCTAACAAAAATTAGCCTATAATAAAGCTAATGTTAATTAGCCAATGAAAGGGGATATGTTGATGGAAACGGTTTCTACAAAGAGAAGAATCCTGGAGAAAGCCTTAACGCTGTTTTCAGAAAAAGGCTTTGAGGCGGTGAGCGTAGGGCAGATTGCAAAAGAGGTAGGGATTAAAGCCCCCTCATTATATAAACATTATAAAAGTAAGCAGGATATCTTTGACGCGATTATGGATGAAATGGCGGTTAGGTACAGACAGCAGACCGCTTCCATGCAGATCAATGGTGTTGAAGCAAAAAAGGATATAGATATATATACCGGCATTTCGGAGGAACAGTTAATTCAAATGGGGAAAGATTTATTTTTATACTTTCTTCATGACGAATATGTGTGCAAATTCCGTAAACTGCTGACCATTGAGCAGTATCACAGTAAGGAACTGGCAGATCTTTACGCAAGACAATACGCGGATGATCCATTGTCATATCAGAGAATGCTGTTTGGATTTCTATCCGGTGCGGGCATTTTTAAACAGGAAAATGTGAAGACCATGGCACTTCATTTTTATGCCCCGATTTATTTGCTGCTGACCATGTGCGACTGCCAGCCAAACCGCGAAGCGGAGTCATTGGAAATGTTGGAACAGCATATCCGGCAGTTTAGCAGGCTTTACGGGAAGACTGGAGGAATGAGAGGATGAAAATTACGGTGATACATGGACAGTCACACAAAGGGGTGACCTACACCATGACCAGAGAAGTGCTGAAACGCCTGGCAGATGATCAGGATGAAATCAGGGAATATTTTCTGCCAAAAGATGGTCCGGATTTTTGCTGTGGCTGCAACAGTTGCTTTATAAAGGGAGAAGAGCATTGCCCTTCCGCCAAAAATGTACAGCCTATAGCCAAAGCGATGGAGTGGGCGGATATTATTTTTCTGGACAGCCCTAATTATGTTATGGAGATGAGCGGATCCATGAAAAATTTCCTGGATCATATGGCGTATCGCTGGGTGACGCACAGGCCATACGGTGGAATGTTTAAAAAGGTTGGTGTGGTATTCTGCTCTTCAGCGGGAGCGCCCGCCGGACATACCGCCCGTTCTCTTGCCAGACAGCTCAAATGGATGAGTGTATCCAGGGTATACTGCTTCCCATTTGTCAGCAATGCCATGGGAATATCGGATATGAAAGCAAAGAAGCGGGAAATGTTAGAGCGCAAAGCTGTACGGGTAGCCGCCAGAGTGCGGCAGCGGGCAGAACGACCCAGAGCCAGTCTCAGGGGAAAACTGTTCTTTTATGTTTTTCGGAAAATGCAGTCCAGCCCCGGTGCAGCCTGGAATCCGGTGGATCGGGACTGGTGGGTAAATCAAGGCTGGACAGGGAAGACAAGGCCGTGGAAGAGAACAGGGGTGTGAGAGAAAACAGGGATGTAAAAGAAACAGATTTGAATAACGAGTTGAAGTTGAACATGAAATAAATGAGGTGATCATGATGGATATTCCTAGAAAAATAAAAAATATAATCGGTTCCCGTCCATTTACCATAGACAAAACCGGGATGTCCAATTCCCAGGTGATCTGTTTTGATGATATGGTTCTTAAAATAGAAAAGCAGTGCGAAGAATCAGATAATGAACATCAAATGCTGTCCTGGCTCTCCGGCAGACTTCCGGTGCCGAAACTGCTCTGCACCGAAAAGAGCGGCGGGACAAATTATCTGCTTATGGAACGGGTGGTTGGTGAAATGTCCTGCTCCACGGATTTTCTGGAGGATGCCGTTCTGTTAACGGAGTTGTTGGCAGAAGGGCTGCGAATGCTGTGGAATGTGGATATTTCTGCATGTCCTTATCATAATGGGATAGATAATAAACTGCGGCTGGCGGAAATTCTCGTTGCAAACAATCTCTGTGAAATGGAAGGAGTAGAGCCGGGAACCTATGGGGCTAATGGATTTGCTTCCCCAGCTGATTTACTCTCGTGGTTAATAGATAATAAGCCAACGGAAAATCTTGTGTTCTCCCATGGTGATTATTGTCTTCCTAATATTTTTATCAATCAGAATAAAGTAAGTGGTTTTATAGATCTGGGGAGAAGCGGAATCGCTGATAAATACCAGGATATTGCTCTTTGCTGCCGAAGTCTGAAGCATAATTTTGAAGGCAGGTACGGAGGGAAAATATACGAAGATTTTAATGAAGATATTCTTTTTAACAAGTTAGGGATAGAACCGGATTGGGATCGGATACGATATTATATTTTATTAGACGAGCTTTTTTGAGAAGAAGGCTCAGGTGCATTAGATACATAGATGATTAGGGTGATACAGGAGGTGTAGGCTGTGTCACCCTGTTTTTGTGTAAATGATATAGAATACAGGATATAAACCGGAGATACTGTAGCTTCAATTTGTACATAATAGTGGATTGACAGTTAAAAAATATCGTAGTATAATACAAATACTTAGATAAAAGCTTTTATAAAAGAAAAAGAAAAATATAAAAGAAATGAAGCATTATTTGTGAGGTGGAAAGGAGAATTTATAATGTATCTGGAAAGTATTTTTGGGTTAGCGGGGAAAACAGCTCTGGTTACAGGGGGAAGAGTAGGAATCGGACAGGTAATTGCCATTGCATTGGCAAGGGCGGGAGCCGAGGTAGTTATTATGGGAAAGACGGATTCCCAAGAAACGGTGAGAATGATTGAAGGGGTAGGGGGTAAAGCGTATAGTATTACGGCTAACGTGACAGATGAGCAGGCGGTAGAGAAGGCGATGGATCTCATCATGGAACGTTCCGGACATATTGACATTGTGTTTAATAATGCGGGAATCTGTATACATAAGGATACTTTAGAGGCTACGATAGAAGAGTGGAGACAGGTTATTGATGTCAATCTGACAGGAGAATATATTGTGGCAAGAGCCGCAGGCAGAAGGATGATAGAGTCCGGAACCAAGGGTAGTATTATAAATATGGCATCTATGTCTGGCACAATTGTTAATATCCCGCAGTGGCAGGCATCTTATAATGCCTCTAAAGCCGGAGTAATGCACATGACCAGGTCTCTTGCTATTGAATGGGCAGAGCATGGAATTCGGGTTAACAGTTTAAGCCCGGGTTATATTGGTACGCCTATGTCTGCTGATACACCTCAGGAATTAAAAAATGCCTGGATGCCGCTGATGCCTTATCACCGTATGGGCAAACCGGAAGAGTTGATTCCTGCAATATTATATCTGGCATGTGATGCGGCCGGATACACAACAGGGTCGGATGTGATTGTGGATGGAGGATATGTTGCACAATAATCATTCAGTTATATTGTGTCGATTGTTTCAATCAAATGTTAATTTAGAGTATTGCTGTATTTAAGATCGCAAGGAGCCCCTTTGGGGTTCCTTTTTTTTGCTCTAATTAATTTCTAACTCAATTAATAAATTAATAAAAATTAGTAAATCTAAATAAAATTTATAAAAACTAAAAAATAATATTGACATTATTAAGTGGATATAGTATTATACAGACAAGAACTAAAGAAAAAGGACGGAAAACAATACAATAACTTAAGAAAATTTAGTAAAACTAAACAAAAACG
Organism: uncultured Robinsoniella sp.; assembly: GCA_900540475.1. Classification (GTDB taxonomy): domain Bacteria; phylum Bacillota; class Clostridia; order Lachnospirales; family Lachnospiraceae; genus Robinsoniella. The sequence goes on along the minus strand of UQGG01000009.1, from coordinate 153,076 downwards.
AAACGGAGGTAAAAAAATGTCTCAAAAGGTTCTTGAACTTAAGAATATCTCAAAAATTTTTCCGGGTACGAAAGCATTGGATAATGTTCACTTCGAACTTAGAAAAGGAGAGATACATGCATTGCTTGGTGAGAATGGTGCAGGGAAATCTACGTTGATTAAAGTCATTACCGGTGTGCATCAGCCCGAAACAGGTGAAATTTTCGTTTATGGGAAGCTTGAGAAAATCCAGAATCCCAATATTGCCAGGAATCTGGGAATTGCAGCGATTTACCAGCATGCGACGGCATATCAACATTTAACGGTAGCTGAAAATATTTTTATGGGACATGAGTATATGAAGGGGTATTTAGGGTGTATCGACTGGAAAAAGAACATCAAAAAAGCAAAAGAACTTTTAGAGCGTCTTGGAAGTGATATTGATCCTGAGGCACAGATGGGGAATTTGTCAGTTGCAAAACAGCAAATGGTAGAAATTGCAAAGGCTTTATCTTACGATGCCAGGATCTTGATAATGGATGAGCCAACGGCTGCTCTGTCAGAAGGCGAAAGTGAGGAATTGTATAAGATTACAGAAAATTTAAGAAATCATGATGTATCTATTATTTTTATTTCCCATCGTTTTGAGGATATTGAGAGACTGGCAAATAGGATTACGGTGTTTAGAGACAGCAAATATATCGGAACATGGGACAAAGGGGAAATTTCAAATGAGGTTTTGATGAAACATATGGTTGGAAGAGAGATTGATCAGTTGTTTCCCAAAAAAGAGGTTAAAATAGGCAAAGAACTTTTGAGAGTAGAAAAGCTGGGACGTATTGGTTTTTTTAAAGATATTTCATTTAAGCTTCATGAAGGGGAAATATTGGGGTTAACAGGACTTGTAGGTGCAGGAAGAACGGAAATGGTTCAATGCATATATGGGGTGGAGAGATCGGACGAGGGCGAAATCTATATTGATGGTAAAAAGACTAATCATAAAAATACGCAGTAGGGTTTAAGAAACGGAATAGGGTATGTACCTGAGGACAGACAATTGCAAGGGCTTTTACTGCCATGGAGTATCGCAGATAATATTACCCTGGCGTCCATAGGAAAATATTCAAGACGGGGGATTCTTAATTATAAAAAGCTTCTGCAGGGGGCAAAAGCAACAGCAGAAAAATTAGAGGTGAAGGCAGTCAGCGTATTTGATTCTGCAGAATCGCTGTCAGGGGGGAACCAGCAAAAGGTTGTCGTTGGAAAGGTACTGGAAGGAAATGCAAAAATCATTATTCTGGATGAACCTACGAAAGGTGTAGATGTGGGATCTAAAGCATCTATGTATGAGATTATGGGACAGCTGGCACAACAGGGATATGGAATATTGATGATTTCGTCAGAGATGCCGGAAGTTTTGGGAATGTGTGACCGGATTATAGTAATGCGCTCAGGCAGAATATCAGGTAGTATGCTGCGGGAAGAGGCTACACAGGAATTAATACTTAAGAAATCACTGCCGGTCAGACAAAGTAAGAAGGAGGGGTGAAGAGATTGAAAAAGAAAAGTATTTTTGGACGGGAATTGAGTTTGCTGGGATTTATTATATTTCTTAGTGTTTTGATTGGTATCAGAAATCCTGAATTCTTAACGATAAAAAACTTATTGGATATTTTTAATGATACGGCGATCTTACTGATTTGTGCGATTGGCATGCTTTTGGTAATTGTGACCGGTGGAATTGATTTGTCAATTGGAGCTACTCTGGGCCTTAGCGGCATGGTGTGTGCACTCACCGTAAGAGATTATCCGCAATTACCAATTGTGATTATTATTCTTATTGGAATTGGAGTCGGTCTTTGTGTAGGTACTATAAATGGAATTCTGGTTGCTAAATGCAAAGTGTTGCCAATCATGGCTACTCTTGGAATGATGAATATCTGCAGAGCACTTATTTATTTTGTGAGTGGCGGTAAATGGGTTAATACATATGAACTGACATCTGCATTTATTAATTTTTCCAGCAGCACTTTTTGTGGAATCTCGGTTTTAATCCTTTCCGCAGTAATTATTTATATCGTTTTCGGCTTTTTTATTAATTACAATAAAGTGGGAAGAAAAATATATGCAGTGGGATCGAATGACAGTGCGGCAAAAGTAAGCGGTATAAAAGTGGATAATATTATATTTCTGGTCTATGCTCTTTTGGGAACTGTGGGAGGGCTGGCAGGTATGCTGTGGACATCCCGATATGCATTTGCATCCTTCGAAACAGGCAGTGGTTTTGAAATGTCCGTTATTGCCGCATGTGTACTTGGAGGTGTATCGGTAACAGGTGGAACAGGGAAAATTTCAGGCGTACTTTTGGGAGCGCTGCTGATTGGTATTATTAATACAGCACTACCGATGATACAAGTTTCTTCCTTTGTAAAAGATACTATTGAGGGCTGCATTATCTTAATTGCCATTGTCGCAAATACTTTTATGATGCGATGGGCAAGACAGAAAGCTCTTAGGCAAAGAGAAATCTGATAACTGAGAATGAGAGGAAACGGTGGGAAAATGATATGAAACAAGTCAGAGAATTAAGTATTCAAAAGAATAAATCATTAAAAAACAGGTTTTTTAAATGGGAAACACTGCTGGCCTTGATTTTGCTTGTGGTTTGTCTGGGATTAAAAGTCATGGCGCCTGAGATCGTAAGCTTCGGGGGATTAGTGGAAAACTCAATGGTTTTTATAGATAAGGGCATTATTGTACTTTCTATGATGTTAATATTAGTGATTGGAGAAATAGACATTTCCGTAGGATCTATCGCATGTTTGAGTTCAGTAATCATGGCCTCTTTATATAATCAGGGTGTTCCATTTACGGGTGCACTTGTGATCGCCATGCTGGTTGGAATTATCTGCGGCGGTTTTAATGGATTTATCGTTACTTATTTCAAAGAGCTGGCCCCTATGATAGTAACGCTTGCAACTATGACAATTTATCGGGGAATTGCCTATATTATCCTTGGAGATACTTCTTGCGGCGGTTTTCCTTCCTGGTTCAGCAATCTGGGGTGGGGTTATCTCACGGAAAATTTATCGATTCCAATTAATTTGACTGTTTTTTTAGTGATCGCAGCAGGGTTTTATGTGGTTATGCATCATACGATTACGGGAAAGCGGATCTTTGCAATCGGTACGAATCAAATTGCCAGTGAATATAACGGCATTCATGTAAAGAGAATTAAGTGGACGTTGTATACCATCAATGGATTTATGTCAGCTTTGGCAGGAATATTTCTGATGGCACGGCTGGGGAGTGCCAGACCAAATGTGGCACTTGGATATGAACTGGATGTAATTGCGATGTGCGTACTTGGGGGAGTGAGCACAGCAGGTGGTAAAGGAAGCGTCATAGGAGTAGTGCTGTCAGTATTTTTGATGGGATATCTCCGCTATGGAATGAACATTCAAAATGTGCCGGGACAAATTATGCCAATGGTAATCGGTATTCTGTTATTGATTGTTTTGGTTGTTCCAAATCTTATGTCGGCGGTACGTGACAGAATGAAAGTTGAGCTGCAAAAATAATTTATTATAAAGGAGAAGGTACTATGAAGAGAAGAATGAAAAAGGTAGCAGCATCACTCATGGCAATAGCCATGGCAGCAACTATGATTACAGGATGTGGGAATTCGGCATCCGGTGAACAGACAGCAGGAACGCAGCAGACGAAGGAAGCTGCAAATGCGGAGACTGCAAAGAAAGAAGGCGGGGCAGATGAAACAAAGGAAGCAGCTAAGGATGGAGCAAAAAAAGTAGGAGTTGTAATTAAGATTGCAGGAAATCCTTTTTATGAAGCCACGGACATTGGATTCGCAGAGGCGGGAGAAGAGCTTGGGATTGATTTCATTACAAATGGGCCATCCGAAGCTACAGTAGAAGGACAAATACAGATTATTGAAGGATTTATCAATCAGAAGGTGGATGCCATCGCCATAGCAACGAATGATTTTGATGCCGTTGTTCCGGCACTTGAAAAGGCTAAAAAGGCAGGTATTAAAGTGATTTCCTGGGATTCGGCTGTGAATCCATCCGGGCGTCTGGTGCATGTGAATCAGGCGATTGCATCTGAAATAGGAGCAAGTGAAATCAAAGGTATTGCAAAGACGATTGGCAATGCAGGGGAGATTGCAATTGTGTCCGCAGGGGCTACTATGGTAAATCAAAATGCCTGGGTTGAAGCAATGAAAGAAGAGCTTAAAAAAGAAGAGTATAAAGATATTCAACTGGTAGATGTGGTCTATGGTGATGATGAATCTCAGAAATCTTACAATGAGGCTTTGGGACTTTTAAAGACCTATCCTGATTTGAAAGGAATTATTTCTCCCACTACAGTAGGTATTGCAGCTGTATGCAAAGCCGTTGAAGATCAAAAGCTGACAGGGAAGGTGTATGTCACCGGGATTGGACTTCCCAGCCTCCAGGCGGAGTACATAAAAAACGGTACCTGTGATACTGCTTATATCTGGAATCCCATTGATTTAGGATATTTAAGCGCTTATACGACAAAAGCGCTGCTGGATGAAGAAATTACAGGAGTACTGGGAGATAAGTTCAGTGCAGGGCGATTAGGGGATTTTGAAGTAACAGACGATGGTGCAGGTGGAACAGAAGTAGTGCTTGGACCGCCACTGGAAATGAATAAGGACAATATTGACCAATATAAGGAAATATTCTAATTAAAAAAGAAAAGAGGATACTGACATGGCAAAACCATTATTTACAAATCAACCATTTACAGAAGGACCAAAGAACAGACCGATTCATATAACCAGAGAAAACATAGGACATTTCATCTATCCGGATGAGGGGTTGGACTTCAGCGATTATAATCAGATGTTTATCAGTACCGAAAATATTACCGTTTGTACTATGGACATTGGGCCGGGAGGATTTTTCGATCCGCCGGACTATCATCCGGGAGATGAGATGTATTATGTTCTGAAAGGAGCTATCACGCAGTATAATCCGGAGTTGGGACAGGCAATTCGTGTTAAAGCAGGAGAGTCTCTGCTTATTCCAAAAGGAGGCGCACATGTGGCTTATAATTTTGAAGAGACTTCTCTTCGCATTATGGCGGTAATCGCTCCTAAAATTGTAGAAGACCAGCTTTTCCCGACGGATGGGGAGGCGATGAAGAGAAAGACATTCCTTGGAACCGATAACGTCCAAATGCCAAAAAATCCCCCGCTGATGCACAATACGCGCATTGCTACCGTAGATGATATTGGTACCTGGCCTTTTGAAGGTGAGGTGCTAAGGGAAAACGGATATCTGTATCATATTACGGAAGATAAGAAACTCCTTTCCATCCACGGCAGAAAGCACCCTGCTTTAGTAAAGCTGTCAGTCAGTAATGATTTTATGCAGGTAGGTGAATTCATTGTACCTTTTGGCGGAAGCGTATGCCGGTATACAGAACCAATTTGTCATAAAGGTCAGAGCTTTATTTATGCGATTGAGGATAAAGTTACCGTATATCTTCCTCAAGAAAGAGATACCATTGTACTAATGCCGGAAGAGGGGCTGTATCTTCCGGAAAACACAACATACCAATTAGTGAATTATGGTGATAAAAATATGAAAGCGTTATTTGCAACAGCACCGGGAAACGTATAGGGACTGCAATGCACAAGCAATCATCTGGTTACAGTGCACACCCAAAGGGTGTGCACTGTAACATCATCTGACATGGGAAAGAGATGCAAGTGAGCGGCCTCTGTACATTTATAGATAATAATGGTAAAATAATAACAATAAATTGTGGTATATTGTTAAGGAAGAGAGACAGAATTTTATGGTAATCAAGAATAAAGATATTGCAGAAATTCTTAAGATATCCCCGGCAGCAGTTTCTCTGGCGAGGAATGGGAAATCGGGAGTAAGTGAGCAGACGAGAAAACAGGTATATGAATTATTGCGCAGTATGGAAAATCAGAATAGGAAAGAAGAAGAGACCGGATCCAGGGGCAGTATTACTTTGGTTATGCATAAAAAGTCAGGTAAGATTATTGCAGAGACTCAGTTTTTTATGATGGCAACGGAAGTGATTCAGGAAGAGGCTCAGTCGGCAGGCTATTGTGTTACTATAATGCAGTATAATGAAAATGCGGATGTTAATGAATTTATAAAGTCATTAAAAGGGCTGGAGACAAATGGTATTTTGCTTCTTGCAACAGAAATGGATGTAAAGGATCTGGATCTATACAGAGACATTGAAGTTCCGCTGGTTGTTTTAGATAACTATTATATTACCAAGAGACAGGATTGTGTTGCTATCCATAATGTGGATGCTATGTTTCAGATAGCGGAATACTTGAAAAGAATGGGACATACAAGGATTGGATTTTTAAAAAGTAAGATTGAAAATAACAATTTCAGTGAAAGATATATGGGTCTTCAACTGGCTTTAGACAGCTTTGGAGAGGTACTGGAGCCGAAATTTGTATATAAAGTGGGTACGGAAGTAGACACAGTTTATGAAGATATGAAAAACATATTGATGCAGAAAGTAGAATTGCCCGATGTATTGGTTGCCGGAAATGATATTTTGGCTATCGGAGCGTTGAGAGCACTAAAAGAGTATGGATATCACGTGCCGGAAGACATTTCTATTATCGGATTTGACGACATGCCGGTATCCAGGATGATGGATCCTCCTTTGACAAGCATCCGTATAGAGATAAAGCAATTTGCTATATGCGCTGTGGAGCGGATTGTGCAGAAGATAGAACGTTATAGCTTTGGGCCCACAACGATAAGAGTGGGATGTGAGCTGATGATACGGGACAGTGTGAAAAATATGAATAAAATATAAGCGGCATTTCTTGCAAAAATCGGGCTGTTGGTATAAAATGCTTTTATATAACATTTTATGAAAGCGAGAATATGTATGGTAGTCAACGGCGTAGATGAAAGCAGGCAGTCTAATAAAGTCAGAATAGCAAAATGTATTTTGGACTGCAAAGAAATATCAAAAGCAGAAATAGCATCAAAGCTGGAACTGAGTATGCCTACAGTGTTTAAAAATATTAAGGAGCTCATTCAGCTTGGAATTGTAACGGATGGCAATGAATATCAGTCCACCGGAGGGCGTAAGGCAAAAGGTCTGTCAATCGTGGATCATTTTATGTATGCAGCAGGTATTGATATTACCCGGAATCATATCAGTTATGTATTTATTGATTTAAAAGGGAATTTACTGTGCCAGAAAAGAATTCGCAGGACTTATGAAAATACGCTGGATTACTATGAAGCTCTGTATGAAAACTTTGCCTGTTTTCTGACGGAAAGCGGGATAGAAAGTAATAAAATTCTTGGGGTGGGGATTTCCGTTCCCGGAATCATAGATGCCAAAAACCAAATGATTATTACTTCACATGTTCTGAAAGTAAATAATGTGAGTCTGAAAAATTTAAGTCAGCTGTTCGAATATGAGGTGTACTACGAAAATGATGCAAACTCTGCGGCAATTGCAGAATTTGCAGACCGGAATCGGGATGCTGTCTATGTCTCGCTCAGTGATACGGTAGGCGGCTGCGTTTACATCAACCAAGGAGTCTATACAGGAGAACATTACCGAAGTGCAGAATTTGGACATATGAATCTGGTACGAAATGGTGCGAAATGCTATTGCGGAAAAAAGGGGTGTGCAGATGTCTATTGCTCTGCAAGAGTTCTGTCATGCCATGGGAATGGTAGTCTGGAAGGTTTTTTTGATCTGCTTCAGGCGGGAGATGAAAGTGCAAAGAAAGTATGGGAAAAATATCTGGAAGATCTGGCTGTGCTGGTGACCGACTTACGTATGGTATTTGACTGTGACATCATATTGGGCGGATATGTAGGAGGCTATTTGAAAAAGTATATTATGGATCTCAATAAGAAGGTCGTGAAGCTGGATCCATTCGATAACGATACTACTTATCTGCAGACTTGCCGGTATGAACGGGAAGCCTCGGCTGTTGGGATTGCTATGCGGTTTATTGAGAAATATTTTGATATGCTGTTATAGTGCAATCATTTATTTTTATATTATTATTATATTATTATTACAGCGAACATTCCGAGATTTTATGAAGTTAAATCTAAAAATAGTATTGTTAAATCCCTTCGCATTGGTATTGTACCAAGAACGAAGGGATTATTTAATATCTTTACTAATTAACTAGTATGTAGCATTTTGCTGTTTTCTTATTCGAAGTTTTAGCTGTTATGATAGTGGATCCTTTCTTAAGACCTTTTAATACACCTTTTTGAGTAATAGAAGCAATTTTAGGATTTGAGGAAGTATAACGTATTTTTTCAGTTGCATTGATTGGTGTGCGATTGATAAACAAAGTTATTTTTTTACCTTTTTTCAAAGTTATATTTTTCCGTGTAAATATAATTTTTTTTGTTGTTACTGCCTTCTTCTGAACAGTTAGTTTATACTTTGCACTGGCTCCACTTTTCATAGTTACTTTAATATAGGTGGATCCAACACGTTTTGCGGATACTTTTCCGGTGTTTTTATTGACCGTAGCCACTCTGGTATTTGTGGAAGTCCATTTTTTCACAGAATCACCTTTTGAAAAATCTGTAATTTTTACTATGGAGGAACTCTTTTTTTCCTGCAACACAAGATTAGTGGTATTTAATTTTACTTTTGCAGATAACTTATCTACGGTTTGAACTAAAGTATCAGAACAACGCACGCACTTTTTAATTTTAAGCCCTTCACTAAAAATAGTAGGATTAGAATGCATAATCCAGGATCCATAATTGTGAGGATATTTCAATAGCACAGTTTCATTTTTTGTCTCTTCGCAATTGACACAATGAATACTGGATTGACCATTTTCTTTGCAGGAAGGATATTTATCATATCTATAAATTGATTCCCATTGATGTTTTAATATTGGAATTAATTGATAATCATAGTCATCGCATATGATACAAGTACGTTCTTTTACGCCATAATCAGAACAGGTCGCTTGAGCAATGATCATCCAGTTACTAAAGGAATGGCCTGTAGCCGGTATTTCCTCATTTGTACCAGGTTTGATTTCTGCACAGCGGTTACAATAGGTTGCCTTAAAACCATTTTCAATGCAGCTTGGTAATTTTTCAATTACAGATGACTCGTTCCAATCGTGCTCAAGTCTGGGGATGAATGTGCTATCGGTTTTTGAACAATTGTAGCAGACGCGTTCTTTATTACCATCCATTGTACAAGTAGCAGGATATTCTATGAACCAGTCACTAAAATTGTGGTCTAATAAAGGAAGCTCTTCGGTGGTACCAGGCTTGATTTCGTTGCATCTACTGCAATGGATGGATTGGCTCCCATTTTCAATGCAGCTGGATTCTTTATCAATGGAAGGTTGATTATTCCATATATGGGATATCACTAGTTTACAATCTGCGGATAGGTTAGAATCGATTGTCGCTTTTAACGAAACGGTACCGACTCCTTTGATATCAACGATACCATGTGCATCAACTGTAGCAATTGACTTGTCAGAGCTCTCCCATAGGATAGAGTATACAGGTTCATCCTGCGTCAAAATGACTGGTGCTAATTGTATAGAACTATCAGTACAGCTGGCTTCAAATGTGTCTTGTTTAAAATAGATCGATAATACCTTAGGGTCCACAACGGTAGCAGTTATTGTTTTTTGAGTAACGGCACCTAAGTTATCGGTTACTGTATAAGTGATAGGATAAGTACCACGTCTGGTGTTATCGAAAGATCCTGTTTCTACTTGGACCTTATCAGTCAGGTCACCATCTTCAATATCATAGGCAGTTACATGTTCCAGAAAATTTACATTTTCATGAATGCTAATTGTAAAATCCGAAGCGTTTATTTCTGGCGCATGATGAATTACGCCGGATTCTGAAGTTATACATTTATCAACTGGATATTTTTTTGTAATAGTATTGCCAAAAACAGTGTTCCATTTTATTATAATGGAATCAGAGTCTCCAATATCTAAATTTTTTAATACAAATCTACCATTGTCTGCGGTATCTACCCAAACATCATTTATATACATCGGAGCAATATCAAGGGTTGCTCCTTTTACGCTTACCAAACCGTCAACAGATGTAATATTATTATCTTCTAAAATAATCGGGATATCTGTAACAGGTGTATTGTTTGAAGACATTGTGTAAATCGAATTATTTCCAGATAAATATATGGAGCCATTATAAAAAGTATTTCCATTTCCAAAAATAATAATTCTACCATATAATCCTGATGCAGTAATGCTCATTGCGCGTAAGCCACCTAAAACATATATATTACCATATACAGTTACATTGTTTAAAGTAACAACAGCGTCAGATCCAATATAAATATCACCTAAGAATGTTTCATTAAAAATGTATGAGTTTTCTTTAAATACTGTTATATTTTCGATAGGTGATATTTGATCTATTTCTCTAATAACATTAAAATGTAACGTACTTGCTAAACTTTCATAAATAATTTTATTTCCCGCATTATCCTCTGCGGAGATGCTTTGGAGATTCCAGTCACCCAAATCATTTAATTCTGTACATAAAATTGTTCCCTGATAGATATTATTACCTGTTTCAGTTAATATTTCTTCATAATATGTATTATCAGGTTTTAGAAAAGTTGCTTTTACGGATCTAACACCACTGGCGTCATCGGTAATATGCATTTGATAAGTAAATGCATTACCTAAAACAATTTGATCACCGTTAGTGACTAGCGTACTAAAATCAATAACAGGTGATTCTGAGTCTGGTGTAGTTCCTGAAATCTCAAAATCTCCGGCTCTTAAATCAGCAGTATGATCTTCATCAGAAAAAATCTCTTGATTTTTTATTTCAAGTTTGTTTTTATAGATATCTTCAACAATAATTGATTTTATTCTCCAACAGCCGGATTCAGTAAATTGGTTTGATTGAAAAAGTGCTTCATAATAATCGGTGTTATCTTTACGGCTGCATTCAATAACATACTCATGTTTTGAAATTGGTTGCTCATATATAATTTTAGCATGGGAAATTTCATAATTATCAACAGCTGAAAAAGATATTGTTATATTTTCAGTAGCTTCTGCATTTTTTTGAGATACGTTAAGTGTAGATAGGTCTATGGTGGGTGGGGTTAGGTCTTCAAAAACTTCAAAATTGCCATTGCTTAAATCAGCTGTTTCATCATTGATTCCTCCAGGACCAACATTAATATTATAAAGATATACATAATTATTATTCATATCTTTTGCCGTTATATTATTTATTTGCCACAGTCCAGCAACAACATTTTGATCAATATTAAAAGTATACTCATATTTACCAGTGTTTGAGTTGAGATCCAAATGCCTTAATAATAATTTGCCGGAAAGTACTTCTATATACTGAATAGCAACATAGTTAATACCGCTTTCAATATCATTAACGTCTACGCTAACAGTTACAGAATCTCCATCTGTAACTTTGTTTTGATCAATAGATAAAGTATTGTAATCGATGGTAGGGGCTGTAATATCAGCTTTTCTCTGAACTTCTTTACTTTCATTTATTTCTTTAACTGTGTTTTCTGAATCAGACTCAATCGATATGGGAGCTTCTTTTTGTTTGTCCAATATAGCTTTTAATTCTATTTCGGGCTCTGCTATTTCTTTGTTCTGCTCTGTTTCTGTTTGTAATTCAGATACAATATCTTCTGTTTCATCCGAAATCAAATCTTCTGATTCAGCAACCGTTGTACTATTGCCCTCCGTTCTATTTTCAATAAATTCCGTTTGAGTTTCTTCGCTGCCTTCCGTTTCTGTTTCTACATTCTCAATAGCTGATGCCGCAGGAATTTCTGCTGCAAATGCAATGGAACTAGAACTACATACCATTGCCACGGACAATAAAAGTCCAAGAAGTCTCTTTTTCATAAGTCACTGTTCTCCCTTCAGTTCATTAAACTAAATATTATTTTTTCCTTAAGACTTATTAAGATTATACTCTTATTTATTTGTATTGTCATCTTTTTTATATGCTAATTTAAATCAAAAAAATGAAAAAAGCTGGCAGATTTCTCTGCCAGCCTCTTCCAAAACCCAAAATAAAATCTCTGTCAAAAACCAAGGATAACCATCCTGCCTTTCATTCGCTTAAGCTCCCCGCACCCAATCCAGACAAACATTTACCGTTTCAGCTGCATTAGTAGACCATGCATCGGCACCTGTTACCATCATCGTGTCATAACTGGCACATGCACCGCCGATTGTGACTTTGACATCATCTCTTAATCCGGCATTCTTCAGACCGTCAATGGTATCTTTCATGGAATCAATTGCCATAGTGAGGACTCCGCTCAGTCCAACTATTTCCGGCTTTACTTCCCGCACCTTTTCTACAAAAGTGCTGACCGGTACATCGATACCCAGGTCATATACTTCAAAACCGGAAGCTTCCGCCATACTTTTGAAAATATTTTTTCCGATATCATGCAGATCTTCGTGGACCGTGCCAAGCACGATCTTCCCTACTTTATCGCTGGAATCGGAGCCAATTATGGGTTCCAGAATTTTGATTGCCTCTGATAGTACTTCTCCGGCAAACATGAGGTCGCCAACATAATAATCGCCTGTTTCGAACTGGTCACCAACAATTGCCATTCCTTTCTGGCATGCTTCTATGGCTTCGATTGCTTCCTCTTTCGTTGGATTACCGGTTGCAAAGGTATTTAACATAAATAGAACTTTTTCTTCATCAAGCTCACCAAGAGCTTTGGTTAGTGTGGTTAAATCAAGCATATTAACCTCCTTTGAAAATGGTTCACAGTTCCTTATTAATGAAATAAAGATTCCGCTGACTGATTGGATTTATGTACATCATTTACTAATAGTTTACCGATAGATGCCATATTTATGGACGGCATCTGTCATGGCGGCAACATTTTCGACTTTTGCAGGACCAATTGCATTAAACGGCAGGGTAAATATGAAACCGGATGCTGTTTTCATTTCGGCCAGAAGTTCTTTTACGCGTGTATCGACTTCATCAGCGGTACCTCCGATAAGAAGCGCTGGTGATATGCCGCCTGCGATACACATGTGATCTCCGATAACTTGTTTTGCTTTTATGGGATCTGTCCGGTCAAACCAGGCAATAGCCTTACCGGCAGGCAGTTCAAGAAGTGTGTCCAGAAGGTGGTCATAGCTGCCCTGCAATGACAGAAGTGGAGTAAAGTCAGCCTTAATGAGCTCTTCGCAGATATATTTGAGATATGGCCAGTGGAATTCCCGGAATTGTTTTTCTGACAGGAAGCTATTATACCATACCGGGCAGAATACTCGTCTCGAACCTGTCAGCTGGTATGAAATTTCTCCGGTTGCTTTTCCTACAGCCAGAAGTACCGGTGCCAGTGCCTCACAAATCTTGTGCACCTTGTCCGGAACACGGCGGATATCATAGATCACCTGATCGAAATCTCTGAGAAATGCCCCCAGTGCATCCAGTGGATTTGGATTAAGTGCCATATACCACGGCGGGCAGTTTACGGTTTTCATTTCCTGTGTAAATGTCTGTAAGTCTCCCAAAGCAGGTCCCAGTTTCGTGCCAAATTTAATGAGTGCAGCTGCTGATTCACTGCTGCCGGGTTTGCTTAAAGCACCATATACCCGGGGGATCACCTTATTATTAAGGAACCCGAAGGGATCGTCTATAAATTCGTCATATTCATCAACGCTCATTACCGGACTCTTAATTTTAAACTGGGATTCCACATTTGGTAAAACCTCTCTGCCGGGTTGGGATGAATAGTTGTCCTTTAGAATATCATGTGCAAAACCGCCGCCCAGAACAGACGCTACTGCTGCGTTTACCGCAGTTTCCGGATCTGTTCCTGCAAGTGCCAGACCCAGGGTCACAGACTCAAATGAGCGGAGCATACATGCTGCGTCCCAGTTGAAGTCCTTTGCAAACTTTGTTGAGGCCTCTTTGTACTTATTCTGGTCATAATACATGTCTTCATATGTAATGCCGGAATATTTTGCAGGAAAATACAGTGTTGCTGCTGCGATTGGTACACGGTCTACTTTTTGTAATCCGGCACACCGGTCCAGTCGCTCTAATTTTTCACTGTAACTGCTTGCTACCATGCTTTTCATTAGATTCCCTCCATTTCTTTGTGGGGAAAGTGTGAAAAAATATCGTCTTCACACTACGTATTAATGCAGTATCGCAGGCGGAACCTGAGATATGCAGGGGAAAGAAGAATGACAGAAGTTCGAAATCTTATAATTTAATAGTATATTATATGGAAAAACATGTCAATGTCTAATTTAAATAGTTTTTAAAAAGTATTTTATATACTATTTAAAAGATGATCTGTATTTGAATTGCTGCTTTTTTATTATCTTATAAAATGTACCGGTTACCTTACTTTATTTCTTGACAGGAAGAGAAAGCTTTTATATACTTTTAGTAAGTAAATTCTAAGGGAGGGACCTATGGACAACGCCGGTTTAGAGGCTGACTTTTGTAAAATTTTCATAGGGGTCAATCAAAAATAGATAAGCATGGCTTGTATAAAATTACAGGTTATGCTTTTTTGTGTTGATAACCCGCAGTATACCTGCAGTGAGAAAATTATTCACAGCGTAAAATTACTTGCAGATCTGAGTACATTAAACCCGGAATAAAAGGAGGAGAATATTGGAAATTGTAATACGTTCTATGGAGAAAGAAGAAGCCGAAGAGGTAAAAAGAATTGGAAAGCGTGCATTTAGCCTGGTGGAAGGAATGTTTGTCAGCAAACCAAAACATGCACTGGTGGCTGTAGTGGATGGGAAACTTGCCGGTGCCATTATCTATAAGATCACAGAAGTTCAGGGGAGGAGAACAGGGTATTTTGAATATGCATTTGTAGACCCGGACCATCATGGAAAAGGTATCGGCAGAAAGCTGTATCAGGCGACCACTGAGTATCTATGGGAGCAGGGATGCGACTCACAGGCGGCACTGGTGAAGGATGACAACGTTGGTTCCTGGAGCCTTTTCCTGAAGAATGGATTTGCCCGGGTTACGCTGTGGGAGATTGTCCGGCAGTTGGGGGTATTGGGATTTTTGTCCCAGTTTTTTGGCAATTTGCTTTGGCTGGCTGTGGGGATGGATTTCTATCTGGCGGTGCGCAATGAACCGCTGCAAAGTAAAAGCGGTACCGGCAGGCAGATCGGTGGATATCTTCTCGCTAATTTGCTGCTGATTTTAATAGTGCTTTACCGCATAGAAGATCCGGTTATATTTCTTGGAACTTATGTGGGAATGCTGGCTGGTACAATAGCTATAGGGAGAATTGCTGCTGCAACCGCAAAACGGAAATGGCAGTTTAGGCTGAATAACGGAGGTGCAGGTATTATAGCGAGTGTAAATTTTTTCGGGGGAATCTTTCCTCTGAGCGGCAACTGGTATCCTCACAAATATGAAAATACCGATGAATTCCGCAGGGATATGGGCATGGTAGCTCTGGCTGAATGGGCGTTTATTGCGGCATTGACAGGGGGTTCTATCATATTTTCAGCATCGCACCAGATATTCCACTATGCATCTTTAATTGGTGAAATTCTTTTAGTATATCGTGTGCTGGCATTTTATCCGTTTGAAGCTTATGGCGGAAGCAGGGTTTTTTCCTGGAACAGATGGATTTATGGAGTTATGTCGGTAATATCAGTTTTGCTGATAGTATTTATGCAGGTTTAACAGGTTCTTCGGATGAATGTTCGGTTGATTAAGTGAATAAAATACCATATATGTAAATTTTTCCAAAAAGTATTGCTTTTATCGTAAAATACCATAAAATAGATAATAAGCAGATTAAAAGAAATAAGTATTTATGAATGAAATATAATAAAGAATAATCCTGTATTCCATCCTGATGAACAATGGAATAAATGATGAAGAAAGGAGAGAAAAGTGGAATTTGAACAGGAAACATTGCAGGAACTTCAAATTCGGGAAAGGGAGATGTCTGCCCTGACAAAGAATGTTCCATGTGGACTTCATCATTGTATGGATGATGAAGAATTAACGATAATCAGCATGAGTGACGGTTTTTTGGAAATTTTTGGATATAGCAGGAAAGATATTGAGGAGAGGTTCCATAATCAATTTGTAAGAATGATATATGCAGAGGATCGGAAAGAAGTATTTTTATCAATGAAACACCAGCTGGCAATAAAAAATGATCTGGAACTGGAGTATCGGGTACCGCTTAAGGATGGCGGGCTGGTTTGGGTTCTGGATAAAGGGAAGCTGGTAATTGGTGAAGATGGGAGTAGGACGTTTTATTGTGTCATGCTGGATATAACCGAGCAGAGAAGACAGCGGGAGGACCTGCGCCTTTCTTTGGAACGCCATCAGGTAATCATGGATCAGGCAACGGATATTATATTTGAATGGAATATTGTTGCCGATACCCTGACTTTTTCTAATAACTGGAGTAAGAAGTTTGGTTATTCTGCAATCCGGGAAGGCATCAGTAATAGGATTCCCCAGTCTCCGAATATTCATCCTGACGATATGAAGGCGTTTATTTCTATAATGACGGACACTGCGGCAGGCGTGCCTTATTCTGAGACCGAATTCCGCATCCGTAATGAAAAAGGTAAGTTTAACTGGTGCCGAATCCGTGCAACCACACAGTTTAATAATGACAGAAGACCTATTCGGGCAGTGGGGGTAATCGTAGATATCGAAGAAGAGAAAAGGAAAAGGCAGGAACTCATCATCCAGGCACAGAATGACGGTCTTACGGGGCTTTATAATAAGGCGGAATCCCAGAAGAAAATGGAAGAATATCTGGAATGGAAGGATTGCGAAAAAGGTGCTTTATTTCTGATTGATGTGGATGATTTTAAGTTTATCAACGATCAGTTTGGACACTTGTGCGGAGATAAGACATTAACAGGTATTGCTTCTATGATACGTAATCAACTCCGTTTTACGGATGTGTTAGGCAGGGTGGGAGGCGATGAATTTCTGGCATTTCTGCCGGGCGTTTCAGATCAGCTGGCAGCAGAACTGGTGGATAAAATTATTATGGGTATGAATGGAATCCGCCCGGAAGGCCTTGATATTCATTTGAGCTGCAGTATAGGAATTGCCTTTTATCCCAGAGATGGCAGGGATTTCTACAGTCTCTTCTGCCATGCGGACCAGGCACTTTACCATGTGAAAAATACCGGTAAAGGCGGGTATGCTGTGTATAACTCATCCATGCATGACTACAGGGACTTAAAAGTTTCAAATAAATTACAATATTTTGATCTTTAGAATTTCTAAGAAAGGATTTACGCTGATGGATAAAAAGGTACAGGTTATGAACTGATGTTATACCTGTGATATACTCCGTTAGAGGAAAAACTTTGTATGAGTGTTTCGATTTAGCGAAAAGAAACGTATATAAGACTGTGGGAATTTAATATTAATTATTCTATATATTTTAAAGGATAGAACTGTGTGAGCTTTTTATTTTAGCTGACACAGTTTTTTATTTTTCTAAAATACCTCATAATAATGCATGATCTTGAAGATAATAGTCAGATACAGATTCCAAAATCAGATAATCCAGTATAACAGTTTAGGGAGACAATATATGAGATCAGATGTGAAGCAAAATGTGCAACCGAATGAAAAATCGAATGAGAAACCAGATGTACAACCGAATGAGAAACTAAATGAGAAACCAGATGTGCAACCGAATGAGAAACAAAATAAAGTTACGGAAGAAATTATTACAGAATTTAAAAATCAGCTGCAAAAAGAGGAAAAAAGTGATTTGACCATACAAAAATATATGCGTGATATCAGAAGATTTCAGGTGTTTTTGTCTGGAAATGAAATCGGGAAGGAGATTGTGATTGCTTATAAGAAATATTTGAAAAGTCACTTTGCGGTAACCAGCGTCAATTCCATGTTAGCGGCACTGAATCGTTTTTTGCAGTTCTGCGGGTTAAATGATATATGCGTAAAGCAGCTGCGGGTGCAGAAAAAGCCATTCCGCTCTTCTGAAAAAGAACTGAATAAAGAAGAATATTTACGGCTGCTGAATACGGCTAAGGCAAGTAATAATGAGAGAATGTTTATGATTCTTCAAACGATTGCATCCACTGGAATCCGTATCTCTGAATTGAAATATTTTAAGATCGAGGAAATTAAGCTGGGAGAAATTACGGTATCCAGTAAGAATAAAACCAGGATCATTTTGATTCCGAAAAAGTTGAAAAAGGTATTGATCCACTTTTCCAAGAAACTTGGGATAAAAACAGGCGAGATTTTTATAACGAAGGGCGGCAAATCTTTGAATCGAAGTAATATATGGGCAGAAATGAAGAAGCTGTGCCAGAAGGCGGGGGTTTCCAGAGAAAAGGTTTTTCCACATAATCTGAGAAAGCTGTTTGCCAGATGCTTTTATGAATTAAAAAAAGATATAGCCAAGTTAGCGGATGTACTGGGACACAGCAGTATTAATACGACACGTATCTATATTATGACATCGGGGTATGAACATCAGAGAGACATTGATAAACTGGGTTTAATCTTATAGAAAATAATAACTACATAATTACAATTATGTAGTATCAGACAAATGTAAAATACATTACTATTTTTATGATTGGTATTATATTAGCACTATTTTATTAAAAATGCAAATACATAATAGAAAAAAAAGTCGATTTTTAATCAGATCATTAATTTTAAACATTCAAATAAGTCTTTTTCAAATAAAATTGTAAAAGACTTTTCTTTTAATATCTTAAATTTTCCTATTTCACCAGAATAATTTCACATATTGCATATGAAATAAAGAGTTTCCCCTGTTCTCCGGTTTTTTAACTACATAATTGTAATTATGTAATACGGATAACCAGAGGAAGTTTCAGCATAGTTAATATGCTGCATATTCAGTTCAGAAAGGATGCAGATAAAAAATAAAAATGAACAAGACGAGTAAGCGCCAGTATACACGCCTTGAATGGGATGTATGGTACGAACTGGCAAAGGAATATTATGTGGAAAATCATAACCTGCGAATACCGGCAAAATACAAAACCAAAAATGATCTCTTGCTAGGCAGGTGGATTGAGCGGCAGAGGGCGGCTTATCACGATAAAGGTGTCTATCGGATTGATGGCAGAAGAATTTATCTGCTGAATCAGATCGAAATGGAATGGACCCTGGGAATACGCACCCAATGGGACATCTGGTATCAATATTGTGTACAGTATTATGAACAGTACAAAAATATTGATATTCCAAAAGGATATATGGTTCGTCATCTGCCATTGGGAGAATGGATCAGTTACCAGAGGAAACGCTATAAACAAAATAAACTCCGACCGGAGGAAACGGAAAAACTGGAGCGGCTGGGCATTAACTGGGAGATCCGTAAAAGAAGGGAATGGGATGAATGGTACGAGCAGGCAAGCAGTTACTATGAGACCTATGGGAATCTGGAGGTGCCTTTTAATTATGTAACGGAATCCGGATATAAATTAGGAATATGGATCAATGTACAACGGGAAAAATACAGGGGCACCAGAAAAAATAATCTGGAGGATTGTGAAGTCAGCAAATTGAATCAGATTGGAATGCTGTGGGGAATCCGGAGTACCAGGCACCTGGAAAAAAGTTCGATGTTGGAAAAAAGCAGTTAAATGTGAGGTTAAATACAAAAAAAGGTAGAAAAAGAGTTAATTATGTACCAGAAAAATTTAAATAATTGGATGAAACACCTTGATTTTATAATTATTGACTTGTTATGTGTGGAAGCAGCTTTGATGATTGCCTTCATAATCAGATATGGTATTCAAACGTTTTACTTAAGGGATATCTATCTGGGATGGAGCGTTATTTTCATCTTTATTGACGGTTTGATTGCCCTGGCTTTTGGGAGCTACCAGGATATTTTAAAGAGAGGTATTGGAAAAGAAGCCAAGGAAACGCTGCACCATACTTCCTGTGTAATGATTTGTTTTTTGCTGTATTTGTATCTGGCAAAAAACATGGATGTGTATTCCCGGTCCGTTTATGTGACCATGTGGGCCATCTTTACCGTGCTGAGTTTTTCTTTCCGATGTATCAGGAAAAAAAGCTTAAAATGCGGAAGTAGATTTTTAGTGAGTCAGGGAAGAAGAAACCTGGTCCTGATCACAGATAAAAAAAGTGTCAGGAAAATTATCCTGGATTTTCAAACCCGGAGTTTTGGGAATTTCTTCATTATGGGTGTCATTGTAATGGATGAAGACCAGCGGGGCGAGAATATTCTGGGAATTCCGGTTCTGGCTGACCGAAGCAATGCTTTGGAGTATATGAAAAATGAATGTATTGATGAAGTGTTTTTCTCACTGCCGGAAGTAGATCCTTTTTACAAACCGCTGATTGACGGGTGTACGGAAATGGGAATTACTGTTCATATTAACTTAATTCATATACCGGAATTAAATACCAATCAGCTAGTGGAAAATCTCGTGGGATATACGGTGCTGTCCAGTTCTGTGAATCTGGTTACAACCGGGCAGCTGTTCTGGAAACGGTTGCTGGATATCTGTGGCGGGCTGGTGGGCTGCCTGATGACCCTGGTGATCGGTCTTGTTGTGGGACCGATCATCTATTTCAAGTCACCGGGACCGGTCTTTTTTTCCCAGGTGCGGATCGGAAAAAACGGACGGCGTTTTCATATCTATAAATTCCGGTCTATGTATCTGGATGCGGAAAAAAGAAAAAAAGAACTGATGGAGCAGAACAATATAGAAGACGGGCTGATGTTCAAGATGGACAATGATCCCAGAATTATAAGAGGCATCGGCAATTTTATCAGAAAATCTTCCATAGATGAGCTGCCTCAGTTCTGGAACGTATTAAAAGGGGAGATGAGCCTTGTGGGAACCAGGCCACCGACACTGGATGAATGGGAAAAGTATCAGTTTCACCATAGAAAAAGAATTGCCATCAAACCGGGGATTACGGGATTATGGCAGGTTAGCGGAAGAAGCAACATCACAAATTTTGAAGATATCGTCAAACTGGATGTGAGCTATATCATGGACTGGTCCATTTATCTGGATATTAAAATCCTCTTGAAAACGGTCTGGGTAGTATTAAAAGGGGAAGGTTCTTCCTGAGGAGGAAAAGGGGAATAATTTATGCCAGCATGAATCAGGAAATAGAGAAGGATTCATGCCAGCATGAATCAGAAATAGAGAAGGATTTATGCCAGCATGAATCAGGAAATAGAGAAGGATTTATGCCAGCATGAATTAGGAAATGGAGATGGAAATACGAGATGAAACAAAAGGTCACAAATGATAATAGGAATAAGAAAAAAGTACAGCATGTATTTATCATCGGTTCAAAAGGGATTCCTGCAAAATACGGCGGTTTTGAAACGTTTGTAGAGAAGCTGACTAAGTTTAAGAAGTCAGAGAATGTACAGTATCACGTAGCCTGTGCCGCGGAACCGGAGGATTACCGTGCAGAGGAGGCGGATTTTACTTATAATGGCGCTGCCTGCCATACCATCAGGTGGAAGAAAATCGGTCCGGCAAGGGCCATCTTATATGATGTGGATGCGCTTCGGTGGGCAATCACATTTGCAAAAAAGAATCATATCCGGCAGCCGGTTTTTTATATATTGGCATGCAGAATGGGTATTTTTATCCGGCATTATAAAAAGAAGATCGAAGAAATAGGCGGGATTTTGTATATCAATCCAGACGGTCATGAATTTCTGCGTAAGAAATGGAGTCCAATGGTCAGAAGATATTGGAAATATTCAGAATCGCTTATGGTGAAACATGGGGATCTTTTAATATGTGACAGTAAAAGCATTGAAAGTTACATACGATCAGAATACCGGGTTTACCGTCCGGATACTACCTTTATTGCATATGGAGCCGAGACGGATCCATCCGTATTTTCCGGGGAAGATGAAAAGCTGCTTCACTGGTATCAGGATAAGAAATTGAAACCTAAAGAGTTTTATCTGGTGGTAGGCAGGTTTGTTCCCGAAAATAATTACGAGATCATGATCCGGGAGTTCATGAAGTCCGGGACTACAAAAGATTTTGCTCTAATAACCAATGTCAGTGAAAAATTTCTGGAGGAATTAAAGCAGAAAACAGGATTTGACCGGGATCCCAGGATTAAATTTGCAGGGACAATGTATGATTCTGAAATCTTAAAAAAGATTCGGGAAGATGCATATGGGTATTTTCATGGACATGAGGTGGGCGGAACAAACCCAAGTCTGCTGGAAGCCCTAAGTGCAACGGATCTGAATCTGCTGCTGGATGTTGGATTTAACCGGGAAGTGGGGGAAAACGGCGCCCTGTACTGGAACAAAAAGGACGGGAATCTGGCGCAGTTAATCGATCAGGCTGATCAAATGACACCGGATCAGATCGCGGATATTGGTAAGACAGCCAAAAAAAGAATTTCAGACTGGTACAACTGGGGATACATCGTTGATCAATATGAAAATCTGTTCCTCAGGGAAAATGAGAGGACACGGACATGAAAATACTGCTGGTTAATAAATTTCATTATATTAAGGGCGGATCGGAGACTTACTATCTGGGGTTAGGCAGGTTATTGGAAGAACAAGGCCACGAGGTGCTTTATTTTTCTATGAAGGATGAACGGAACCTTCCATGCAGCCAGGAACGCTATTTTACTGAGAATGTTGAGTTTAACGGCAATCTGAGTAAGGCGCAGATGCTTCATACCGGACTTAAGATCTTGTATTCCAGGGAGGCAAAGAGAAAAATAACCGCGTTAATCCAAAGGGAAAGACCGGACATTGTGCACCTGAATCTGTTCCAGCGGCAGTTGACCCATTCCATCATCGATGCCGTGGAAAGATTCCATATTCCAATAGTTTATACGGCTCACGACCTGAATTGTATCTGTCCCAATTATATGATGCTGACCCATGGAAATATCTGTGAGGCATGCAAAAGCGGACACTATGGAGCCTGTTTTCGCAACCAGTGTGTAAAGGATTCCAGGGTGAAAAGCTTTTTATCTGCGGCAGAAGCTTACTTTTATAAATGGAAAAAATCTTATCAGAAAATTGATCTGTTTATTACACCTTCTGCATTTTATAAACGAAAGATAGAAGAAGCTGGCATTACCGCATCTCCGGTAGTGCATATGAAAAATTTTCTGCCAGGGGGAAGTATCTATTGCGCCGCGCCGGAAAATGACTCCTATTTCCTGTATTTTGGCAGGCTCAGCAAAGAAAAAGGAATTATGACACTGTTAAAAGCCTACCGGGAATCCGGACTTGACAATCCGCTGTTCCTTGCAGGAAGCGGAGAGCTGGAAGAAAGGATTCGGGAGTATATCAGGGATAATCATCTGCAGGACAAGGTCCGGCTGCTGGGATTTCAGTCAGGGGAGGTATTGGAGCATACTGTTCAGAGAGCAAAATGCATCGTTCTGCCTTCAGAGTGGTATGAAAACGGACCCTATACAGTGATGGAAGCCATGGCACAGGGAAAGCCGGTTATCGTAAGCAGCAACGGCGGCCTGCCGGAGATCGTGGAAAACGGGATAACCGGATATATTGCAAAGCCAAAGGACAGTACAAGTCTGGCGGAATGTATGAAGAAGATGGCGCGGCTTTCCCAAGAAGACTATCAGAGCATGGGCGAAAAGGCGGTGGCAAATGCAAAGAGAGACTTCGATGGGGATCAGTATCTGAAGAAATTAGTACAGTACTACGAGCAGGTAAGGAGATCATATGGCAAGAATAGGAGTAGTAACATTACATAATTCCATTAATTATGGTGGGGCTCTTCAGGCTGTGGCACTGAATGCATATCTCAAAGAACAAGGTCATGAGGTGGTTTTTCTGGATTATCAGAAACCATGGCCAGTATATAACAGTCCCATCCGATACCGGAAACTGCGGATCCACTACTATGGCTGTGAGGGAGTCGTGACGAAGTTCCGTATTATAGCCGGCATGGGGAAGACAGCATTAAGCAATGTATTTTATTTCAGGCGAAAGAAGAAACACGATGGTTTTCGGGATTTCGTTCAAAAATATTTAGCAGTAACACCTCATTACCAATCCTATCAGGCGTTAGAAGACGGTTATCCGGATTGTGATTTCTATATCACCGGAAGCGACCAGGTCTGGAACAATTATTACACCATGGACAGGTTTGACAAAGGTTATTTTCTGGGTTTTGTATCGGAAGGAAGTAAGAAAATAGCATATGGAGCCAGTATAGGCGGGGCAAGAGACGATACCTATGTAAAGGAGATTATATCGCTGACTAAGGATTTTAAAGCGGTATCGGTAAGGGAGAAAAGCCTGGAGGAACAGATGAACAGGCTGGGAGCCGCCCGGGCTGTTACCGTTTTGGACCCCACCCTGCTGTTAACGAAAGAACAGTGGCTGAGATTTATAAAGCCGTCCGAGATAAAGGAACCCTATATTCTTATGTACGGACTGGAGTATTCGCCGGAACTGGACCGGGCAGCTGCATATTTGAGAGAGAAATATAATTATAACATTGTTGACATTTTTCCAGGGGTTACAAAATTGAAGCATATAAAATATGCGGACAGGTACTGTTCTCCGGAGGAATTTCTCAGGTATATCAAAAATGCTGCATATATTGTGACGAATTCCTTTCACGGGACGGTATTTTCTATTATTTTTGAAAAACAGTTTTTAACCATTCCCAGAGCACGCCAGGAGAGCCGGATGGCAGATCTGCTGGATTCCCTGAAGCTTTCCCAAAACCTTTGGGACAGAAATAAGAATACGTATGCATTTGATAAGGATAAGACAGATTATAAGGCTGTAAAAAGCAGAATAAAGGAATTGCAGAGGTCGTCTTTTCAATTTTTAGAGGGGGCACTCAATGCTTAGTTTAAAAAATGCAGCCGGACAGCACATAAAAGCCGATGCCTGGAACTTCTTTACCGTTTGCTGGATGCTTACCTTATTATCTTCTTCCATAGGCAGGTATATGAATTACAGTTATGGGGTCACCCTGATTGCTTTTTTCATATATATCATTCGGACCAGGAGGATCAATTTTAACTATATCAATATGCTATGGGGGATGTTTATCGGAATATTTCCGCTTTTGGATTATCTGTTCCATACGCCGGAATTTTTACTTATTGATATTCTGGGATACGTTGTATCTCTGTGCGGGATTTTTGCAGTTAATGAACCGGTCAGAAGGTTTGACGGTATTATTTTATTCATCAAACTCCGGGCGCTGATAGAAGCTTTCTTTGTGCTTTTACAGCAGTTTGCTTACCCGGTATATGTTAAGTTTGCCTGGCGTATTCTAGGAACCTGGAATTATGATGCCGGAGGAATGGCACTGAATATTTCCCTTTCGGCTTATATCATTGTCTTTGGGATCGGAGCATTTTTATTTTGCAGGAACAAAATGAATTCCGGTTTACACATAACGGCAATCCTGTTTTGCTTCATTGCCATTATATATACGGATAAAAGAACGATTATGTTTGTGGCATTAACGTTATGCATGATTGCCTATTTTATTAATTGTAATAAAAAGACCAGAATAAGGCGGCTGCTGATGCTGCCGGTTTTAGTGATCTGCATAGTAGGATTCAGCATTTTATTTTACCGGGCGTTTGGAAATGAAAATGCAATTGGCAGGATCATTGAAACGCTGATTAACTACTCAGAGCAGAAGGATATCACCAACAGCAGGAGTCAGATACAGGCTGTCGCCTGGAAATTGTGGGGAGAATCTAATCAGTCAAAATGGTTTGGGATTGGCTGGGGGGAGTTCAAGCATAACTTTACGTTATTTAAGAATACTTCCCAGGCACATAATATTTACATCCAATTGCTGTGTGAGACAGGTATTGCAGGACTTGTCTGCTTTGTCTCGGTACAGCTGACCTGTCTGCTGTCTTCCCTGTATCTGTTCATTCGATTATTTGGTGAGGACAGCAGCAGGAGGAATCTGATGGGATTTTCCCTAACGGGACAACTTATTTTTGGGATATACGGATTTACCGGGAATCCATTTTATGACAGCACCTGCTATCTGATGTACTTTATGATGATCACAATTTTAATCGTAGTCAGGCGAAGCTGCAGACTGGAGAGAAGACAGCTATGAAGATGGAGAGAACAAGAAATTTTGTCAGAAGTACGTTTTATGGAGTCATGAATGCGCTGGTTATGATGCTGCTTCCTTTTGTAATCCGCACAGTGATGCTCTATATACTGGGGGAAGAATATATTGGTTTGAACAGCCTGTTTACTTCTGTTTTCAGCGTTTTGAACTTTGCGGAGCTGGGATTCGGAGGAGCCATTGTCTACTATATGTATAAACCAATCGCTTCCGGTGACGAGGATACCATATGTTCCTTATTAAACCTTTTCCGTAAATTTTATTATTTTGTTGGCGGTGCGATTCTGCTGCTGGGAATAGCCATTATGCCATTTATAGAACATTTGATTCATGGGGCATGGCCCAGGGACATTAATATATACGTGTTGTATCTGGTGTATCTGTTTAATGCGGTATTTGGCTATTTTTTCTACGGATATAAAGCCTGTTTACTGACCGCGCACCAGAGGAATGATGTATCCAGCAGAATATCCATGTTTGTATATGTGGGGATTTATCTGGTGCAGGCAGCGGTACTGCTGCTGTTTAAAAATTACTATGTATATGTAATCTTTACCCCCATTTGTACGATTTTAATTAATGTGATTACTGCCGTCATCGTGAAAAAGATGTATCCCGGGTATTTCTGCAGAGGCAGGGTATCGGCGGATATCAGGTCGGGGATGAAACAGAAGCTTTTAGGCTTAATCTGTTACCGGCTGGGCGGTACGGCTTTGGTTTCGGTAGATAATATTGTGATTTCCAGTTTTCTGGGCTTGGTGATACTGGGGAAATTCAACAATTATTATTATATTCTGTTTGCCGTGGGCAGTATCCTGACGATTTTCCATAATTCCCTGACAGCAGGCGTGGGGAACAGTCTGGAAACGGAGACTCCCCAGAAGAATTACCAGGACTATAAAATGCTGGTGTTTATCAACCACTGGCTGTGCGGATGGTGTGCAATCTGCCTGCTCTGTCTGTATCAGAACTTTATGTGGCTCTGGGTTGGACAGGAGCGGCTGTTTGGAATGGATACGGTGATTCTATGTGTCCTGTACTTTTATACCAGCTATGTGAGGAAGATTGTTACGGTATACCGGGATGCGGCAGGTGTCTGGTATGAAGACCGGTTCCGGCCTTTGGTTACGGTAGTTTTGAATTTGATTTTGGATATTGTGTTTGTAAAATTATTTGGCATTAACGGGATTTTATTTTCAACGGTCTTCATATCCCTGTTTATTTCCTATCCCTGGGAGCTGAAGGTATTTTATAACGTTGTTTTAAAGAGAAGTTCCCTGGAGTACTACTGGGATTTACTGAAACAGCTGTCGATAACGGTGATCGCTGCTCTGTGCACTTATTTTCTGTGCCGGTTGGTTTCCGTTCCGGGTTCTGCAGTTTCCTTTTTAGGGCAGGCGGGTATATGTCTGGTTATACCCAATTTACTGTATGTGATTGTATTCCATAACAGACCGGAGTTTGGCAGAGTGACAGCTATTATCAAGAGGCAGCCATGGAAAAGATAGAAAGAGGAGAAACTATGAATATTGAACATATCTGGAAATGGACGGACAACCCGGTTATGGATTGGTCCGGGATTCCTTATGGTTTATTTGAAGCTATGAAAAAGCAGTCCGAAGCGCTGACAGACAGCTCTTACTGTCTGAAGAACAGAAAACGGGAGCGGATTTTTCTGTCCAGGGCTGCCAACAAGCTGTTCAGACAATCGGATTACCGTCTGGATGAAATTGCATGGGGAGAAAAATGTGTGAATGAGAACCTGAAGGTCATTCCCGGGAACCGCTATTTCATGTACCGGGAATATGATACGAAAGTAACGGAACATACATATATCTATATAGATTTATCAGATGATTATCTTTACCGGCTGTACCAGGCGCAAAGCCCGATTTTAAAATATACTGCAATGCCGCCGAACACTTCTGCTGAGGTCATGAAAGTGAGAAGGGATAAGGCAGTGAAGTTCTATAAAAAATGTAAAGGGATTTTTACTATGGGACAGTGGCTTGTGGACGACCTGGTCAGCAACACCGGTATAGACCCCGGTAAAGTCCACGCAATCGGCGGAGGATGTAACGTGGATATTTCCGCCATTGACCGTTCCGGGAAGCAGTCCAACAAAATATTGTTTGTAGGAAAAGAATTTGAGCGAAAAGGCGGGGAAGTGGTGCTGGAGGCATTTCGGATATTAAAAAAGGAAAAGATGCCCGATGCCGAACTTTATATCGCCGGACCGGAGAACTGGCCTCTGCCGGTGGAAATACCGGAGGGGGTAAAATTCCTGGGATTGATGAGGCCGGAAAAGCTGGCTGAATATTATAACCTCTGCGACATTTTTGTGATGCCCTCACGATCAGAGCCTTTTGGAATCGTTTTCGCAGAAGCTTTGATCTTCGGGCTTCCCTGCATAGCCAGAAATGCATTTTCCATGAAAGAGATCGTCACAGAGGGAAAAAACGGGTATCTCATTGATGAAGAAAATCCGGTTGAGCTGGCTGATAAAATGCACCTGCTGCTGCACAATGAGGATATCAAAAGTTATGTTGCCAGCCATCAGGAAGCGTACAGAAAAAAATATTCCTGGGATACGATTGCAAAGTTTGTATTAACGACTATTCAGAATGACAGGTGAGCAGACATTTGCATCGTATTTCAGAAAAGATAGCCACATGCAATGCAGATTGCCCGGAAAGCAATTTGCTTTGCAGCTACAGGCAAGATAGCAGCTTTATAATATTTAATTACGAAAACGGAGGAACTGATTATGAAAATTACCGTCATTGGGACAGGATATGTGGGGCTGGTAACAGGCGCGTGTCTGTCTGAAATGGGAAATGAAGTAATCTGCGTGGATACCAATGCAGATAAAATTGAAAATCTGCAGAATGGAATCATTCCAATCTATGAACCCGGTCTGGAGGAAATTGTAGTTCGGAATTTGGAGCTGGGTCATCTTAGCTTTACTACATCTCTGCAGGACGCAATGAAAAAGTCAAAAATCTGTTTTATTGCAGTTGGAACGCCTATGGGAGAAGACGGAAGTGCAGACCTGCAATATGTGCTGTCCGTGGCAGCGTCTATAGGAAAATATATGGAGAAACACATCTTTGTTATTGACAAATCCACAGTTCCGGTGGGAACTGCAGAAAAGGTACGCAAAGCGATTCAGCAAGAACTGGATAAACGGGGGCTTGATCTGACATTTGATGTGATCTCCAATCCTGAATTTTTAAAGGAAGGAAATGCTATTTCAGATACCATGCGTCCGGACAGAATCGTCATTGGCGCCGATAATGAACAGGCATTTTCCATGATGAAGGAACTTTATAAGCATTATGTGCTGAACACCAACCATTTTATCTGCATGGATATCCCCAGTGCAGAGATGACCAAATACGCAGCCAATTCCATGCTGGCAGCCAAGATAAGCTTTATGAATGAAATGGCTAATATCTGTGAACTGGTGGGGGCGGATATCAATCATGTAAGGCTTGGAATCGGCAGTGATTCTAGGATCGGATACAGTTTTATCTATCCGGGCTGCGGCTATGGCGGTTCCTGTTTTCCAAAGGATGTGCAGGCATTGATCCGGACAGCAGAAGAGTCTGGATATCAGGCATCCCTCCTGAAATCGGTAGAAGAGGTGAATTTCATGCAGAAGAAAGTCCTGGTGCAAAAGGTGACAGATTATTTTGGGGAAGACCTTTCCAATAAGTGTTTTGGAGTATGGGGGCTGGCATTTAAACCGGAGACGGATGATATGAG
The DNA here is from genome assembly GCA_900540475.1 of uncultured Robinsoniella sp. Classification (GTDB taxonomy): domain Bacteria; phylum Bacillota; class Clostridia; order Lachnospirales; family Lachnospiraceae; genus Robinsoniella. The sequence continues at coordinate 123,117 of UQGG01000009.1, read as the reverse complement.
GGAAGCGGCTTCCATTACTATTATTTCGGAACTGACAAAAAGAGGTGCCAGGATCAAAGCTTATGATCCAAAGGCGGAATTAGAAGCCCGGACCTGTTACCTGAAAGACAATGCCCATGTGGAATATGTAAAAAGCAAGTATTCTGCCTTGGTGGATGTGGATGCCATGCTGCTCATAACCGAGTGGAAGGAATTTCGTTCCCCTGATTTTCAGGAGATGATAAAGAGAATGAAAACCCCGGTTATATTTGATGGCAGAAACCAGTATGAAAAGAAAGCTGTGGAAGAGCTTGGATTTACCTATTATCAGATTGGGGTAGGAAAATAAAAGGTCGTGCAGAAAGGATAAAAAAGTGAAGAACAGAATTTTAGTTACAGGGGGAGCGGGATTTTTAGGTTCCCATTTATGTGAACGGCTGGTAGAAGAGGAAAACGAAGTAATCTGCGTGGATAATTTATTTACCGGCAGTAAAAAAAATATTGAGCATTTATTTGGGAAGCGTAATTTTGAGTTTCTCCGGCATGATATTGTGAATCCACTGTATGCAGAGGTGGACATGATCTATAATCTGGCGTGTCCTGCAAGTCCGATTCATTACCAGTATAATCCCATCAAAACGACAAAAGCCAGCGTGCTGGGTGCCATGAATATGCTGGGGCTGGCGAAAAGAGTCCATGCAAGAATCTTACAGGCGAGTACCAGTGAGGTGTACGGGGATCCCGAGATCCATCCGCAGCCGGAAAGCTACCGCGGCTGTGTAAATACCATTGGAATCCGTTCCTGCTATGATGAGGGAAAGCGGGTGGCGGAGACGTTGTTTTTCGACTACCACAGACAGCATAACGTAGATATTAAAGTAATGAGAATCTTCAATACATATGGACCGAAGATGCATCCCAATGATGGAAGAGTGGTATCTAATTTTATTGTACAGGCGCTGAAAAATGAAGATATTACGATTTACGGTGACGGGAGCCAGACGAGAAGCTTCTGCTATGTGGATGATTTAATCGAAGGTATGGTCCGGCTTATGAATTCCCACGAAGGATTTACAGGTCCGGTAAATATCGGCAATCCGGGTGAATTTACGATTAAAAGCCTTGCAGAACTGGTGATTGAATTAACCGGCAGTAAATCGAAACTGGTATTTTACCCATTGCCGTCTGATGATCCCATGCAGAGAAAACCTGTGATTGAACTCGCCAGAAGAGAGCTGGAATGGGAGCCGGGCATCTGTCTGAGAGAAGGCCTTGAAAAAACAATCCGGTATTTTGCGGATTTATGATGGAGGTAAAAACTGATATGCAAACGATTCCGAAGATACTTCATTACTGCTGGTTTGGCAAAGGTGAAAAAAGCAAATTAATACAATTTTGCATAAGTACCTGGGAGAAGATCCTCCCGGATTATCAGATCATAGAGTGGAACGAAGATAATTTTGATTTAAACCTTGCACCTGCGTATGTAAAGCAGGCTTATGAATGCAGGAAATACGCGTTTGTAAGTGATTACGCAAGAATCCAGGTGCTCTGCAATCTCGGCGGGGTGTATCTGGATACGGACATTGAGGCTGTGAAATCTATCAATGATATCCTGGATAATGAAACTTATGTATCGGGATTTGTGACAGATAAATTGTTGACGGCTGCATTTATTGCAACGGTTCCCCACCATCCTTTTCTGGCTGAATTTTTAAAAACGTATCAGACTCGGGATTTTCAATTGGCTGACGGGAAAATGGACATTACCCCTATTAACGATCATCTGACGGTGCTGGCTGAAAAGTATGGTTTGAAGACAGACGATTCGATGCAAATGGTTCAATCCGATATGAAGATTTATCCGGTGGAATATTTTACCGGTTATGACATGGATAATTCCCACATAAAAAAAACGGAAAATACTTATATGATTCACCATATGATGGGTACCTGGCTGGAATTGTCTTTTTCCGAAACGCTGAAACTGTCCGTTAAAAAAATGCTGATTAAGATAATGGGACATGACAGATTCGACCGTTTTAACAACGGACGGAAAAGGAGCTAACCAGATGCGGATACTATACTATGCTTTTTCCTGCGCACCCTGTGCCGGAAGTGATGAAGGACTTGGATGGCGCTGGCCCTTTTACATGAGAAATGACCATGAAGTATATGTGGTGACGCGAAAGGACAGAAAGCCCCAGATCGAGAGATATTTAAAAGATCAGAAAATAACCAACATGCATTTTTTCTATTGTGACATACCGGATTGGATGAATTTCTATTATAAAACAGGAAAAGGCTTTCTGGCATATCAGAAATTATGGCAGTATCCGGCATATGGGATGATAAAAAAGCTGCATAAGAAATATCAGTTTGATTTGATTCATCATGTTTCTACTTCAGATTTCCGCTTAATTGGATTTGTTTATAAATTAGATACACATTATATTTTAGGTCCATTGGGTGGGGCACAGCAGACTCCGGCATACTTAAGAGACTATACAAAGAACAACAGCCGGGAAGAAAAAATGAGGGCATTGATTAACCGGTTCACGATCTTAAGTCCCGGGTATAAAAAAGCAATCAATAAAGCAGATTATATTTTTCTGGCAAACAAAGAAACCTACCAATATATTTACCCTTATATCAAAGAAAAAGAAAGATGCCGGCTGCTTTTGGACATTGCAATTGATAAAGACAGGATTTTACCGGGAAAAGATGCAGGAAAGCAGAAAACAGACCAGATAACAGACCGGAAAACAGATCCGATAACAGATCAGGACAAAGTTATGACCTTCATTTGGTCAGGCAGAATGGTTTACCGGAAAGGGCTGGCATTTTTACTTGATGCTCTGGACTGCATCGACAGAAAACTCCCGTATAAAGTAGTGCTATGCGGTGACGGTCCTGAAATGGAACAGTTGAAAGAATTGAGCAGGGAAAAGAAGCTGGACGGGCATATCAGCTTTACGGGGCAGCTAACTTATGAAAAAATGCAGGAAAATTATGAAAATGCAGATGTGTTCGTATTTCCAAGCCTGAGAGAAACTTCCGGTACGGTTTTGGTTGAGGCAATGGCACACCGGCTTCCGGTGATTGCACTGAATCAGGGCGGTGCTGCGCTGATGATTTCAGAAAAAGAAGGGTTTTTAGTATCCGGTAAAAGCCGCCGGGATTGTGTTGAACGAATGGCGGATACAATCCTGTACTGTATCGGACATCCGCAAATGGTGATGGAGAAAGGAATTCAAGCGCAGAAAAAACTAGCTTTAGGCTATACCTGGGATAAGAAAATATCTTATATGAAAGAGATCTACAAAAATATCAGATGTGATGAGGGATCAGGAAATGGTTTTTAAGATAATCACCATTGGATTCATGATTTATATTTTACTAAATATTACGGCAAGTAGAGGAATCAACAAAAATTATGTCTCCCGGGATATAAATAACAAATTCAGGGGCATGTTTGCAGTGGGGATTATGCTCCATCACATTTCCCAGCAGGCAGCCTGTGATGGGATATTTATCATTTGGAACTATGTTGGATTTATTTTTGTTTCCTATTTTTTCTTCAGCTCCGGTTATGGATTAATGCTGGGGGTTTTGGAGAAAAAAGATTATTTAAAGCACTTTTGGAAAAAACGTATTTTCAACCTCCTTATCCCCTATTGGATTGTTAATACCTTATTTGTGGTCAGGGAATATTCCATGGGGTCCCGGCATTCCATTCTGGAGTATGCCGCATCTTACTTGGGATTCAGCCAGATGGAGCATTTATGGTTTATCAGCGTCATTCTGGCATCCTATGTGGCTTTTTATCTTTGCTTCCGGCTATTTAGAACCAGGACAGCCATATGGGGGATGAGTCTCGTATGCCTGCTGTATATTTTGCTGGGCTGTATCTTTCAGTTTAACGAAACCTGGATTGCCTCGGTATCAGCTTTGCTTATGGGAATCCTCTGGAAATATCAGGAAGGGCAGATTCTTCGTTATCTGGAAAGAGGGTTTACTAAAAAATACGTAATCGTCATTCTTTTATTCCTTTTGATGTTTACCGGGAGGCTGCTGCTTGCCTGGAAGGGAATAGATGGAATATTTTTACAGACATTGTTAAGAAATGCCATTAGCTGTAGTTTTGTTACTTTTATTTTGATGACATCCATGAAAATTATATGGAAAGAAAACAGTATTTTTGGTTTTCTGGGAAGTATTTCTTATGAATTGTATATGATTCATCCCATGTTCATTGCAATGGGGAAATCCTATTTCAAACAGGAGTATTTATACATTATATTTGCAGTCATTTGCAGCATTTTCTGCGCATGGATCATCAAAAATGTATCAAAGCAAGTCAGCAGGTTTGCCTGAATTAATAGGAGTGTGGGAATGAAAAACCTGAAAAAGACAAATTATTTTACAAATTACTTAAAAGGCCTTGCATGTTTGGGAATTGTCCTAGTCCACTGCCGTTTTCCGTCGGCACCCGGTGCAGTCATTACGGCTTTTGCCAGATCCGGAATTCCTTTCTTTTTTATGCTGAGCGGGTATTATACGTTTTATACGGACCGGGAAAAGACTCTTGCAGTGACCGGACGCAGGGTGAAAAAAACATTTCAGCTGCTGGTGACAGCCATGTTCTTTTACATCGCCTGGCGTTTTTTGCCGAAACTGTTAAGCGGTGGCATTCAGGAAGCTTTTTTATGGGTTAAGACGGCACTTTTTCAGCAGCAGATTATATTGGAGTTCCTGCTGTTAAACGTAACGGATTCCGTAAACGGTGTGCTGTGGTATATTCCGGCAGCGCTATATGTTTATATGATGTTTGGCATTCTGGTGAAGTCAGGCAGTAAATGGAATGCCCTTTATATAGCGGCTTTGATCTTATTAGCTGTCAATCTGGTGCTCTGTGAAATTGGAAGTCTGGCGGGATTAGGCATCCATTTGAAATGGTACCGGAACTTTCTGCTTACCGGTTTTCCGCTTTTCATGCTGGGACATTATCTCCATAAAAAGGAAAAAGAGATACAGATGCTGAAAAGAAATACTCCAATCCTGATTGCAGCATTGGGCGGGGCAATGATCCTGCTGGAGTGCCGGTTGGTGGGGAATGCGCTGCTATATACGGGAAATGTGGTTTTTATCATTGGGCTTTACCTGTATGCCATCCAAAACAGCCTGAGTAAAAAAGGAACTCTTATGGAGCAGGTCGGTTCAAAACTCTATCTGTATATATATATTAGCCAGGTAGCGGTAATCGAGACGATGGATAAACTTACGGAACGTGTTTCGTTTTTTGAGGGAACGATGGGGCTGTATGTAAAGCCGGTTCTGGTACTGGCAGCTGTCGTTCTGCTTTCTGCTCTCTTATATTATACAAAGTCAAAATTAACTTATAGAAAATAAAAAGACAGGAGGAATTTCCATGACAGATATCCATGCACATATTTTACCCGGTCTGGACGACGGACCGGAGACAGTGGAAGAGAGTATCGATATGATATGTATGGCTTACGAAAATGGTACGGACCGGATCTTTGCAGCCAGCCATGGAAACTTCTATTCTTATACGCAGCAGGAATATTGGGAAGCCCTGGAGTATCTGAGGATGAGGCTTAAGGGGTATCAGATCCCAGTGGAACTATATCCGGGGATGGAACTGTATTACGATGAACATCTGTGTGAAAAGCTGGATCGCAGGGAAGTGATCCCCATGAATCATGGCAGTTATATTCTCCTGGAGTTTGATTTTCGGGAACACCCGGAACAGGTGCACCAGGCAGTCCGCCAGGTGCAGGAAAAGGGGTACCGGATAATTCTGGCACATCCCGAGCGGTATTATTTTATGCAGGACAATCCGGAATTTATATATGATTTAATTCAGCGGGACTGCGCAATGCAGATCAACAAAGGAAGTATCTTTGGAGAGTTCGGGGCATGTGCAGGCAGGCTGGCATATGCGATGCTTCGCTCCAATCTTGTGCAGGTGATTGCATCTGATGCACATGGATATGCAGGGAGAACGATTTCCATGGAGCGGATTTCCAGGTTTTTAAGAACAGAATTTTCCCCGGAATACGCAGATTTACTGTTAAAGGAAAATCCCGACCGCATTATTCGCAACGAAGAAATACTGACTCTGCAGCCGCATCATTTAACGTTGGTATAGTACAGAAAGAGGAGATTCATATTATGAAGTGGATGAAAAGATTCATTGTATCAGCTTTTATCATTTCACTGGGATTTGGCGTATATGAGGGATATCAGATGCAGCAGAAGCGGGATATCACCGGTCCGGATCTTATCTGTGAGAATGAGGAAATATCAGCTTCCATTGAGGCTGGGAATGAAGAGCTGATGAAAGGAATAAAAGCCATCGATGGACAGGATGGAGATGTTACGGATTCCCTGCTGATTGAGAGCATCGAAAAAAACACGTCAGGTGCGGATAATGAATTTATGATTTCTTATGCCGCATTTGACCACTCCAACAATATTGGGGTGGTAACCAGAAAATTACATTATACGGATTATCACAGCCCCAGATTTTCCATCACCAGTCCCCTTCGCTTTTCCAAAAATGAAGACATTTCTCTGGTTCAGTATGTAAAAGCAGAGGACTGCCTGGATGGGGATATCAGCCCATTTATTAAAATTGACGGAGAAGACAAGTTTGAGGAAGAACCCAAAGAGGGGATCTACGACTGCACGCTTCAGGTAACAAACAGCGTTGGAGATACTGCATCTCTGCCGGTGAAGGTGGAAATCTATGATGACAGTTATGAGGAAAGAAACTTTGTTCCTAAGATTATGTTAAAGCAGTACGTGCTTTATCTTTCCAAAGGAGATAACTTTGAACCCACGGAATACCTGGATTATGTATATGACCAGATGACGCTTAGCATTGACTATGGTCCCATGGTCACCATAAAAGAAAATGGGAAAAAGAAAGAGGTTACAGAGGCACAGGCAAAAGAAAAGTCCGGAAAATGGGTCAATATATCCAGGATCAAATATTCATCTGATGTTGATACCGGCAAAAAAGGCAATTACGCTGTCGTATATACGTACACCACAGACAGCCAGGAGTACACCTGCAATGCGGAGCTTCTGGTGGTAGTAGAATAGGAGGAAATTATGGATTATGACAATCGTCAGGAGGAAGTAAAGGAATCCGGAATTGATTATATATCGATAGGGAGGACATTGCTGAAAAATATTCCATACATACTGATGCTGGCATTTACTATTGGAGTTTGTTTTTTCGGGATTTGGAATCGGCTCAGACCAAATGAGTACGTATCAAAAATGAATATGGTTGTAATATCCAGAGATAACACCCTCAGTTCCCTGGGGGAATACAACATATCCAACGTAGTGGGAAGATGTGTCAGCTCCCTGAACAGTGATGTCCTTGGCAGCAGGGTCCGGGAAGAGCTTGGAACCGGCAAGCTTCCGGGTACGATTCAGGCACAAAGCGTGGAAGGCTCCAACATGATTCTGCTGGAAACCAGAGCTTTAACTGCGGAGGATTCCTTTCGGATGATGTCAGCAGCTTTAAAGAATTATGCCAAGGTTTCTTCGTATCTGACAGGAGGCTATCTGATGGAGAAAATCGGTTCTCCTCTTGCATCGAAGATTACCTGTGAATCGAATAATGCCCTGGCACTTGCCGTCACCGTGTTCATTCTGGTTGCCATAATTGAGATGAGTATGATGAGCATTGTCAGTATTTTCAGCGGTAAAATCCAGAACACCATGCAGGCAAAGAAACTGATTGATGCTGATTTTTTAGGAGAGATACACTTTGAAAATAAATATGCCAAAAAGAGTATTTTACTCTCTAACCCTACCGTCAGCTTTACTTATTCCGAAGAGATGAGCAAAACTGCAACGATGCTTCTGCGCAAGCTGGAAAAGAGCGGAGACAAAACATTTATGGTGACCAGCGTAATGGAGAACGAAGGGAAATCTACCATCGCTGCCAACCTCGCACTTAAGCTGGCATCCAGAGGAAAAAAAGTGCTACTCGTTGATGCAGATATGAAGAAACCGGCGTTATACCGGATTTTAGACCGGGAGATTCCCAAAGAAAGGGATATAAACGCATATCTGGAGGGGAAAGCTTCTTATGAAGATATTATTTTCCGGGAAAAAAACGGACTGGTAAACTACTGTTTTTCTACAAAAACAATTATGGAGAGCGATATTCTGCTTAAAAATGAAAAAGCGAAAGAATTGCTGGCAAAAGCAGAAGAAGAGATGGACTATATTATCCTGGATGTTCCGCCAGCGGGAATTATCCGGGATGTGGAAGTTCTGGCGTCCATCATTCCCCAGACAATTCTGGTGATCCGGCAGAACATGGCGAAGGCAAGAAATGTAAATGACATTATTGATTTATTAGAACGGGGCGGAACGGAGGTTGCCGGGTTTGTATTGAATGCGGTTTGTTCCAGAGTTGTCGGCAAGGCAGGAGCGAAGATCTACGGATATAAGAAATATTATGGAAGATATGACAGAGGTCCGGCGAATAACCCAGACATGAAGGTGAGGAATTAACATGCAGTTATACAATGACAAAATAGACATCATTTATGATGACGAGAAAGTCCTGGACATCAGAAATTTTATTGACAATATGCTGAATGGCTTAAAGCGTTATAAGATTCCGCTTTTCCTTCTCTTCCTTTTAATTTCAGGCGGATTATTTGCCCTGAAGACCTGGAAATATATCCCTTTGTACCAGGCGAAGCTTACCTATGTGGTGACGAAGACAGGAGATGCGGCAACAGATGTTATGATTACCGGGCGGCTGAGTCAGTCTTTTCCGGATATTCTGACTAATACCGGATTATCCGCCGATATGAAGCAGTATATGCAGATGAGCAAAGAGGAAAAGCTGCCGGGGAGTATCCGCATGTATAATACCAGTTCCTCTAATATGCTGAACGTGACCATCACTGCCGGGGACTATAACCATGCAAATGAAATGATGGCTGCAATTCAGGAGGCATATCCCGAGTATGCATCTAAGAATGTAGGAACGGTAGAGCTAAGTGTCATTGATTATACCCAGGCGTCTGAAAATGCGGTAAATCCATATCCCAGGATCAAGTATCTTTTAATGGGCATTGTTGCAGGGGGATGCTGCGTATTTCTGATACTTTTAATCTATGCCCTGACGAGAAAAACGATCCGCAGGGAGTCGGATATGAAAAAAATCGTGAATCTGGATTGTCTGGCTTACATTCCCAAAGTGAAGGAAAAGAAGCGGACCGGCAAAGAAGTACGCCATATTTTGATTTCTGACAAGCGGGTTTCCTACGATTTCCGTCAGGCTGTCCGAACCATACAGTCCCGGACCGCAAAGCATTTAAAAGAGGAGAATGCCAAGACCCTGCTGATCACCAGTTCACTGCCCAGCGAAGGCAAGACAACCTTTGCCGTGAATCTGGCACAGGCAATGGCGGATGAAGGGAAACGGGTAATTCTGGTGGACTGTGACCTGAGGCATCCTTCCATCGGTACGATGCTGGGGATAGAGAACAGCGGGGGAGGACTGCCGGATGTCCTGGATGAAAAACTGGAATTGAACCAGGCGATTCAAAAGTACAAGGATAATATTATGGTATTGTGTGCCGGAAAAGCCCGGGAAGACACAACAAATGTACTTTCCAATCCCCGTTTGCGGGATATTCTGGATACACTTGGCAGCCAATATGACTACGTTGTGATCGATACGCCCCCGGTTTCATTTTTTACCGATGCATCCATTATATCGGAGTATGTGGATGCGGGAATTTATCTGGTGAGGCAGGATTATGTAGAGGCACGCTTCGTGCGGGAGGGTATGGAAATGCTTGCGGGTGCAGAACTCAAACTGGTGGGATACGTCTTAAACTACGTAGAGGCAGGATTTTTAAAATACGGTTACCACAACTATTATTATGGGAAATCTTATCGATATTATAAACAGAATGTATCGGATTCGGAAGGTTAGGATGCTATGAAAGCTATCATTAATTTCAGTAAAGTACTGGAAACTATGTCCGGTGAATTAGAAAAAGTTCCGTTTTCATTCCTGATCATTGTACTGGCTGCTGTTTTACTGTGTATCATTATTTACTTTGCCATTGCCCATGTCCATATGGGAGGACCGGTAAAAATAATGGTTCGCAATATCTCTGTGGTCAGTATGCTGCTACTGTATCTGGGTATCATCCTCAGCATTACTTTTTTTACAAGAGCGCCCATGGAGGAAGCGAAAGTAAATCTGAAGCTATTTGATGAAGTACTTCGTGCCGGTTATTTTAACCGGGCAGTGGTCAGGATCTTCAGCAATATTCTTCTCTTTGTACCAGTGGGGATTTTTCTACAGCTGGTTCGCATGGAAGGAAAGAAAAAATATCTTTTGCTGCTGTTCATTCCTCTTTGCAGTCTTTTTATAGAAACGGTACAGCTAAAAACAAGGACAGGTGTATTTGATATTGATGATCTGGTGTGTAATACCCTGGGTGGATTCCTGGGTTATGGACTGGGGATGTTTTACCGCTATGGTTTTTCTAAAGGCAGAAAAATAAAAATAGCTATTCGGATTTTACTGGTATGCTTTACCCTGTGCGTGTTTACCGGGATGGGCGGGTTTGGAGCCTATCACGTATACCGGGTCATGGGCAAGAACAGCCTGATGCAAAAGAATACGGCAGCCAGGGCACCCACACTGGAAAATGAAAGTGAAGATGCAAACAGGAATGGAAATAAAGATGGAAATGAAAATGGGGAAGAGGAAGCGTATGATCCTACCCTGTATTACCATGATGGAAAAGCTTACCGGTATGAGGAAAATATAATCAATATCCTATGCATGGGTATCGACAAGCGCACGGAAGAAATCGAAACCGTACCCGAGGTATCCGGCAAAGGCGGACAGGCAGACGCCGTTTTTCTGATCTCCCTGAACCCGGATACCCGAGAGATGAAAATATTCGGTATTTCCAGAGATACCATGACTGCAATTAAAAATTATGACTATGAAGGTAATTACATCGGAGAAGAAGAAAATCATTTAGCTCTTGCCTATGCGTATGGGGATGGTTCTCATAAGAGCTGCGAAATGATGAAAGAAGCAGTTTCAAAGTTAATGTATAACCTGCCGGTTCATGGATACGCAGCCATTAATCTGGAAGCAGTTTCCAAGCTGAATGATGCGGTTGGCGGCGTAACGGTCACTATACCCGAAGAGATGGAATATGATGATCCGGCGTTTCAAAAAGGGGCAAAAATCACCCTGACCGGTGAGCAGGCGATGAAATTTATCCAGAGGCGGGATATTACCCAAAGCGGTGGAAACGGGATGCGGATGCAGAGACAGAAGACATATGTCTTATCCTTTTTAAACGCAGCCAAAGGACAGATCAGAAAAGATCCGTCTTTACCAATCCAGCTTTATCAGGAACTGTCTAAAAATATGGTGACTAACCTGGGACTTGATCATGCAGTTTATCTGGCGACACTGATGCTGGATACAGATTTTGGGGGTGATGATATTCAGATGCTTCCCGGAACGACAAAAAAAGGTACTTATTATGAAGAATTTCACGTTGATCAGGATCAGCTATACGACCTGATCCTTGATAATTTTTACGAAGAGGTTGAAACCGAATCAAAGGACAGCGGCGGTGATGGAAGTTGAATAAAAAGAACAAATATGCTGGGAAATGGTTCATTATCGGAATAGCAGCTTTTGTAATGGCAGGGATCTGCATCTGCTTTGTGGTGGACAGGGAAATGCAGAAGCTGGCAGCAGCAAAATTGTATGAACAGGCAGCGGCATCTGAGCATGTGATCGGGGAGGATGAATCCGAAAGCCGGAGTGGGAAAGATCCAAACCAGCCTGATACCGGGGATAAATCATCCAGGGAAAAATCAACAGACCAGCTGACAGACCGATCAAAAAAACAAAAGGATCAGGAAAAAAGTCAGCAAACAGATCTGTCAGCAGACCTTCCGGTAAATATTGCAGAAATTCAGAAGGAAATGCCGGATGTCTATGGGTGGATAGAGATTCCCGGGACAAAAGTAAATTATCCGGTTGTCCAGCGGGAGGATGACAATCTCTATTATCTGGACAGAACACCGGAGGGAAGTTCCAATATAGAGGGATCTATATTCAGTGAAGATTACAACCGCAGAGATTTTACAGATCCGGTTACGGTATTATACGGACATAACATGAAAAATGGGGACATGTTTGGTGAACTTCATCTTTATGAAGACAAGAGTTTTTTTGATGCAAACCGGGATCTTTATATTTACTTGAAAGACAGGAAGCTGACTTATCGGATATTTGCTGCAGTGTTATTCGACAACCGCCATATCATGCAAAGTTATGATTTCTCCGGTGAGGATTCTTTCCTCTCGTTTATCCGGGAAATCATGAGTATCCGCAATATGAGAAGCAATGTGGACGGGGATATTTCCATCCTTCCAACCGATAAAATTCTTACCCTTTCAACCTGTCATGGCATGGGAAGTGATTACAGATATCTGGTTCTGGGAGTGCTGCAAAATAATTAGAATTTAATTTTTGTCAGTTGCGTTATCTGCCTGCTGCAAGGTTATGAAACACTTTTATCTGCAGCAGTTTTAGATAAATAGAATGCGTTTTATACGTATCAGGAGAGGAGGAGTGAGATATATTTTGCGAAGGAACCGTAGAAAATGGAAAAAAGAAACAAAAATAATTTTATTAAGGAGGATTTGGATATGAAGCAAAAAGTGGCGGCAATTCTTTCGGTATGTATGCTGCTGATGACCGGAATGCAGGTTCATGCCAGCGGTATTATACACAGTGTTTCAACCGGAACCGGAGGAATTGTAAGTGCAAGCCCCGACAGAGGTTCTGCAGAACTGTCAGATAAATTTGATGATCCTGAATTACAAAATGAGGTGGATCAAATAAACAACAGTCAGAACCAGAATCTGGCAAAAGCTTTGGGGAAGGATGAACTGGAGCTTTATAACAGCAAGACTAAAGTCATTTCCCTGGAAAAACTGTCTGATTATAAATTTCTGACAAAAATCAGCAATTTGACAATCGAGGCAGATCCCATGCCATCTATTGACCAACCCATCAGCATCGATCTGGTATGCAATAGTATTACCTCTAATATTCAGGTGTACGTCCTGCATAAATGCGATGCACATGGATGGGAACTGCTGGATACCACAACTAGTGGGAATATTGCAACTGCGGTATTTCATTCCGCATCGCCCGTAGCATTGGTATACCAGGACAAAGAGCAGGGAAAAAGCGAAGAAACCGGTGTTTCACCAAAGACCGGAGAAAATGGAAGTGAGCTTATTGCAGTTATAGCAGCCGTATTGTTTATTGGGTTGGGCAGTTTTGCAGTGAGCCACAGTAAAAAGAACAGAGGAGTGAAAATGTGAAGGAACCAGCATTAATGATCCTGGCAGCAGGAATGGGGAGCAGGTATGGCGGGCTTAAACAAGTAGATGCAGTGGGTGATCATGGTGAAAGTATCATAGATTTTTCTATTTATGACGCCATAGAAGCCGGTTTTCGTGATCTTGTGCTGATTATAAGAAGTGAACACGAGGCTATCTTTGAGCAGAATCTGGTAAGGCATATCAGAAAGAAGGTGAAGGTTCAATATGCCTATCAGAACCTGGATGATATCCCGGAAGGTTTTACAGTTCCGGCAGGCAGAGAAAAGCCGTGGGGAACAACACATGCGCTGTTAGCCTGCCGCAGCAGGGATACACCATTTGCCATCTGTAATGCAGATGACTTCTATGGAAGGGATGCATTTCAAAAAATGTATCAATTCTTATGTACGGAGGTTCAGGAGAATCACTACGCCATGATCGGATACCCGCTGGAAAATACATTGACGGATCATGGTTTTGTAACAAGAGGGGTCTGCAAGGTAGAAGACGGGTACCTGACCGGTATTGAGGAAATAGGCGGAATCAGGAAAAAAGACGGGCAGGTCTGCTATGAGACAGGTAAGGCAGACAATCAATACAGCTGTATACATGAAAATACCATGTGTTCCATGAATTTCTGGGGATTTTCTCCAGCAATATTCGGTCAGTGTGACCGGATATTTTCTGAATTTCTAAAACGGGAATTAAATGCAAATCCTATGAAATGTGAACATGTAATACCCACGGCAGTAAGGGATCTCATAAAAGAAGGCAGGTGCCGGGTCAAAGTATTGCCCAGCCGAGATACGTGGTTTGGTGTGACTTATCAGGAAGATAGAGCATTCGTCTAGGAAAAAATAAAAGGTTACAAAAAAGCAGGCAGATTTCCATTGGAACTTTGGAACTAATATTTACTGTGTAGTCTGCCAAAACAGAAATATCGTGGATAGGGGGGGAATACATTGAAGTTTAGAAACAGGAAAATAAGAATTCTGATACTCGTTTTGTGCTTTGCTGTATGTCTCACTGCTAATCCGATTTGGAGTCAGCATGCGGATGCTTCAGCAGGGCCTGCCCGGGAAACGATCAAAGGAGAAATACGGAATAAATCCGGAGAAACAAATACAAGAGATACGGATACCTGGGGGTCGAAGCCGGCGTCAGAAAATGAAAAAGTGTTGAGAGAGAAGGATCAGCTGGTTCAAAGAAAATATGGTGAAGAAGCAGAAACGCAATCCCAAACGGAAGCCCCGACAGAGCCGGAAACCCAGCCCAAACCAGAAGCCCCGACAGAGCCGGAAACCCAGCCCAAACCAGAAGCCCCGACAGAGCCGGAAACCCAGCCCAAACCAGAAGCCCCGACAGAGCCAGAATCCCAGCCAAAGTCGGAAGCCCAGTCAGAGCCGGAATCTCAGCCGCCATCAGAATCACAAAGCGAAACTTCCAACCGGGATCAGGGAATGCCAAAACTGGATATCCGTGATTTCAACCCGGAATCAATACAGGCAGCCGGGATAAAGGATCAGAATTTTGCCCGGGCGATATACGATTCTATTAAGGCAGATCCGTCTAATTTCCTGGATGGGAATACCTTGGAGAAAAATAACTTCTCAACAGTTGTGGATTTATTAAGATCTTATACCGGAACTATCTATGCAAGCAATAAAGAAATTACAGACATAGAAGGAATCTCCTTACTGAAATCCTGTGGGAAATGGGACATTTCCTATAATCGCATTGTAGATATCCGCCCCCTGTCCATAACAAAAGCGGTTACAGAGCAAGAAGTAACACCGGACGAACAGACCTACTACGGTATTTATGGACGTTCCATGGAAGTAAATGTATATGGCAATCCGATCCGTAAATATCCGCTCTGGGTAGGAGGCAGATTTAATCTACAGCCGCTCCTGACGGATAATGTTGTAAAACTGGATGACGAAGTTCTGAAGTATGTCGTTGATGGAACGGAATCATTTGCCGGAACTTATACGGTACCTCTCTCTTTTTATGCAGGAGATGACCACGTCAATATCCGCGAAGACAGCATTAAGATCCGGGAAGTAGACGGCTCATCCACAGGAGCACAGGTCTCTCAGCAGGGCGGTAAAATTGATAGTCTTGAACTGACGAACATACTGGGAAGCGGTAAGTTGTTTATTACTTTGGGAGCCGCAAATGATTCCAGAATGAACTGGTTTGTAATAACCGATTCCGGGTTTGATGATGTGCAGTCAAACGCATCCACAATATCCTGGAGAATACCCTTTGAGATTAAAATGTATACAAAAGTTGAGAAAGGCTCTGTTTACACTGACCACAGGATCTCCCTGATTAAAACTGGTCAGGATGACGGCAAGCCCAAAGGGGGCGCTAAATACGTCCTGTATCGGAAACAGGGTGACAGCTTTGCTCCGGAAACGGATATTATTATTGGCAGCTATATTACGGATGAGAATGGAAAGATAGAAGTAGAAGGTCTGGAAGTGGGAGACTATTATTTTTTAGAAGACAGTCCGCCTGGCGGCTATGACAAAAATCCCGCACCGACTGCTTTTTCTGTTCGTGACGGAGAAGTGAAAATCAATGGCAAAAGCGGCAGCAAAATTGATACAGGTGCGCTGCAGGGTGTTCAGGAAATAGAGGACGGGTCATTTGTCTTGGGCGGGGATGGGACAGACAACATAGATTTAGAAATCATTCCTCCCCAGGGTGGAGATCTGGAATCCCTGACCCTGAAGTGGACAGCGGGGAATCATAACGGAACAGCCGGGATGATGACCTATATCGTTGGAAGCGGGGAATCAGCAGATCCATCCATCGTATATGTTCCCGACAGGAATGCAGCAGAAGCAGCGGCAGAGGCAAAGCTCGCAGAAGCACGTGACATGTATCAGAATGTCTCTGTTGCAGCGGCATTTACACAGCATCTGACGGCAGAACAGCAGGACCCCCTGCATCCCGTCCAGGTATCCTTAGCAGTTTTAAAGAAACTGAAATATCCTACAGGAAAAGAAATAACACCGGTTCCGGAAGGAATGTTTGCGTTTTCCCTGAAAAATGATCCGGCGTATCCGGAAACTCCGTCTCTGCCGTCCACATTAGCTGCAGTAAACAAAGCAGATGGAACCGCAAAGTTTGGAACAATTACTCTGGGAAGTGAAATTACCACGGATACTGTGAAAGAGGGAGAAAATTATGTCTATCATTACCTCATTACAGAAAAAGACAACGGTGATCCCAACTACATTTATGACTCCAACGTCTATGCAGCAGCAGTTGCCATCGGAAAAGCAGAGGGCACAGACCAGCTGGAAGTAAAAAGCATCACTTATACCTCTTCCCAGGGGACGGTTAATGCAGAACATGCTGTTTTTGTTAATACGCTGATTGCGGTTCCATTCCAATTCTACAAAGTGGATGGGAGTGATACCGATAAGCCCTTAAGCAATGTAAAGTTTACTCTTTATTCCTGCGGGGCAGATCATCAGCATGATGCACAGCATGACGAACTGGTTACCAGTGAACCACAAAACTGCTGGATTGAAAGAGATTCAGTGGTAAGCGATGAAAATGGACTGGTTGACTTTGAAGACGTACCAAGCGGCGATTATCAGCTGGTGGAGGTGCAGACGAATCCCGGATACAGCCTGCCTCTGGGACAGTGGCGCATCCATGTGGATGTTACCGACAAAGAAAACCCCATAACCATAAAAGCAGCAGGAGATCCATTGCCGCCCGCTTTTATAAAAGAAATTTTAGGCGATAAAGTAATATACAAATTACCCAATTTGAAAAAAGCACATCTGCCTCTGGCAGGGGGCAGCGGCACACAGATTTTCTCCATGTTCGGTGTGGGAGTGATAATGACAGCAATCATTCTGCTGGTATTTACCGGCGGAAATACAAAAAGAAAGAAAAGGAGTACCAAAGTTATGAGAAGAATAATCAATAAATTAAGTGCTGTATTCATGGCAGCTGTTATAACAGCAGGCATGTTTACGGTTTCCGCAGCAGCAGCCGGAAACAATGGAGATCTGCCCGGAGAAAAGGGCAGCCTTACCATCCATAAGTATTTGATGGAGGACTTAACAGAAGCAGACACCCCCGGAAACGGAAATGAAACAACCGATATACCGGAATCTGCAGTGCCTCTAAATGGAATCCAATTTAAGGTAGAAAAATTAAAGATCACACTGGATGCTGATGGGAATGCTGTTTCCCCCACCGGAGGGAAGATACCTACAAATGCATCGGAAGTTACAGAGGATATGATTGACAAAACAACATCCCAGACAGTTACCACATCAGGAACAGATGCAGACGGCAAAGATCTGGGTATTGCAGTACTTCAAGATCTGGACAGAGGCTTTTATTATGTAACAGAGCTTTCAAGTGAAAAGGTAGCAGAACCGGTAGCACCGTTTATCGTCAGTGTGCCGATGACCAATCCGGAAGGCACCGGATGGATAACCGATGTTCATGTTTACCCGAAAAATGAAAGTGCCAGTATTGATAAATACGTGACCAAAGTTCCCAACAAACACGAAACTTCCGATACCCACGGCGGGAAAGTAACCTGGATCATTCAGCCGTCCGTACCAACCAATGTGGCAGCAGCAAAGAAATATGATATTACCGATGAACTGGATCCTGTATTAAAGTACGTTGCGGATTCCGTTAAGGTGTACGGGGTAAAAGACAGAAATACGGAGACAGGCAGCGCAGGTGAGGTCTTGATTCCAGCGGGAAATTATGATACATCTGAGACAACAGAAAGCAAAGTAAAAGTCAGCTTTACCCAGGCAGGCCGCAAGCATCTCACAGACAGCGGTTACAAATTCATAAGAGTCGTATTTGAAACAACCCTGACCAAAGATGCCCCTATGCAGACCGAAATAAAAAACGGTGCAAAGATGGATTATAAAAACCAGTTTGACCAGGATAAGAGCTATGAGGTACTGCCTGAAAATAAGCCGGAAGTACATACCGGAAAGATAGGTCTTGTGAAAGTCGATGCCAATAATCAGGAGACAAAACTTGCCAATGCCAAATTTGCCATAGCAGCCAGTTTAAACGATGCCCAAAATAAAACATATATCAAAGATACAGATGGAAATGATATCATCGTGACCACAAAAGCAGACGGAACAGCAGAATTTTTGGGATTCTCTTATGGTATTACTGGCGATAAAGTTACGGAAGATACAAAACCTACCACCTATTATTTAGTAGAGACACAGGCGCCGAATGGCTACAACCTTTTAAATGAACCGGTAAAGGTAACCATAAATCCCGCAGGGATAGAGGGCACCGGCTATATTGCAAAGGTAACGGTTAAGAACAGCAGTGCATTTATACTTCCCATAACCGGTGGAATGGGTACCACAATCTTTACGGCAGCCGGAATCGGCTTCATCGTACTGGCGGGAATACTGCTGATACATTCCTTTAAAAAACGTAAAGTAAATCATTAATACAGGAGCAGTATAAGCGAAAGGGGGGAGGAAAGCTTCCCTCTTTTCTTGTATGGAACACGGGAGTATATATGAAGAGAATAATTTCAATCGTGCTTTTATTACTGCTGGGTCTGGGATTCTTCCTGTATCCCCATGTCAGTAACTTTCTAATGGAGCGAAATCAGTCTTATGCCATACAGAATTTTGAAGAACAGGTGAAAAATGCGGACGGCGGTAAAATGGAAGAAGAATGGAAAAAAGCAGAAGAATATAATGAAAGCCTGAGTGGAAATGTACTGAGGGATCCGTTTCTGGAAGGAAGCGGAATGGTACTCCAGGACAATTACAAAGAAGTATTAAATGTGAATGGAATCATGGGCTATATTGATATCCCGGATATCCAGGTAAATCTGGCGATCTATCATGGCACCGGAGAATCCACATTAAAAAAAGGCGTGGGGCATCTGGAGGGAACTTCGCTGCCTGTGGGTGGTGCTGGGACACATGCTGTTTTTACCGGGCATACCGGTCTGGCAACCGCAAAATTGTTTACCGATCTGACCGAACTAAAAGAGGGAAATCTGTTCTATCTGCATATTCTGGATCGTGTTCTGGCTTACCGGGTTGACCAGATAAAGGTTGTGGAACCGGAGCATACAGATGATCTAAAACCGGTGGCGGGAGAAGATTACGTAACGCTGGTAACATGCACCCCCTATGGGGTTAACAGCCACAGGCTTCTGGTGCGGGGCAAAAGAACAGAATACCATGCATGGCAGGAAAAGCAGGCAGTGGCTGACACAGAAAGAAAGCTGACCCGGGAGGAACAGACGCTTTTGATCACTTGCATTACAACAGCAGTAGTGATCCTTCTTATTATAGTTATCGTGATTCTGGGAAAGAGAAAGAAAGGAAGGGAGAAATGATCTTAAAGAAAAAAATTCTGATCAGTCTGGCTGTGGTTTCTTTGGCTGTCGGTCTGGGATTATTGCTCTATCCTTACGTTTCCCAGCAAGTATATGTCCGGGAGGTTAAGAAAGTGTTAGAAGCATTTGACCACAAAGTAGACAAGATGAAAAAAGAAGTGAAAAAAGAAGTGAAAACAGATGTATCCGGTACAGTCGTTCCAGGATCATATTTCGATGAACTTTATGAAAAGATATTAGCCTACAATCGAGACTTGTTTCGATCAGGCCAAAAAGACCTGGTGGATCCCTTTTCCTATGAGCAGATCGGATTCAGTCTGAAGGAATGGGGATTCGATGAAGACATGATCGGAAGCTTAAAAATACCGAAAATGGATATTGAACTTCCCATTTATCTGGGCGCAACCAATGAAAATATGGCGAAAGGAGCGGCGCATCTTACCCAGACTTCACTGCCTGTGGGCGGGATAAACTCAAATGCAGTAATAGCCGCTCATCGCGGGTACAGCAGAGCGGCTATGTTCCGGGACATCGAAAAACTGGAGCAGGGGGATGAGGTAATCATTAAAAATTTCAGAGAAACCCTGGTTTATAAGGTTGTGGAAATTAAAGTTCTGAAACCTACCGACATTCAGGATATCCTGATACAAAAGGGAAGAGACCTGGTAACGCTGCTTACCTGCCATCCCTACGGCTTTAACCTGCAGAGGTATGCGGTGTTTTGTGAGCGGATTCCATAAGATGGTTAATATTGATGAAAAAGGAGTCCTCAACCAGGACTCCTCAATTTCAACTGTTATTCACTTCCATAAATTTCTTCTTTCGTAAAATAACCGCTTTCAATTAAGATCTTATCAATGTTTTTTGCAGTAATCAGTTTACCGGTAATCAGATTGGCTTCTACACCCTCCTCGTAATCATTGTCAAATTTCGCATTTACGTTTACCTTTTCACCCTTTGCCAGGTGATAAGCTTCATTGACTGCAGTGCTGGCTAATTCCTTCAAATCCATGTAAATGGTAACATCCTGTTCACCGGCTGCAATTCTCTTAACTGCATCAAGCTCAGCATCCATACCGGTGATGGGGACGGGATCTGTAATATTTAATTCTTTCAGTGCCTCGGCACAGGCGCCTGCGATTTTATCATTTGGTGCCAGGATAGCATCCACTTTGTTTCCGTTTGCCTGAATCGCTTCCACAACCATTTTCTTGGCTTCATCAGCTGACCAGCCCGGGACATCTTTATCCAGAATAATATTGATATCATTTCCCAGTGGAGAAATGTACCGCATTGCCCCTTCGTACAGAAGAA
Source organism: uncultured Robinsoniella sp. (assembly GCA_900540475.1). Taxonomy (GTDB): domain Bacteria; phylum Bacillota; class Clostridia; order Lachnospirales; family Lachnospiraceae; genus Robinsoniella. The sequence continues at coordinate 101,981 of UQGG01000009.1, read as the reverse complement.
CCGCATTGTGATCGCCAAGGTCTCCTTCCAGTATGATGTAGTCTCCATGATCCACCGTTTCAGCAAGGTACTGGCCTAAGGTCTGTCCGATTTTGCCGCAGTCATATCCCACAAATAAATCAATCTCTTCCCCTAAGGCTACCCGGGCATAATTGACGACTTTTACTTTTTTTTCTTTGGCGTAATCCAGTATTTCTTTTACATTATTAACATCCCTTGGAGTGAGAATTAAGACATCAATACCGCTGTCAATCATTTCAATACAGTCTTCTGTCTGGGTTTTCGGCTCATCGGTTGTATTCAGACGGACTTCAATGGGAACACCAAGCTCTTTCGCCTGTTCTTCCATATAACCTTTTTCCTGTACCCATCTGGACGCCTGGCCAACGCCGAAAGAAACGCCGATTTTCACTTCTTTGTCAGACTGATTACATCCTGCTAAGCTTAGAGACAGACTTGCTGCACACAAAAAATACAGAACCTTTTTTAACATAGGAACCCCTCCCGATACATTTTATCAAATGTACTTTCATCTACTGGTTTTGAATAGTAATATCCCTGGGCGACAAAGCATCCCACTTCTTTCATAAGAGAAACATTTTCCAGTGTTTCCACACCCTCAACTACAACATTTATCTTTAATTGATTTGCCATTTGTGCCACAGCAGAGAAGATGATCCGCTGGCGTTCACTATTCGTTGTTTTATTTAAGAAATCCTTATCAATCTTCAGCGTATCAATGGAAATATCCTTCAGCATATTCAGGGATGAATAACCGGAGCCAAAATCATCCATGGAAATGAGGAAACCTTCCGTATGTAACTGGTCTATAAACCTGGAAATAACTTCGTAATTATCAAAAATGGCGCTTTCTGTCAGCTCCACTTCAATGAGATTAGCCGGTATCCCGTATTCATGGATTTTATCTACGATTTTTTCCAGGAAGTGACTGTCTACTAAGTGCAGCCTGGAAAAGTTTACGGAGATAGGAACACAATGAATACCCTGATCTAAATGCTTTTTGATAAAATGCAGCGTCTGTTCAAATATAGCCATGTCCAATTCCATAATCAATCCCGTTTTTTCACATAAAGGAATAAATTCAAAAGGTGGGATTAAATTTCCGTCTTTTAACCAGCGTGCCAGAGCCTCTGCCCCGACCAGCCTGCCGGTCAGAATATCAACCTTTGGCTGAAAGAAAGGAATCATCTCGTGGTTGCTGAATGCCTGCTTGATGGACCGTTTCATCTGTTCGTTGCGGATCATCTGCTGGTCAAAATTTTCCGAATAGTAGATGACCTTTTTATCAAGCGACCCCTTTGCGGTCTGGGCGGCAGTGCTCGCCTTATCCACCATCAGGTTAATGCTTTCATTTCGATCCGTAATGGCATAAATTCCGGCTGTTATGTAAATCGTAATCTCTTCTTCATTTTCCGGAAAATCAAGAAGATTCTCCAGACGCTGTTCCGACACATCTTCAAGCAGTATTACAAAGTGGTCACCGGATATACGGGCAATGCGCTCGCCGGGCAGCAGTTTGCTTTCGATGGTTTTGTTGATCTGGAATAGCATGCGGTCACCTACGTCAAATCCATAAAAATTATTGACATATTTAAAGTTATCAATATCAAATTTCAGCAGATAGAGCTGTTTGTCGATATGCTCCCGAAGTGCGTCCTTCAGGTCTACTGTAAATTTAGTAAAGGTATTTCCCTGGGTGACACTGTCAACAAAAGCAATCTGTTCCAAATGTGATTTCTGTTTGTTTTTATAAGAGAGGAAAAAGAAAAGACTTAATCCAAATATAATAACTACAACAGAAAGGATCAGATAGAACATCTTTATCACGATGTTAGCATTGGGAGATACCGCTTCTGTTGAAACGCTTGATATCAGATACCAGTCATGTATGTCCTCGATCGGTGTATAAGCGGAAAATATCTTCTTCCCATCTACCGTAGTTTCCATAAAACCGGACTGCTGATTCTGGATATCATTTTGCAGCTGGATGGATTCATTCTCATTGCCCTGGGCGTAAATCATCCTCAAATAATTTTCATTTTCCTGGCTGTATGTCTCCTGTCTGGAACTGACTAATATGTAACCTTCTTTATTTATGATATACATATATCCTTCTTCTGAAAATAAAGAAATGGAGCATATATCATACATTTCCTCCGGTGTAAAAAATTTCTGCACCGTACCAATTATTTCTCCGTTACACTTCAGCGCAACACTGATTACAAAGATTTCTTCCCCGTCATGTCTGGATACCAGGCGGTCAGATATATTGTGCAGATTCTGCATAGCTAACTTGTAATACTGCCGGCCTGAAATATCCAGCGTATTACCGTCTCTAAAATATGCAGTTCCGTCTGTTCCCGCTACAAACATGTTGTTATCTTCATTATTGGCGATGCTCGCTAAAAAAGCTTTGTAAATACTGTCATTGTCAATGGTATTTCCAGTGCTTAGAATATTCGCAATCTGGGTTGCGGTGGAATCCAGATCATTTACCTCCATATTAAGCTTACTGGTAATAACATCTTTATTTTGTGTTACTATCTCGGTCAGATTAATTTTAACATCAGAATTCAGCAAATTTTGGACAGTATTCATTAAAAATATTACAGATATAAATAATAAGATAATGAGTATTAATCGTGGAGCGTAATTAAGTAATTTCGTTTTCTTCATATATATTAACCTGCAATTTCACTTTAAATTAGTATTTGATAGAAGTATTATAGCACCGAATTAATTTTAGTGCATCTTGTTTTTTACAAAATTTTCTTGCAAATAAATAATTTGCAAATCATATTGCAGGAATTTTACTCATTAACAGCAAACACCAGCTTGGAAAGGTTATTTTTTCTGGTAATTTTCTGCATGGTTTTTCCGATACTGCCTCGCCGTTATCCCATAAAATAGTTTAAAAGCATAGGAAAAATGTTCCACGGAGGAATAATTTAACCGGTTGGCAACCTCTGAAATAAGCAGGGATTCGTCCGATAACAGGATCTTAGCCATAGACATCTTGGCTTCACTTTTTTTCTGGGAAAATGTTTTGCCGTAATAATCTTTTAAAAACCGTTCCGTCTGTCTGGTGCTGAGTCCCAGGCGGACTGCGAGATTTTCAAGAGTTATGGATTCATAGTCATATAAGAAGCATTCTTCCACAATGAGATATTTGCTGTCTACCAGATTGGAGGGAGAAAAGTGTGCCCTGGATTCTTTTTTGTTTTCGTAGTTTCGTACCACTTTAACGATGCATTGCTGAAGCAGTGTTTCCACCTGAGTGATATAACCGGTATACTTATTTTCCAACTCATAAAATATCTGCTGCATCAGGTGATAGATGTCCTGTGAGTCTTTTCCGAACCAGAACTTCGTTTTTTGAAACTGCTCCGTGATAGAATCCGCATTTCCCATAGATACGGCGAAAGTGGACGCTTTGTTTATTTTAAAGTAAATGCAGTATTCGGTCATCGGATCGTCTTTAATGGGAATCTGCTCATGTTCCACGTGGGGACCAGTCATATACAGGGTGTTTGGCTCAACGTCATAGAGGGTGTTATCAATATTTACTTTTCCGTGTCCATAAGGGATATAGTGCAGTTCGTAGCTGTTGCTCCCATGGCTGTGCTTCGGCATGGAACGCAAAAAACGCTCAAATACAATATTCAGCACATGGAAGGTAGTGTCTTCTATAGAAAATTTAATATTTAAATCCGTATATACCGTTCGCATAATGATTTCCCACCTTGATAACTTCTTTTTCGTTCATAGTACCAGTAACAAATTTTAAAGTCAAGAAATATTCGATAATGCGACATTTATTGGTTTGTTCTGTCAATTTAATCTCTTGTATTTGTGGCTGAAAAATCTATAATATAAGAAAAGGCAATCAATGGTATTTGATAAGAATTGCATGAAATGAAATATCGGTACAGTGCTGTACCAGGAAAAGCGGCGCAGACAGCCGCAAGGAGGTCATGTATGGGACAATTATTATTGGGAATCGATATCGGTACGAGTGCCTGCAAGATTGCAGTGTTTGAAAAAAATGGCACGGTAATTGCAGCAGGTACCGGCGATTATCCCGTCTATTATCCACAGCCCGGCTGGGCGGAGCAAAATCCCGATGAGTGGTGGACTGCTGTATGTGAGACGATAAAAACATTGTTGGAAAAAAATCATATAGATGCACAGGAGATTGCCGGAGTGGGAATTGACGGGCAGAGCTGGTCTGCAATTCCAATTGATCAGGAAGGAAATGCGCTTGCAAATACACCCATATGGATGGATACCAGGGCGCAGGACATCTGTGACAGAATCAACCGGGAAATCGGAGAAGAAAATATCTTCGCCCTTACCGGAAATTCACTCCAGCCATCATATACGACGGCAAAAATCTTGTGGTATAAAGAGAATCTTCCACAAATGTACGAAAAGATTGATAAGATACTTCAGTCAAATGCATTTATTGCATACCGTTTGACAGATGCCTTGAGCCATGATATGTCACAGGGTTATGGAGTACATTGTTTTGATATGAAAAACGGCTGCTGGAATGATGAAATGTGTGAAAAGATGGGCATTCCCAGAAGTTTTCTGCCGGAATTGGTTCCCAGCCATCAGGTAGTGGGAACCGTTACCCCAAAGGCGGCAGAGAAGACGGGGCTGGCAGTGGGAACCCCTGTAGTTGCAGGCGGTCTGGACGCTGCGTGCGGAACACTTGGAGCAGGTGTCATCCATGTTGGTGAAACCCAGGAACAGGGGGGCCAGGCAGGGGGCATGAGTATCTGTATTGAGGAATACGCAGCTGATCCCCGTCTGATCATGGGAGCTCACGTGGTCCCCGGACAATGGTTGTTACAGGGCGGTACCGTGGGCGGCGGCGGTGTAATGCGCTGGTTCGAAAAAGAGTTTGCCGGCTATGAACGGGAAATAGCGGACAGAGTGGGCAAATCTTCCCTGGATCAACTGAATGAAATTGCACAGGAGACGCCTCCGGGAAGCGATGGTGTGGTATTCCTTCCTTATATGGCGGGGGAACGTTCCCCTATCTGGGACCCAAATGCAAAAGGCGTTTATTACGGTCTGGATTTTAATAAGACAAAGGGGCATATGGTCAGAGCGGCGATGGAAGGAGTTGCATTTTCATTAAAGCATAATCTGGATATAGCTGAGGACACCGGTGCAAAAGTTGAGGAACTCAGGGCAATGGGAGGCTCCGCAAATTCACTGCTGTGGACCCAGATCAAGTCGGATATTACAGGAAAGCCCATCGTAGTTCCTTCTTCTGATACGGCGACCACATTAGGTGCGGTGATTCTCGCCGGAGTTGGTGTAGGCGTTTACAAAGATTTTGAAGAAGCAGTACATATGACTGTAAAATTAACCAGACGGCATGAGCCGGATATGGAAAAACACCGCCTTTACCAGAAAAATTATGAGACATATCTGGAATTGTATAAAAGCCTGAAAGGGTTGATGAAAAAAGGGTGAAGAATCAGGATATAACAAACAGGAAACAACAAAAGCTGATATTACATTCAGAGATCAGCAGAGAAATGATAACTAAATAAATTTAAAAAAATATAATTATAGGAGGAAACAACCATGAGCAATTTTATTAATCCGGCAATTGTACCAAAAAGAAAACTTTACACAGGTGAAGAAATTCCCTGCATCGGAATGGGAACTTTCGGTTCTGATCGCTTTTCTGCTGAGCAGGTATCGGCTGCAGTGGCTGGAGCAATCCGCTGCGGATACCGTATGTTTGACTGTGCGGCATGTTATGGCAATGAAGATCAGATTGGTGAAGTATTCCAGAATGCATTTGACGAAGGTGTGGTAGAACGTAAAGAACTTTACATTATGACAAAAGTATGGAACGACATGCATAAGCGGGTAGAAGAGTCCTGCAAAAAAAGTATTGAAGATCTGAAATGCGGATATGTGGATTTATTCTTTATTCACTGGCCATTCCCGAATTACCATGCACCTCACTGTGACGTAGATTCCCGTAACCCGGATTCCAGACCATTCAGCGTAGAGGAATTTGTGGCTACTTACCAGAGATGTGAAGAATTGGTAGACAAGGGATTAATCAGAAGTATTGGAATTTCCAATATGACAATTCCAAAATTAGAAGCTGTTCTTCCGAAACTGAGAATCAAACCGGTTGCATGTGAAATGGAACTGCATCCATGTTTCCAGCAGCAGGAATTATTTGATTACCTGGTTGCACATGACATTCAGCCAATTGGATTTATGCCCATCGGCTCCCCAACAAGACCGGAAAGAGATATGTGTCCGGAAGATATCGCAGATATCCAGACACCGGAAATGGTTTCCATTGCAAAAGCTCACAATTGCCATCCGGCTGTAATTGCTCTGAAATGGGCAGTACAAAGAGGACAGATTCCGATTCCATTTTCTGTTCATGAAGCGGAATACGTAAGCAATCTGAAACTTACAACAGAAGATCCTTTAACAGAGGAAGAAATGGCTCTCATCGCTACTTTAGAGAGAAATAACAGATTAGTAAAAGGTCAGGTATTCTTATGGGAAGGTGCCAACGACTGGCATGACTTATGGGATGAAGACGGCTTTATCGTAAAATAGAATATGGTATGGAAGGTATTTAGTAAAGTACCCGCAGGTCTGATGATTATCCCGATGTTCATAGGGATAATCATTCATACTTTTTCCCCTGGTATATTAGAAATTGGTTCTTTTACCACCGCCACATTTTCCAATGAAGGAGCCGTTACAATTATGGGGGTGCAGCTATTATGCCTTGGCAGCCAGCTTCGGATAAAAGAATTGGGGCTGGTGGCAAGGCGGAGCGCAGCACTGCTGGTATCCAAGTTTCTGCTGGGATACCTGGGGATTCTGCTGGTGGGAAGTCTGGCGGGAAGGGATGGCATATTTGGAATTTCACTACTGGCATTGGTTTGTTCCATCACAAATGTCAACGGCAGTATTTATCTTTCCCTTACTGCAGCTTATGGAGATGAGGCGGATGCAGCTGTGGTGGGACCACTGTCACTGACCAACGGACCATTTCTCACCTTACTTGTTTTTGGTGCATCAGGGACAGCAGGCTTTTCGGCGGTTTCACTGATTGCCACTGTCATGCCTCTTCTATTTGGCATATTAGCAGGAAATATAAGCAAAACCATAAGGGAATTTCTAAGACCGGGGATACAGCTGCTGCTGCCGTTTATCGGCTTTACCCTGGGGGCTGGCATTGATTTGAGAAATGTTTCCAGTGCCGGAATAGAAGGAATCTTATTAAGTATCATCGTTTTGGGGATTGGGGGAGGATTTACCTTTCTCTGTGATAAATTCATTGCACGCCGTCCCGGATATGCGGGGCTTGCAGCCGGCGCAACCGGAGCAAATGCCATCGGAGTACCGGCGGCAATTGCCCTTGCAGATCCGGCATGCCAGCCATACGTGGAGTCAGCAGCTGCCCAGATTGCGGCAGTTGTGGTAATCACAGCAATCGCAGTGCCAATGATAACAGGTGTATTTGTAAATAAAAGAAAAACTGGAGGACAGTAAAATGTTAAAAGGAATACCACAGATATTATCACCGCAACTATTAAAAGTATTATGTGAAATGGGACACAGTGACAGAATCATCATCTCCGACGGCAATTTCCCGGCAGAATCCATGGGTAAAAATGCAATCGTGATTCGCTGCGACGGACACGGAGTTCCTGAAATATTAGATGCCATTTTAAAGGTCATGCCGCTGGACACCTACGTGGAACAGCCAGTGAACCTGATGGAAGTAATGGCTGGAGACAATGTGGAAACCCCCATCTGGGATACATACAAAGAAATCGTTGCAAAGCATGATGACAGAGGCGAAAAGGCAGTTGGCAACATAGAGCGGTTCGCATTTTATGAAGAAGCAAAAAAAGTCTATGCAATTATTACAACCAGCGAAAAAGCACTCTACGCAAATGTAATGCTGCAAAAAGGTGTGGTAGTGGAATAAAACAGTTTTTAATCAGAAAAGAAAAAGGCGCTGCCTGATGAAGAAAATGAAGTTTGATTTTCGTCATTGGACAGCGCTTTTTGCAATTAATGCAGCAGTTTATTTGGATTTTTTCTTATTCTTCTTTACTTCATATATTTCCATATTTTCCTTTATACGGAATGCAACAATCTCGCTAATAAGATCAAGTGGCAGAGGTTCATCATAAGGAAATTGAATCGCGCCTTTACTGCACTTGTATTCCGATAATTTTTCATGAAAGCGGGCAACGCCATTTTCACCGGGATAAAACCCTAAATGATGTTTATTTGCGGCAAAATGAACTAAATTCCCATGATATACAAAGGTTGGCATACCCCAGCTGATTTTCTCGGAAGCGTCCGGAGCACATTCACGGATGTGGCTGTGCATGGCATTTAACTTTTCCTGTATCTCTGGCGGGTATTGGGCGATGTAGCTGTCGACGGTGTTAATTTCACTGGTCATGGTCTGGGGTCTCCTTATTTTTTAATTGTGTTTTGGGTGCGTGTGTTTCCGGTAATCAGTAAGCGTCATCCCGGTATGATTTTTAAAAAGCGTGCTCAGGTAAGTGGGATTATTTTCAAATCCTAGGGCATCGCATAATTCAATAACTTTGATCTCAGGGTTTTCCTGCAAATATTTTTTTGCAAAATTTATTTTTTGTTCCGTTAGATACTTTGTAAATTTCACTCCGGCAGTTTTGGAAAATAATTTGCTCAGGTAATCTTCACTCATATACAATTTTGTTCGGGCAATCCATTTCAGACTGAGAGAAGGGTTTGAAATATGTTCGTCAACGAGTTTCATAATGGTTTCTGCAATGCTTTTCTGGTGATCCTGCAGAAAGTTTTGATTCTCTGCAGCAAGCTGTTCTAAGGTATGCAGGATAAATACTCTTGCGTCAGAGAGTGTATCTAAGGATATCAGTTTTCTTAGTTTTTGATAATCCAGAATTTTATTTTCATTTTTGCTCAGGCTTTTGAGAAACAAATATAAGTCAAAAATGCGGTTCTGCATGTCCTCCACCCGGCACATGGAATTTTGAAGTCCCTGGAAGAAGAGGTCAATGTAGATTACGGAATCATCAAATGAGCCGGTGAAAAGGCAGCTTTTCAGTTTCTCTTTGGAAAACTGAAAATCACCCTGGTGCTTAATCAACAGTTTTTGAGTAATATCCGGAGTCATGATCGTATCGGCTGGCAGATAATAATAGTAGACCAGGCTTTCCTTAGCTTCGTCATATAAGGCAGGCAATTCCCGGAAAGTGCGGCTGGACGTGATGACAGCGCGCAGGGGAATGGAGAAGAAGGATTCAAATTTTTCTTTTATCAATTTTAATTTTTCAATCAGATGGTTCAAAGGATTCAGGGTGGTAAGAAGTATGATTTGTTCGTAAAGGATTGCGGAACAAAAGGAAGCATCCTCACCTAATATTTCCTGGCTGATATTCCTTAAGGCGAACTGGGATAAATAGGTGTTTTCATTCTCTAATTGAAACGCAATCAGGCGGCAGTCCGTTGCCTGACTCATTAATATCTGATGAAAAAAATCATAGTCAGAATCACTGCAGGCTCCCTGCAAAATGAAATTGGATAAAAAGCCTTCCTTAGCTGTGGGAAGCAGTTTATGCATATTTCTCTTACTGGTATTCAGAGTCTGCAGCATTTGCTTTTCTTCCTGTATTTTTTCAATCAGGGAATTGAGCGCCTGAATGATCTGGGTCTCGTCGCTGGGCTTTAAGATATAATGCTGTACGCCGTATTCCATGGCTGCTTTTGCATATTCAAATTCCCCGTAACCGGATAACAATATAAACTTGACGGGGAGCTGATGGTAATTCGCTTCTTTCACTAACTGGATACCATCCATAACAGGCATTTTGATATCTGTAATAACAATGTCGGCAGGACAGCTGCACAGATAGTCAAATGCCTGTTTTCCATTTTCGAAAACGGCTGTAAGTTCACAGCCTGCGTTATGCCAATCAATTATTTTTGAAATTCCGGTTCGAATGATTTCTTCATCATCAACAAGTACCACTTTTATCATGAGCGGTTTCCTCCGATTTATGTATAATTTGAATTAGTTATTTGAATTAGTTACTTGCTTCAGTTATTTGCTTCAGTTATTTGTTTCAGCGAAAGGATGAACCAAGGGAATGGGAAACCCAACGGCTGTTTCTGTATTTCGGGTACTTTGAATGATCAGATGATAATCTGCACCGTAAAATAATTTAATCCGTTCGTTTACATTTTTGAGACCCACCCCATTTCCGTTTGTTACGGCAGTTCCATTGAGAATTAATGGAATCTGAGTCTCCGGGAATCCCGGTCCGTTATCTTTTACCAGTATCTGCAGTTGTTCTCCTGACTGCTGAACAACCAGGGTAATGGTACAGGGGTGATCAGATGGTTCCAGTCCGTACTTGATGGAATTCTCGATAATGGGCTGAATCATGAGTTTCGGCATCTCTATAGAGAGTATAGTTTCATCAATTTTCGTTTCATAGATTAAGCGTTTACCAAATCGGATCTGCTGAATCGCGATATAATGATTTATTAATGTAATTTCATCCTGGATGGTATGAAAGTTTTGCTTTTGAGTCATGGCACTGCGCATAAGAATAGCCAGGGACTGTACGATAGTTGAGATCTGGGGCTGCCCATTCACCTTAGCGATCCAGTTAACGCAATCCAGGGCATTATATAGAAAGTGAGGATCGATCTGTGCCTGAAGAGCCTGAAGCTGTGCTTCCTTGGTGAGAAGCTGGGTCTTATAATTTTCATTAATCAGGGTATCTATCTGTTTGGTGGTATTGATAAAATTATGGCAGATTGCACCGATTTCATCTTCGCCTACCGATTCCAGCAGATACTCTTCCCGAATCTGGAAATTACCGTGGGCAAGTGAATGCATTTCTTCATTCATGCGGGACAGAGGTATGGTAATCATTCTGGAAATCCGGATACAGCTGACCAGAACGAGTAAAAAAACGATTACCAGGATAATAATTGCTACCTGAACTGCCGTATCAATGCCCTGCATAACCTGGGTTTGTGAAATCAACAGATAATAATTCCAGTTTGTGATGGGAGACTGGCGCTGGGAAACGATATAGGACTGTCCCTGTAATTTTTGGATGGAATCATCTGACAAGGAAGCAATCAGGGCAGGATCAAGCTCATCGGAGGGCTGGTAAAGCAAGGTATCGCTGTCTTTTATATAGATAAAACTCTTATAGTAATTTTCATTAAAGGAAGTATTGTCTGTAAGCTTATCCATATCAATCCAGATAATAATAGCACCCAGGGTATCAAAATTATCTTTTCGGCTTGTGGAACGTATCAGCCTGGCACAGCCAATCAGATTATCCTTTGTGCGGCTTTGCAGCCAGACAGCCCCGCCGCTTTCAGTGGATACTTCTCTCGGCAGATCCTCCATGGAGGAGAAAGAGTGTCCAAAAGGTGAGGAAGCAGAACTGTATACGGCATTTTTTATAGAAAATACTTCAATCTTTTCTATTGATTTTGAATAGGTACAACTGTTAAACAGATAGTCCCTGATGTGTTCTTCACAGCTGAGTCTTGTAAAAGGATCATTAGAAACTGAATTAATGATTTTCAGATTTTTCTGTACATCCGGAGAGGTCATGAGCGTAACCGAGTAATCCTTTAAATCTGTTATTTGAAGCTCCATCATTTCCTGATAGAGATTCAGGGTTTTCGAAGTCATAAGTGTGACCTGTTTATGTAATTGGTAACGTATTGCAGTTAAAACAGTGATCATTACCAGACCGGTTACCAGAATGGAGAGCAGCAGTGAGAGCAGCATCTTACTTTGTACAGGAAGGTTTCGGAAATTTTTTTTCGAGGGAAAGATTAATATTTTCATATGTTATACTCCTTGGTATTTAAAACGGTTGTGATTTTGCACCATTATGATCATTCAGGATTCGTTATTATAAAGTAAGATTGATGACTTCATTATAGCAAAGTTTTAGAAAAAAGAAAGCAGTACCGGTTTACATGTCGCTTTTTTCAAACATCACAGCGGTTTTTTAAATTGGATATCCGCTGTAAGTCCGATATAATCAAGGCATGAAAGAGAGGATGGTGTCTATGAGAGAAAGAAAGGGAATGTCTGGTAAAAAAGTACACAGAAGGATACAGTGGTCGCCTTATGTTATGATTTTACCTTCCGTTATTTTAATGATTGGAATATTTGGATATCCCATCTGTAAAGTTTTTTTGCTGAGTTTTCAAAATTATAATTATGCGGATTTCGCCAATACCGGATTTATAGGACTGGAAAATTTCAAGACTATTTTTACAAACGATGATGTTGTAGGAGGAAGTATTCTATTTACCGTAAAGTGGGTTGTTGTGGAAGTAGGACTTCAGCTGGTATTTGGAATGATCCTGGCGTTGTTATTAAACTGTAAATTTAAAGGAAGGGGAATTGTGCGTTCCCTGTCGCTGATACCCTGGGCGGTTTCCGGTGTGCTCACAACGATGCTGTGGATGCTGATCCTGAATCAAAGCATCGGTCTGGTAAACACACTGATGATGAAAGGGGGCGTGTCTGCAGGTAATGTTCCGGCATGGCTGGCAAGTCCTAAGCTGATTTTCTTTTCGGTCGTCATGATTGAACTATGGCGGGGAATCCCGTTTTTTGCAATTACACTGCTGGCTGCCATGCAGTCAATTCCAGGTGACATTTATGAAGCCTGTGATATAGACGGTGCCGGGAGGATAGCAAAATTTCGTTACATAACCCTGCCTTATTTAAAAGAAACGATTGTTTTGACAACACTGCTTCGCAGCATCTGGGAATTTAATTCTACGGATATGATATTTACATTGACAAACGGAGGACCGGTTAACTTGACTACAACCCTGCCAATCTATATGATGAAGACATCTATTGTTAATGGTAATTATGGCTATGGTTCCGCACTTGGGGTTCTGGTATTTTTCTTCCTGTTGATATTTGCAGTGTTATATATGAAATTGAGTAAGTTTGGAGGTGATGGAAATGAGTAATCAGAAAAAACTGGTGAAATGGTTCCTGTTCCGGATTCCTTTAGCTCTGATTCTGATCTTTATACTGATACCGTTTATCTGGGCAGTCATCACTTCATTTAAGACGAAGGATGTAATTACAGGTATGAATATTTCCCTGCTTCCCAATCCGGTTACGTTTGAGAATTATGTGAATGTCTGGAAGGTGAGCAAGTTTTCCAGCTATTTTATAAACAGCCTGTATGTATCTTTTATTGCATTGGTTATCATCGTTGTATGCTCTGTATTAAACGGTTATGCATTGGCAAGATATAAATTCAGAGGGAAAAATATATTTATGATGCTGTTGATCGGTACGCAGCTTATGCCGGTCATCATATTGATTATCCCGTTGTTCGTCATTTTTAAGCAGATGGGTCTGGTAAATAACAGATGGTCCCTGATTATTTTTTACATCGCAATGCAGATTCCGTTCAATTCGATTTTAATGAAGGGATTTGTGTCCGGTATTCCGGTGGCGGTGGAGGAAGCGGCATGGGTAGACGGGGCGAGCCGAACAAAGACAGCAATTTACATACTGCTTCCCATGCTGCTGCCAGGTATTGTAGCTACCGGTGCATTTGCATTTGTCAGCTGCTGGAATGAATTCATGGTTTCGTTTTCCTTCCTGACCTCCCAGAAATTATTTACCATCCCTGTGGGATTAAAGTATATGATAGGGGAATATACCATTGATTATGGTTCGCTGGCAGCAGGAAGTATTATTGCATTGATACCGCCGGTTATCTTATTTGCATACATTCAGAAATATCTGGTTAATGGACTGGGAGCCGGAGCAATTAAAGGATAAAAAAGAAAAGGAGAAAAGTATGAGAAGAAGAAAGTTAAGCAAAATTCTGGCATTGGCTGCCATTGGAGCGGCTGTTATGGCTGGGTGTGCATCTCCCTCAGGAGACACGGGTGAGAACAGTAACAAAGAGGCAGATGTAAAAGAATCAGGAGGAAGTACGAAAGAAACAACTGCCAAAGGAACGGATGCAAATGATGCAGGTACTGAGGAAACAACACTTACATTCTGGAAAGCGAGTGCAAATGAAGAACGAAATGCCTGGTGGGAGGAAACCATAGCTAAATTTGAACAGGAACACCCGGAAATTAAAGTAGAGTATCTGGGTGTGGCAGGGGATCTCAGCGCCTTTGATCAGAAACTGGATATGGCGGTTGCAGCAAATGAAGCGCCGGATATCTTCAGCTCTTATCTGGACCCGAGCTATATATCAAGGGGCATTATAGAACCTCTGGATCAGTATTATGACAGCTGGGCGGATAAGGATCAGATTCCGGAGAAATACGTGGATCTGTACCGGGATATGGATTACAGCAGTGACAATCCGAAACTCTATGCAACACCTGCGGGAGGCAATGTACAGTGCCTGTATGTGAGGCCGGACCTGTTAAAAGAGAAAGGCTTGGAAATTCCTGCAACCTGGGATGAGTTCTTTGAGGCGGAAGAGAAGACTACGGATAAGGAAAAAGGAATATTTGGAGGAATTATACGGGGCGGTGGTGGAAATGCGTCAGCCCTTGAGATGCTGATGTATTCTTACTCCGGCATTACGGATTTCTTCATAGATGGGAAGTGCACCATCAATGATCCGAAAAATGTAGAATTTGTAGAAAAATATTTAGGCAGTTACAGTACCTATACATCTGAAGATGATATTAATAAGGCATGGCCGGAAATGGCTGCCCAGTTCCAGTCTGGAAAGGGTGTCATGATGGCACACAATCTGGGATCTGCCCAGGCAAATTATGAAGCATTTGGAAATGATGAAGCAAAGGTAAAGGCAGTTCCCTATCCGAAGAGTGCAACCGGTAAAATTGTAATTCCCAGTTTTCAACCGGCTGGAAATATGATCACGGCTACCTCTAAAAATAAAGAAGCTGCATGGACATTTCTGGAGTGGCTGTTAAGTGCTCAGGAGACAAGTTCTTATGAAAAAATGATGTCTAATATGCCGGTAAATACAGAGGCTCAGAAAGACAGCTGGATTCAGGAAACTTCCTATATGAAAATGGGTGCAGATATGAATAATGACGAAAATGTTGTATTTTGTAATTTCCCGTATTATTTACCGAATTTTACAAATATAGAATCCGATTATGCTATGCCAAATATCCAGAAAGTAATGCTTGGACAGATGACTGCGCAGGAATTACTGGATGGATGGGCAGAAAAGTTACAGGAAGATTATGACAGTGTTATGAGCAAATAAATGAAGCGGGGGTGCAGGATATGGACATTTTGGAGCAAATTCCAAAAAGTCCATAGAGCTGCACCCTTTGAGATATAATGGGGGACAAGATGAAGGATAAGTTGAATGACATAATGAATGACAAAATGAAGGATAAAATGATGTACCATAAGCCCGCCCAATGCTTTGAAGAGGCATTGCCTATTGGAAACGGACGGTTGGGCGCCATGATATACGGCGGCACTTTGCAGGAGCGGATTTCCTTAAATGAAGACACGTTTTGGTCTGGATATCCCAGGGACTGCAACATCAATGATAGTGCTCTCCACCATAGAAAAGCCCTGGAACTGGTACAAAAAGGTGCATATGAAGAGGCATATCAAGAAATAGATACCCATTTCCTCAGTGAATACAGCGAATCTTATTTACCAATAGGTACGCTGTATTTGTCATTTCAGAATGAGAGGGCGCAATCCTATCAGAGGTCTTTGGATCTCTGTTCAGGTATCGCAGAGATTAATTACTGCCAGGATGAAGTAAGATATCACAGAGAATATTTTATCAGCATAGAGTATCAGGTTCTTGTGATGCGGCTGACAGCAAGTAAAGCGGGAGCACTGAATTTTCAAATCACTGCAGAAAGTGACCTGGTAAGCCAATTACGAATTACAGACCGGCGGCTCTGCCTGGAGGTGGAGGCTCCCGGGCATGTCCTGCCGTATTATGGCAGTTCAAAAGAAGACGATCCATTTTCGGTGTGCTATTACGAAGAGAAAGACAGGAGAGGCATGTCCGCCCAGGCTTCACTTGCAGTTTCCACTGATGGAAATGTACTGGTCAGAGGAAGAGATACCTCCCATCTGTATGTGGAGAATGCAACGGAGGCAGTGATATACGTCGCTGTTAATACATCCTTTAAAGATTATCATACCCATCCTTTTCAGGATGGAATAGATTATCAATCCCTTAATAAGCAGCAGATAGAGCGGGTATTGAAATTAGAGTATGGTTTTCTTCGGGAGAAACAGACAGAAGATTTCAAGCGCTATTATGAACGGGTGGAGCTTACCTTAGGGAGAGGACAGGAAAACTATTATGATATGGATCAGATATTGGGTGGCAGCCAGGAAAAGGATGCTCTGAAACTGGCAGAGCTTTTGTTCCGGTTTGGGCGGTATCTGCTGATCAGCTCATCCATGCCAGGCACCCAGCCGGCAAACCTGCAAGGCATCTGGAATGAAGATATCCGTCCTGTCTGGAGCTGCAATCTAACTACTAATATTAATCTGGAAATGAATTACTGGCCAGCCTATTCCACGAATTTAGCCGAGATGGCAGAACCTTTGGTAACATTTATGAAAGAGGTGTCGGAAAATGGGAGAATAACTGCAGACAAACACTATGATGCAGAAGGGTTTGTTCTGCATCACAATTCGGATCTTTGGAGGATCACCTGGCCGGTAGGGCGTGGAAAGGCAAATGCCCCTACTGCCTGCTATTGGAATCTGGCGGGCGGCTGGCTGTGCAATCAGTTATGGGACTTTTATTTGTATTCTCGGGATGAGGAATTTTTAAGAGACAGTGTATTGCCTGTTATGGAAGAAGCAGTACGTTTTTATCTTTCCATACAGGTAGAAAATGAGGATGGTATCTATCTGTCCCCTGCGACATCACCCGAAAACCGTTTTCAGACAGAAGACCAGAGTTCCGGTGTCTCGAAGATGAGCACCATGTCAAACAGCATCCTGAAAGAACTGTATCAGGCATATCGGAAGGGAATGGAGATTACTGGACAAACCAGTGATATTCTGGAAGAGGTAAAAAGAAGTATTCTCCTGATACCCAATTACCGCATCGGAAGCAAAGGACAGCTCCTGGAATGGGAAGCAGAATTTGAAGAGCCGGAGAAAAACCACAGACATATATCCCATCTCTACCCCCTGTTTCCCGGACAGGATATCACCATAGAGAATAAAAAGCTGTCAGGCGCGATTATTAAATCTCATCAGCTGCGGGGAAATGAGGGAACCGGGTGGAGTCTTGCCTGGAAAATGAATCAATGGGCACATCTTCATGACGGGAATATGGCTTGGAACATCATGAAGCGGTTTATGCAGGTGCGGATTCTAAGAGATGCCACACAGGACACAGACGGAGGAGGCATCTGCCCCAATTTATTTTCCACCTGCCCGCCTATGCAGATTGACGGTAACTTCGGATTTACGTCAGCTGTGGCGGAGATGCTTCTGCAGTCAGAGCCGGGGAAGCTCTACATTTTGCCTGCCCTGCCCGATGCATGGCGGGATGGATGTGTGAAAGGATTAAGAGCAAGAGGAGGACTGGTGGCTGATATAGAATGGCGGGAGCATGAATTGTATGGGCTTCAGGTGAGGTATGTGGGGAAGGAGCAGAGGAATGTTGATGCTGAGGTTTATTATAAGGGGGAGAGGATTAAAACGTTAGCAGGATTAAAAATTAGATGTATATAGAGATTTGTACTAAAATAAAGAACCGATAACCCCGTTCTCCACACGGATTTATCGGTTCCTTTTTCATACTTCTTCATACACAAAAAAAGAACCGCTGAAATAGCCGGATGCCTATTTGCCGTTCGTAAAATACTTTATTTTATGATAATGACTGAAAATATGTTAAAAATCAACTTAAATTATGGCATGAGTCTAACATAATTGGATATAATTGTCAATACTATGTAGATTTTTTCAAAATTCAGTTCTGTATTGTGGGTACGGGTTAGAATTTTTAAGCCGTCAGATAAGCCGTCAATTTTAGAAGGAGAGTGAACAGCATGGCAAGACGTGGAGAGAACATCTATAAGCGGAAGGATGGCAGGTGGGAAGGCAGATATGTAATAGGAAAAAAGCCTGATGGCAGGACGGCTTTTTCTTATATCTATGGAAAGACCTATACCGAGGTTAAGAAAAAGCTGGAGGTCTGCAAAGCAGACAGGACACTGGCCAAAACAATGGACAGGGCACAGGAAGTTTTCCGGGACGGAACGGTAGGTGCATGGATGGAGTTTTGGCTGGATGGAGTAATCAAGCCTGAAGTAAAGCATTCTACATACGCTGTGTACAGGGGACAGGTAGAGCGTCATATCCTTCCCGCAGCAGGAAAATTAAATTTAAGTGATATCAGTAACAAGACTATGGAGATCCTTTACAATGAAATACTTGATAAAAATATTTCAACATCTACCGCTCAAAATATCTGCAAACGTTTTATAGCGGCGCTGTGCAGCGCCAGGGATAGAAACCTGATTTCCAGTCTTCCCACTTTGCCATATAAAAAGAAGAAATACAATCGGAAGAAACCCAGATTTATGACATTGGAAGAACAGAAGCGAATAGAAAAGAAACTGGATGAAAGGAATCCAAAGGATCTGGCAGTGTTGCTGGCGCTATACAGCGGCAGCCGGGTGGGGGAGTGCTGCGGATATACCTGGCAGGATTTTGATCCGCTGGCAGGTGGAATCCATGTGTCGCACAGCATTCAGAGAGTAACTTTATTTCATCCGCAGACGCAGAAAACTAAACTGGTCCTGACGGAGACCAAATCGGATTCATCCAGACGATTTATTCCACTTCCCCGTTTTATGGTTCAGATATTGGTTCAGTTTCAAAAAGAGAACAAAGCGACAGGGAGTGATTATATCTTTGGCACAGGAAGAAAAGCGATGGATCCAAGAGTATTACAATATTATTTAACCAGAGTGTCGGAATCAATCGGACTGCGGGGCATTCACTTTCACACACTGCGGCATACGTTTGCTACAAGATTTATGGAAAGAAATGGGGATGTCCAGGCACTGAAAGAAATACTGGGGCATAGTTCTGCAAAAATTACCCTGGAATGGTACGGACATTCCACAAAACAGCATATTCAAAAATCAATGTTAAAGCTGAATCGTCTTACAGCATAAAAATATAAGCCGTCATAAGCCGTCAGGACCGATGGCGGGAAATGGGATAGGAAAAAGGAAAAGAAGTTATTCTCGTAAAATAAAGTATTTTACGAAAGATAAGCCAGATATTATGATTCGTTATTTCTTAAAGATATCATATAACAGAAGCAGCGGAGAAATATACAGGAAAAATTTTCCGAAGTGCAAGGTATGCTATCCGTCCGGCACTTGTTTACGAATCCCAGTCTGGTGGAGGAGGGGTAATGATGCAAAGATTAAAACAGAACAATGTCCAGGAAATCTTCAAAAGGCTTTATTTAAATTTGCCGAAAGAACTTTATATTCATCAAGGTCTTACTGCAAAATATGCCTGTGTCCTGTTTGTAAAGATGTGCTCTGCCAGGATGTATGTGCAGGAAGCAAGAGAACTTACGATAGAAGCGGTTCGTCTGGGTGCCCTCTATCACGATGCTGGTAAAATATTAATTCCGGGAGAAATCCTCTGTAAAAAGGCACCTCTCACACAAAAAGAGTGGTCCATCACCCATTGCCATGCCGAATATGGCGGAGATATTGCTGTCTGTATGCTAAAAGAAGACCAGCAGAAATATGAGAATACAGTCTGGGCTATGGCGGAATACCATCATGAACACTGGGATGGAAGCGGTTATCCCGATGGCCTGCGCCGGGAGGAAATCCCGCTGGAAGCCCGGATATGCTGTATTGCAGACAGTTATGATAAAATGGTAAACGATGCCGGGAATCATAATGGATCAAAAGAGTATGCCTGTGCTGAGATAGCTAAAAATATGGGAGCCCGATTTGATCCGCTTTTAGCGGGGTTATTTTTGGAGTGTATCAAAGAAGAAAGTTAGCTGAAATACAAGGCGAAAGGAGGCAGGAGGGAGTAAATTCTTTGACTATAATCATAGAATATCCTCCTGTTTTTTACTATAATAAATCAAACATGAATTTCTTCTCACTTTGTGGTAAAATAAAGAAAAACGCTGTTATATATAATCCCAAAAACATAATGCAAATTCTAATAAAAAATTGACCGAAATAAAGGATGGGATTTCATTAACATGCGCAATGGATTTAGGAATGAGGTAACTATGAACAAGTGGAAAATCTTCATGTGGCTTTCTATTTTCATCGCCAATATTTCATGGGCTGGAATGTTCATTGCTGTTAGCTATAACTGGGGGTACCAGCAGTGCCTGACGGACCGCAAAGCGGATTATTTCAGCGCACCGCTTTATTTAAATTTGTTAAATGGGGTTCCTTTTCTCTTCGTAGCTGCAATATTTGGTGGATTAGCTGTTTACTTCTACAGGAAGAGTAAATAAATCGGCATCAGGTAATGATTTTGCATATTTACTTGACTTTGACACCGTGTCGCAGTTTAAACTATATTCGATAACGATAGAGTATACGAGGAGGTACATAATGGAGGAAATGACCATAAGCCAGGTATCCAGAAGCCTGGGGATTTCAACAAGAATGCTTCGCTATTACGAAAAGGCAGGATTAATCAGCAGTTCCAGACGGGAAGGATATTCTTACCGTATCTATGATGAACAAGCAGTTTCCAGAATGAAACAAATCCTACTGCTGCGTAAACTGCGAATCCCTGTCCGGCAAATTGCAATTATATTAAATAATACGAATGCCGTTGCGGCTATCGAGATTTTCCGGAGGAACATGGAGGAGTTAGACGAAGAAATAACGGCTCTTTCTACAATCAGAGATATTTTGAACCATTTTGTTGAGGAACTCAGCAAGTCCACTGAGCTGCCGCTGAAGACTTTGATCACCCAGGATGATACGTTCCTGGCGGCTATTGAATCTTTAAATTTGATTAGTATTAATTTTAAAGAAGAACAGTCGGCGGAGAAATTAAAGAAAGCAGACGAGACGCTTTCAAAAATCAACGATGTACGAATTATTTATCTGCCCCCGGTTACAGTAGCGGCTGCTCATTATATTGGCGATGAGCCTGAATGGAATGCAAACTTCTTAGTCGATAACTTTGTCAAGGAAAGTTCTTTAGGAAAAATAAAGCCAGATCTGAGGCGGTTTGGTTTTAATCATCCGAATCCGGTAGATGAAACAGGTTATCATGGCTATGAGGCATGGGTAACGATTCCGGATGATATGGAAGTACCTGAGCCACTTGAAAAAAAGCAGTTTGCAGGAGGATTATTTGCGGCTCATATGATTGCTTTTGGAAATTTCAATGAATGGGATGCATTTCTGGAATGGATTATGAAAAGCGAAAGCTATGAATTTGCAGGTGACTTACAAGACCAGGAGCATATGTGCGGACTGCTGGAGGAACACTTGAACTTCTATAATCACATTGGACAATCAGAAATAGAGTTAGAGCATTTACAGTTAGATCTTTTAATGCCGATAAAAGAAAAATAGACAGCAGAAGAGATAGGAAGCGGCTTCTGTCGTGGAAAATGGGGAGGGAGATATTATGAAAGAAGAAAAGAAGACGTTATGTTACGTAATTTCAGTCACCATAATCGGTGTTTTGACCGTATTGGCGATACCATGGTTATTCAGGATTTTGTAAATGTTTGTGTGAATATTTCTGTATGGCGGAGGTGCACAATTCATACGTGCACCCCGCTTTTGCAGTTGCATTTCCCGGAGTTAATCTGAAAATGCATTCTTATATTTTCCGGCGATCTCTTTTATTATCCCTAAGATATGCCTTTTCACATGATCCGGTTCCAGAACCTCCACATCTTTACCAAACGAAAGGATATAACCGTAAATCCAGTCGTTCAGCGGATATTCTGCAGTTACGATCAAATTTCCTTTACCGTCAGCCTGTATCTGGTTCATGTCAAATTCATCATATACCCGGTAAGCGGCTTCACTGGCAAAAAGAAGCTTTAATTTCACAAGTTCAAAGGTGTGTTTCATTTCTATATGTGCAGGTTCAGATGATAAATCTCTCTTGGAAAAGGATTGTGATCCAGCCTTTAAGTTTTTTATGCGAACCATCTTATAAATCCGAAAATCCTCATGCTTCAGGCTATACCCTTTCAGATACCACGATTTTTCTTTGAACCACAGCTTGTAGGGTTCTATTTTTTGGAAACTGCATTGACCAAAAGAATTATAATAATCAAATTCAATGATCACCTGCTGCAAAATACAGCCTTTGATGATGGAAAAAGTATCGATTTCATCAGCATGGCTTCCCCAGTGGGAAAAATCCACAGATATCCAGTCATCATTGGTTTTCTGAAACAGATTTGCCAGCCTGCAGAGAGTTTCTTTGGCATTTGGGTATTTCAGCTCTTCCAGTATTTTTAAGGATGCCAGTATTTCATGCTGTTCAGAGTCTGAGATCAGGGATTTATCCAGGACGAAATTGTCCAGCAGACTGATTCCACCGTACCTGCCCATATCGGCATAAATGGGAATGCCCGCAGAAGAGAGCAGCTCAATATCCCTGCAAATAGTACGTCTTGAGACTTCAAAATGATCTGCTAATTCTGAAGCAGTTATTTTCTTTTTATCCAGCAGTATATAAATGATTTCAAACAGCCGATTACTCTGCATGGCAATCCCCTTTCCTATGATTAATGTTCTTATATTAACATAAATGCAACGGGAGGAACAGATTTATTTTGAACATACATCGTAGCGCAGAACGGTCTTTCGGTTAGCCTGAATAACTGTTTTAACTACGATATATATTTCTTTGTGCGTATCGTGGATTCGTCTGAGATTATGATCCAGGCAAAAATCGTCCATCCGTTTAAAACTGTCTGGTTCATTATCATAGGATCCAGTATGGAGAATTTGTACGGATAAATGCTCTTCTGTGGTAATCAATGATAGTTCATTTAAGAGAGGGTTCTGTTTCTTCTTCTTAACACTTGCAATTCCTTCTTCAATTATTTCATCCGAAACAAAATCCGGTATGGCGATCATCATTTCGTAGATCAGCTCACTTTTTATTAATCTGCCAGACTGTTTTCCAAATTCTGTCATATCCCAAACTGCCTCCAGGGGGTTAACGGCATAATTATCATATATATTCTCCAGGGTCTTGGACTTGCAATATTTTTTATATTGGGATTTTATGCTGTATGCGGCAGGGAATAGTGCACTGATTTTTTCGCTGAACTCATGGCTGTTGGGATCTCCCTTACCTTTTAGGGCTATAAATTTCTGCCTGGGGACAGTGACCAGTACAGCTTGTGTTTTGGGCAGATATATTTCTTTTTCTTGTTTTTTCCATTCGTAGTTCATGATGATTCCTCCTTTTTTCTATCATCATACCATCATAAGTGTGACATCTGTGTGTCACACTTTTGAATCTTAACTTTTATCTATTTGTCGAATTCCCGGAACTATGTAGTGAATTGAACGGTTAAATGGTGTTGCACTTTTTATTCTATGTATGCGATAATATAAAAAAGAAGTGTTACCGCCGGGGAGGGAAAATTGAGAAAAAAGATTTTACAAAAGATTAAAAATAGTTTTCAGTTAAAATTAATGATTGTAATTATTATCTGTGTTTTGACACCACTGTTTATTACATTGGGTATATCTTATCAACTATATCATAACCTGATTGAGTCAGAAATTGAAATGAATAATAAGCGTCAGCTTGATTGGACTGTGAATTCACTCCAGGGTGAATTTGCAGGAATTGATCAAAGTGTGATTGCTTTTTATGTGAAATCGGATATCTATGATTTCTTTAATAAAAAGACGGTAAATCTAACAGACAGTGTGAATATAAGCAATCAGTTAGATTATTTTTGCTATAGTAATCAAATGTTAAGCAATGCTTATGCTATCAATGACAAGAAGGAGGTAGTCTACAGCGCCTATAGCCAGTTTGGAGAAAATATGAATTATGAGAAAGTGAAGGACAGAGATTGGTATCAGGAGGTAAAAGACAGGAATGGATATCACATACAGTTTTTTCAGGATAACCAGGGCGGATTTAAGAATGAATGTCTTTTATATTTGAGACCATTGTATCAATTCGAGAACGCTAAATGCCAGGGTGCAATAGGTGTACGTATCAAAATTAAGTTGTTGGAAGATAGTTTAAAAACACTGAACCAACAGGAGGGGTACAGTTACATAATTGATGCTAACGGCAGAGTGATATGTTCAGCCGGACACGATGCTGCTCCAGATGAGGCCCGTAAGAATGAAATTTTACAATCTGTTATATTAAATCCAAACAAGGAATTTATAAAAAATAATGGGGATTATATATTTTATCAAAAATGCTCAAATACTGATTTTTATGTAGTTAACGTAATTTTGCAGGGAACGGTAGATAAGTCTGCACTGGTTCCATATCTGGTCGGGACTACAATGGTGGTTATGTTCCTTTTGATTGGCTTGGCTATATTGTTGTTTTTAATTAGAAGAATGGTAAATCCAATCAATCATTTAGCGGCAACTCTCCAAAAGGCAGATCCTAATCATTTGACTACGATAGAAGTTTCAAAATGTGAGGATGAAGTTGGAATATTGGAACGCAGTTATAATAATATGGTGATTCAATATAATGATCTGCTGGAAAATCACTATAAGGCCAAACTTCAAAAAAAGATGGCACAGCTAAAAGCGTTACAGTTTCAGATAAATCCCCATTTTGTGAACAATACCCTTCAGATGATTGGAACGAAAGCCATCGAAAATAAGGTGCCTGCAATCTATAAGCTGCTGAAAAGTTTTTCTAATATGTTTTATTACTGTATTAAATACAAAGATGATGTAGTAACGATGAAAGACGAATTGGCTTATTTACAGGATTATATATTGCTTCAACAGGAACGCTTTCCGGATAAGATAAAAGTTCGCCAGGCAATTGACAAACGAAGTGAGACCTGTCTTATTCCCAAGATGACTTTACAGCCGATATTAGAAAATTGCTTCGTTCATGGATTTTCGAAGAAAAAAGATATTTGGGAGATTCAGATTGCGGTTGTTCAATTTGAAAGAAGTTATGAAATTATGATTAAAGATAATGGCTGTGGTATGGATAATGAACAGCTTGTTCAACTTCGGAAAACGCTTTGCTTTAGTGGTGATGGTGAAACATATGATTATTCGGGAAGTATAGGAATACAAAATGTCAATGCCAGAATACGGTTGCTTTACGGAGAAGGTTATGGTTTGTCTGTGGATAGTTGTGAGGGAGAAGAGACATCGGTTATAATAAAACTGCCGTTGTAAGTTATGTGAAGACATAAGTATTAATTGAAAGAGGGGATAGAATGATCAGGATGTTAATTGTGGATGATGAATCCGCAACCAGAAGAATTATAAAAGCGTTTTTAGATCTTGATGAGATTGGTTTGGAATTGCTTGGTGAGGCTGAAGATGGGGCTGAGGCACTGGAGTTTTTTGAAATGGAAGATAAGCCACAACTTGTAATCACAGATATGAATATGCCGGTTTTAGATGGAATATCTTTTACAAAGTATATGGCAGATCGTTATCCGGAGGTTAAGATCATCGTGATCAGTGGATATTTTGACTATGAGTATACCAGGGCAGCAGTTAAGAATGGAGCGATTGATTATATTTTAAAGCCAATAGATGAAAATGAATTGCTGGAGGCTGTTCAAAAATGTGTTAGAGCCATAAATAAAGAAAATGCAGAGCATTATGTTCCGGATGAAATAGATCAGCTGCACGATATAGACATTGAGGTTTATCAGGAGATCATAAATCAATCACGTTATGTGGATAGTGCATTGGAAAATCTGCAAAAAGATTTTATTTTTGAATTGCTGGAGGGTTTACAGATGAAAATATCGGAGAAAACAGACGGAAAGGGAGCCGCCAAACTTGCATGTAAGGTATGGTATGAAAAACTATTGTACTATTGTATTAATCAGAAAGCAGTTGTTCCGGATCTGGAATATCCCAACCCTGATATAAATTTAATGAGCGGTTCAGATGTAACTGTACACTATTTTAAGTTCTTAAAAGAAATTTATGCAGCATATTTTGATATGCAGATAGATTTAAGGCAGGGAGAAGGAACGATTCAGGCTATTAAAAAATATGTAGATAACCATTATCGTGAAAATCTGCGTGTGGATGAAATCGCTGCAAGATTTTTTATTAGCAAAGAATACCTGAGTACGGCTTTTCGTAATCAGTATGGTACAACAATAAGTAATTATATAATAGAACGTAAGATGACAAATGCCATGAAACAGCTTGAATATGGAGCAAGATCAGTCAAAGACATAGCGCTTAATGTGGGGTACGAAGATGTAGGTTATTTTAGCCGTGTATTCAAAAAGTTTACGGGAGTATCTCCTGCCAGATTCCGTGAATGCTTAAAATAATCCAACAGAGGTGCATAGAATTGTCCATGTCCTTCTCTTTTAAAATTGTTTATAATGTACTTACCAGTTAAGGAATAAACAATTGAGAAAGAGAGGGATTTTTTTGAAAAAGAAATTAATATCAATGCTATTGGCGGTTTCTATGGTGGTCGGCGCTGCATTTACGGGAGGGTGCTCCACAACAAATCAAGGTGATAAAAATGCTGCAAGTAAGAAATTAGATGACAGTGAAGGGGTAAAGGAAACAGCAGTTAAAAGCGGTGATGAAGTTCATCTGAAGATGTTTATTGGAATTCCAAGATTTAAAGATCAGTTTGAAGGATACTTTGATAAGTTTTGTGAAAAGTATGAAAAAGAAAATGGCGTAAAAGTCACTTATGAATTGGAAATGCCTGGTCAAAATGCCGCTACTGTTTTAAAGACGAGGCTGGCATCAAAGGATTCCGTAGATATTATGGCAGTTCATGCGATTACAGAATTGCCAGCCTATGTTCAGGCAGGCTATATTGAACCAATGGATGGACAGCCCTTTGTAGATAAAATGGTTGATTCTGCAAAAGATGCGGTGACGATAGATGGACATCCACAGGGAGTATTACTGGAAAGTCTGATGTGGGGATATCTTTATAACAAGGATATGTTTGCTGAAATTGGAATTAAAACAGCTGACCAGATGCCAATGACGATGGCAGAGATGGAAGAGGTATGTAAGAAATTGGAGGATAAAGGAAATAAGCCTTTTGTCCAGGCTTATAAGGAGATTGCATTTTTATTCTGGCCGTCATTTCTGGGGATTCAGGGTATTACCAGAACGGATAATAAAGACTGGTATGAAAGAATGAATAAAGGAGAAGGTTCATTTTCAGAGGTTACAGATTTTTTCAATGTTCTGGATATGATAGAAAAATATGGAACCGACAAAGCGTTAGATAAGAGTAGTGGTGATGCCTGCGCAGACTTTGCACTGGGTAAAGGGGCGATGCTGGTAACCGGTCCATGGTATGCGGATTCGATCATGGAGGTAAACAAAGATATAAACATGGGTGTAGCTGCATTACCGGTTAATGATAATCCGGATGCGACGATGATTAATGTAAGTGCATCAACCACACTGTGCGTCAATTCAGGAAGTCAGAATAAAGAAGTGGCAACCGCATTACTGAATTACATGCTGGATGATCAGGAATCAGGGGAATTTTATGAAAGCTGCATGTTTAATCCTGTGACTGATGCACAACAGAAATCAATGAATGTATTTCCCTGGGTGCAGGATGCACTTGATTGGGTAGATATGGGACATTTCTATCCGGATGATCAGAATTGGCCTAATTCCTGTAGTGAGGACATACAGAAGGTACTCCAGGCTTATTATTCAGGAGCAGAAACGAAGGAAAGTTTTGTAGAAAAAGCGGATAAATTGTGGAAAGACTCTCTGTCAGCTAATTAGTGGCATTTTTATGTTAACAGGCACATGCAGCTAGTGATAGATCATTCAGGGGTTTCATGACAATAAAATGTCCAGAAGAGAGGTATTTCATGAGAGGAAAACATTTGAACCGCAATTTGATGATATTTGTTTTACCGGCGTTAGTTTTCTATTGTATTTTTATGGTAGGTCCTATTTTAGGAGGTTTGTATTACAGTTTTACCGACTGGAATGGTTTGGGGGATAATCCAAATTTCATTGGACTGGAAAACTATATAAAGATATTTAAGGATCAATACTTTTTGGAAAGTATAGGATTTACTTTTAAATATACGGTTGCGGTAGTTTTGATATTGAATGTATTAGCAATTGCATTAGCAATGCTAGTGGAAAACAGAAAAAGAAGCAAAGGTTTTTTTCGTACCGTAATGTTTATGCCGAATATGATAAGTTTAATAATCAGTTCATTTGTGTGGGCATTTATCTTTTCAAAAGTCATACCAGAATTTGCAGAGAAATATGAAATTGGATTTCTTAATATTTCCTGGCTGGGAGATCCGAACAACTCTTTTTGGGCTATTATGATCGTATCTGCATGGGCCTGGGTAGGTTATATTATGCTGATTTATACAGCAGGTATCCAAAGTGTTCCAAATGAGTTGAAGGAAGCTGCCAGAATAGATGGAGCCAGTGGGTGGCAGGTGTTTAAGAGTGTTATACTGCCGCTCATTATTCCATCC
Source organism: uncultured Robinsoniella sp. (assembly GCA_900540475.1). Taxonomy (GTDB): domain Bacteria; phylum Bacillota; class Clostridia; order Lachnospirales; family Lachnospiraceae; genus Robinsoniella. Next base: position 73,212 of record UQGG01000009.1, on the reverse strand, counting down.
ATGACAATTTGCATATTCATTACACTTAATTGGGGATTTAAGGCTTTTGACATATCCTACGCACTGACTAATGGAGGACCTGGCAGAGCAACGGAAACAATGGCTTTGAACATCTATAATGAAGCATTTTCTGATAAGCTGAGATATGCTTATGCAAATGCAAAAGCAATTATTCTTGTACTTGTTATGCTTGTTATTGCAGGAACACAGGTTATTATGATGAAGCGTAAGGAGGTGGAGGCATAGTGAAGAAAAGCAATAAGCGTATGAACATCTTCAGCCTGATCTTAATGATAATAGCCTCAGTTTATACTATATTTCCGATTTATGTTGCATTTTTGAATTCGTTTAAAACCCAAGGCGAAATGTATCAATCAGTTCTTGCCTGGCCACAACAATTTACTTTAGATAATTATATAGATGCATTTATCAGAATTGAATTTGTGAAAAGTTTTTTGAACACCTTGGTTGTAACAGGTGCAGGTGTATTTGGAATTGTTGCGGTATCGTCGTTGGCGGGTTATAAACTGTCGAGGACAAAGACCAAATTATCTAATGCATTATACTTATTTTTTATATTTTCTATGTTAGTGCCTTTTTCAGCAGTAATGATTTCAATTACCAGGGAAATTACCGCAATGGGACTATCTGGTACAAAAACTGGATTAATTCTGACGTACATAGGGTTTGGATGCAGTCAGGCAATTTTCTTATACCATGGTTTTGTAAAAGGAGTGCCAAGGGATTTGGATGAAGCTGCTATGATTGATGGATGCGGGCAGTTCAGAACATTTACACAGGTCATATTTCCCTGTCTGAAACCAATAACTGCGACTATCACTATCTTAAATGTGTTGTGGCTTTGGAATGATTTCCTGCTGCCGTTGGTTTTAATTTCAAAACAAAAAAATTACACACTTGTTTTATCTACTAATATGTTTTTTGGAAAATATAATAATGAATGGTCCAATATAATGGCAGGACTTATATTAACCGTAATTCCGGTAATTATTTTTTACGCCATATTCCAGAAACACATTATGGAAGGTATTGTTTCAGGGGCCATTAAAGGATGATAAAACGAAAGGAGTTAGAAAATGGATTATTCACCACTGACAAGAGAAGAAATGATAAATGTAATTGAGGGCAAGGATAATGCACGAAGGATACCAATGATTTATCAGTTCTGGACATACGATGGAATCTGGGGTGACGATAATAATAGGGTGAAACAGTTAAAGAAACGGTATCCTTATGATATTTCATATATTAAGTATCGTTATCCTGAGGTACTGGAGGCACCGGAAGATGACCCTTGTTATCGGTGGGTCAACAATGTGGATGAGAAAGATTTTGAAGGAGTGGCACAGGATGCAAGGGTAGTAATCAGCGACTATGAAACTCAGCTGGATGAAATGCTTGCAAATTTTCCATCTCCATTTTATAAAGGATTATTTCCTGAAAATCCACCCGAGGATGGAAGATACCGATTAGGTCATTGGTGGCATTTTATGTTTGAAAGGCTATGGTCGATCAGAGGAATGACAGAACTGCTGATGGACTTAATATGTGATCAGGAATCTGTTCACAGGATTTTAGAAAAGCTGACTGACTTCTATTGTGTATGGGTAGAAAGAGGAAGGAATGAATGTAATCTGGATGGTATATTTGTTAGTGATGACTTGGGTACGCAGACAGGATCATTTTTTTCAACAGATATTTTACGGGAAATATTTCAACCATATTATAAGAAAGTGATAGATAAAGTACATAGCCTGGGGATGCATTTCTGGCTTCATACTTGTGGGAATATTGAGAATTTTTTACCTGATCTCATTGAGATGGGAGTAGATGTTATTCATCCGATTCAGAAATATACAATGGATGAAAAAAGAATAGCACAGAAATATGGCGATAAAATCTGTGTATTGGCTGGATTTGATGTACAGAGACTGATACCTTATGGTACTCCTGAGGAGTGCAGACAAGAAGTCCGGTTTTTAATAGACACGTTCTGGAAACAAGAAGGGAAATTGATGTTAACTTTTGGAAATGGATTAACGGTAGATACTCCCATTGAGAGTATAGAAGCGGTTATGGATGAAGCTCTTCAATATGGAACTATGAAATGCAGCACTGCATTAGAAAGCAGGAGGCCAAATGGAGAGAATACATATTAATACGAGAGATGAAGGAGACATAGTAGTACCTCTTTGGAAAAAATTAATTTGTGCCGGGAGAGCCGCTGAAGGTCTCAGGGCAGACTGGCAGGCACAATTTAGAAATATGTTAAAGGATATGCAATTTGAATACATTAGATTTCATGGATTATTTGAAGATGAAATGGGAATATGCCGGCGTGATAGCATGGGAAAATTACAATTCAGCTGGCAGTACCTGGATCAGTTATTTGATTTTTTACTATCCTGTCAGGTCAGGCCGGTAGTTGAATTTGGATTTATGCCCCCTTGTATGGCAAGTGGTGATAAAACTATGTTTTGGTGGAAAGGAAATGTGACGCCGCCGGTTAGTTATGAAGAGTGGAATGAATTAATAAGCAATACTGTAAAACACTTTAAAGACCGATATGGGATAGACGAAATAAGAAAATGGTATTTTGAAGTGTGGAATGAACCTAATTATCATGCATTTTGGGCTGGGACACAAGAGGATTATTGGAAATTGTACAGAGTAACAGCGTTGGCTGTGAAAAGTATTGACAAGGAGTTAAAGATAGGAGGACCCGGGACAACACAGTTTATTGACGGGAAGCCGCCATGGGTTGAGGAATTAATCCAATTTTGCCATCAGAACAATCTGCCTCTTGATTTTATATCGTTTCATCCTTATCCGAATGGCAATATCAATGACCAGATTATGCAGTACAGAGAAGAAAATGCAACATATAATGACCTTAAGGTTACCAGGGAGTTATTATCACAAAGTGATTATGCAGATACAGAGTTAATTTTGACAGAATGGAATTCTTCTTATAGCCCACGGGATGCGGTACATGATACAGCATTTATGGCACCTTTTATTATACAAAATTATTTAATGTGCAGGGGATTAGTAACGGCACTGGGATTTTGGACTTTTACCGATGTATTTGAAGAAGAGCAAATTGATAATCGGATGTTTCATGGTGGATTTGGCATGCTAAATTTACAAGGCATAAAAAAACCGGCATATCATGGATTCTGGTTTTTGAATAGGCTTGGAGATCGATGTATTGGGGCGGGAAATGGATATTTTGTCACAAAAAAAGGGGATGACTGTATACAAATCTTAATGTGGAATTATATACATTACAGCAAAGAGTTTGCTTTGGGTGACAGGACACTGATTTCAGATATGGAGCGTTACGAGAAGGTATTTGCAGATGAGGAAGATAAAGCATACCATGTTCGGGTGGAAGGACTTGGAGATATTTGTCGGATAAATTCTTATCATTTTGACCGGGATAATGGTTCAGCTTATGATGCCTGGATGAAAATGAATTGCTATGAGAATCTTACCGAGGATGAATTAGCTATATTAAAACAGAAGTCCTTTCCGGAAGCCAGGTTTTCAAAGCATAATCAGGAGATCTATGAAGAAACAATTCATATTTCGCCTCATGGGGTATGTTTAATAGAATTGTACAGTTGTTAATGAAATATGAGGAAAGTCCTAAATAACAAACTTAAAGTTATTTGGGGCTTTCCGTTTAAATTTAAAAAATAAAATTATATTTTTACATTTTGCTTCACAGGACAGATGAATTAAGGAAAAAAATAAAAAAAGAAGTTGCGCGCGCAAAAAGATAGTGCTATAATGACTTAAAAAGAAAGCAGGGTATTGTCATGGGTCAAGAGTTTAAGTGGCTGTCTATTTTAGGGAGATTGGGTAATGTATATGCTGATCAGAATTTTAAGGAATTAAATATCAACAGCAGCCACCATGTCTTTATTATCCATATCTGCAAAAATCCCGGAATTACGCAGGATAAGCTGAAAACGCTGATCTATGTCCATCCAAGTAATATTACAAGGGCTTTGGATTATTTAGAAAAAGAAGAGTATCTTACCAGAGAAACTTTTATAAGCGATAAGCGTACCTGCAAACTATATCCCACTGAGAAAGCCTACAGGGCATTTGATACGATAAACAATGTAATGACGGACTGGGAAAAGATAATCACGGCGGATATGACAGATGAGCAGACAGAAATATTTCTTGCCTTATTAAAACAGGCGGGAAGCAAGGCAACTGAATATTTTTTTGGAAGGTAATCTTTAACCAATGAATAGCGGGTACAAGTAAATATAGCAGCTAGAATGCGAAACGAGTAGTGTTAATCACATAAATCCGGTTGATTAACCTGCCCGTTATTTTGTTGGTAAAGAGGAAGGAAAATAAAAAAGGAGATAGAAAAGCAATGATAAGAGAACTTATGAAATGTATCAGAGAATTTAAAAAAGCCTCCATTCAGGCACCAATATTGGTTTCTTTGGAAGTTGTTATGGAATGTATTATTCCATTTTTGATAGCACAGTTAGTCAATCAGATCAAGGCTGGCTGTGATCTGATTGTGCTGCTTCAATACGGGTTGCTGCTGGTAGTTATGGCAGGATTGTCCCTGACTTTTGGAGCACTGGCGGGAACTGCCTGCGCTACGGCATCCTGCGGTTTTGCAAGGAACATCAGAAAGGATATGTATTATAAAATACAGAGTTATTCCTTTGAAAATATTGATAAATTTTCAACTTCTTCCCTGGTAACCCGGCTTACCACGGATGTTACAAATGTGCAGAATGCCTATATGATGATCGTGAGAACGGCGATCCGGTGTCCGCTTATGCTGCTGTTTGCATTTGCCATGGCTTTCATTATGGGTGGGAAAATGGCGTTTATTTTTCTGATTGTAATCCCGATTCTGGGCTTTGGGCTCTTTCTGGTAATTCGAAAAGTAATGCCGTTATTCAAGAAAGTTTTTAAAAAGTATGATGCACTGAACAACTCGGTACAGGAAAATATCAAGGGTATGCGGGTTGTAAAATCATATGTGCGAGAAGACTATGAAAAAGAAAAATTCGGAACTGCAGCAGGAGATGTCTGCAATGATTTTACAAGGGCTGAACGGATTTTAGCAATTAACAATCCATTGATGCAGTTTTGTATTTATTCCGTCATGATATTTGTAATGTCATTTGGTTCTTACACAATTATTACTTCCAGAGGACTGGATCTGGACGTAGGCCAGTTATCATCTCTGTTAGCGTACAGCTTTCAGATATTGAGCAGCCTTATGATGCTTTCTATGGTATTTGTCATGATCACCATGGCAAGTGAATCTTCCAAGCGTATTGTGGAAGTGTTAAGTGAAGACAGTACCCTTGCGAATTCGGCGGATCCAGTTTTTGCAGTGGCAGACGGCTCCATTGATTTTGAACAGGTTAATTTCAAATATTCAATGAAAGCGGAGAAGATGGCGCTTGCCGATATCAATCTTCACATAAAGTCAGGAGAAACAATCGGTATTATCGGCGGAACCGGCTCTTCGAAATCTTCGCTGATCCAGTTGATTTCCAGGCTCTACGATGCTACAGAAGGTGTTGTAAAAGTAGGCGGAACTGATGTCAGGGATTATGATTTAGAGACCCTTAGAAATCAGGTTGCAGTTGTACTGCAGAAAAATATCCTGTTTTCCGGTACGATTAAAGATAATCTGAGATGGGGAAATAAAGAAGCTACAGAGGAAGAAATGATAGAGGCTTGTAAACTGGCGCAGGCGGATGAATTTATAATGCAGTTCCCAAAACAATATGATACATATATTGAGCAGGGAGGATCAAATGTCTCGGGCGGCCAGAAACAGAGACTTTGTATCGCCAGAGCTCTTTTAAAGAAGCCGAAAATCATTATTTTAGATGATTCCACAAGTGCTGTTGATACGAAAACGGATGCGCTGATCAGAAAGGCATTTCGGGAGTTTATACCCGACACAACGAAACTTATCATTGCACAGAGAACTTCTTCCGTACAGGATGCAGACCGCATTGTGGTTATGGATGGGGGTACCATCAATGCGGTGGGAACTCATGAAGAACTGTTGAGAGACAACACAATTTATCAGGAAGTATACAATTCACAAAATAAGGCAGGTGGTTCTGATGAAGAATAAAAAAGGAGTATTAGGGAGGGTTATTAAGACGCTGTTTGGTTTTTACCCTGTGATGATGCCGGTGGTGCTGATCTGTATCATTTTCAACGCGGTTGTCAGTTCTATTCCCGCTGTATTCATGCAGAATGTAATTGCGACCATAGAGCAGAGCTGGCAAAGCGGCAATTGGGATAAAGTATCAGCAAAAATCATGGGACTGGTACTGCTGCTGGTGACGTTTTATGTACTGTCGCTTTTAGCATCCGTAATTTACAACCAGATGATGGCTGTAATTACCCAGGGTACGTTGAAAAAGCTGCGCCAGAAAATGTTTAATGGCATGCAGGATCTGCCTGTCAGCTATTTTGATACTCATAACCATGGGGATATCATGAGCTATTACACTAATGATATCGATACGCTGCGCCAGATGATTTCCCAGAGTTTTCCCCAGCTTCTGGTGTCCGGTGTTACGGTGCTGACGATATTTTTTATCATGCTTTACTATAGCGTTTGGCTGACAATTGTAGTTGTGATCGGTGTGGTATTTATGGTAGTTGTCACCAAAAAGATTGGGGGGAATTCAGCCAAATATTTTATCCGCCAGCAGAGATCACTGGGTGAGGCGGAAGGATTTGTTGAGGAAATGATGAACGGGCAGAAGGTTATCAAGGTATTCTGCCATGAAGAAGAGAGCAAATCTGATTTCGACCGCTACAACGATGCTTTATTTCATGATGCACAGCAGGCAAATAAATTTGCCAATACCCTTATGCCCATATTAAATAACATTGGAAATGTCCTCTATGTTATCGTGGCATTGGTCGGGGGAATCCTGCTACTCTATAATGTGCCCAATATCAGCATTTCCGGTATGGCAATCGGTATCAGTATCGTAGTTCCGTTCTTAAATATGACCAGACAGTTCTCCGGAAATGTAAGCCAGGTGTCCAATCAGCTGAATGCGGTTATTATGGGACTGGCAGGTGCAGGCAGGGTATTTTCTCTGATCGATGAGGTTCCGGAAGTAGACGAAGGATATGTAACATTAGTCAATACAAAGGAAGTAAACGACGAGATGGTGGAATGCAAGGAACGCACCGGCATGTGGGCATGGAAACATCCCCATGAAAATGGTACCACAACCTACACCAAATTAACTGGAGATGTAAGGATGTACGATGTTGATTTTGGTTATGTAGAAGATAAAATTGTGCTTCACAATATTACCCTTTATGCTGAACCCGGGCAGAAAGTAGCTTTTGTTGGGGCAACCGGAGCCGGGAAAACCACCATTACAAACCTGATTAACCGTTTTTATGATATCGCAGACGGTAAGATTCGCTACGATGGCATAAATATTAATAAAATTAAAAAAGCGGATCTGCGCCGTTCCCTGGGCATAGTGCTCCAGGATACAAATCTATTCACAGGTACCGTTATGGATAATATCAGATATGGAAAACTGGATGCTACAGAGAAGGAATGCATGGAAGCTGCAAAGCTTTCCGGTGCCCATGACTTTATCACCAGGCTTCCGGATGGATATCACACGCAGCTGTCCGGAAATGGCGGAAACTTATCCCAGGGACAGAGGCAGCTTCTGGCAATTGCCCGTGCCGCAGTAGCCGATCCGCCGGTAATGATTTTAGATGAAGCCACAAGCTCAATTGATACGCGTACAGAAGCCATTGTACAAAGAGGCATGGACGCCCTGATGAAGGGTAGAACTGTATTTGTAATAGCACATCGGTTGTCCACTGTTAGAAATTCAGATGTTATTATGGTTCTGGATCAAGGAAATATTATTGAACGTGGCAGCCATGATAAGCTGATAGAAGATAAGGGCAAATATTATCAGCTGTATACGGGGGCATTTGAACTGGAATAACTGGAGATAATGGATATTGATATCGACATCTTAAAATTGTAAAATAGGGAAGTATAACCCGGAAAGAGAATGGGGTGTAGTCTGACAGGTATTTGAGAGGGAAATAGCAGATCTGCTGTAAACCTTTCAAATGGTTGTTATGGTACACCTCCATTCTTTTTTATATACTGCTTCGCAATCCCCCTCAATATACCAACTTCATATTGAAATCCGGTGACGATGAACTGAACAGAGGGGTAATTACGTACAGTTCACTCAAAGCGCTAACCCCTTTCTAATACAGCTTTTTCCCTATGAGTGCTAAAAGGAATCTTAATGTGTAAATACAAGTGTCTTTGGATAAATATACAATACCCAAGTGTAGTTATCAAAGGGCATTTTTTCATAAAAGCAAAAATTCCCAACTTGACAATCGAACAAATATTCGATATAATGAATGTATAAAAAGAACATGTGTTCGATGATGAACAGAGGTAAAAATTATGAACTATAATAAAAATATAATCACATTCCAAAGCGAAAATGCCAGAATATTATATCAGGAAGTAAAAACTAAATATCCGTCCCTAGATCTCAAGGGGCAACCACTAACAGAAGACCAAGCACTGGCTATGTATTATCACGCTAAAGGGCTTCACATTCCGGTTATTAATAATAAGCAATACATTCCAATCTATAACATAATTGCATGTTAATTCGTCATTACATAAATACGTAAGAAATGGAGATGATAATAATGCTACGAACCATAAATAATATTCCTTATGAGAATGAGAATGCTAAACTTCTCTTCGAATCAATCCGTATGTTCTTCCCCAATATAGAATTAAACTGGGATGGGGAAGAGCTAACGGAGAGAGAGGCACTAAAGATGTATCATAATGCTTGCCGTAGGCTTAAAGTTAAAACAGCTCCATATAATAATTTGCATATAATGGCTTAGAGCGTGTTTTACGCGCTCTAGCTAGTGGAGGATAGAAAATAATGAGTGCACAAACTCAAGTAATTAATAATAACATACAGGAAATTGCATGTGGCTGCTGGTATACTTCTACCGGAAGAACAATTCCGATGATGTTTAAATACCAGGATGAAGAGGGGAATATCTATACTATACGAGATTTTAGAATTATCGAAGCCAAAGAACGTAATTTTGTTGGTATCCATCAAGAAGATTTTCATTGCGAATTGATTCAGGATGGAATTACGTACAATTTCAGATTACTTAATCACATGACAAAATGTCGCTGGACTGTGATTTGGGGAGATTAAGAAGAGTCATTTGGGGGCTCTTCTTTATTCTGCTAAGATTACCGTTTCTATTACAGTTGGTGCTATCAAAAGTAGTAATAAGCATTCTGATTTCTGTGTGCGACTTCAGAATGAATGGCATTCTAAAAGGTATCGCCGTTGCCCTACGTTTATGCCATAAAAAATATTTAAACGTTATATTATGTACAATAGTACTACATTATTTAGATGACTAAGAATAAAAATAAAAAATAGGAGAGCAGAAATTAATCTGTTCTCCTTCATTCAATCCTCTTATTTAAAGATTATGCAACATAAACGTTAATAGCTTGTGCGCCACGGTTTCCAGTTGTAATATCAAATGTAACTGCCTGTCCGTCTTCTAAAGATTTGAAACCATCCGTTGCAATTCCGGAGAAATGTACAAATATATCTTCTCCTCCTTCGTCGTTAGTGATAAAACCGAATCCTTTTTGTGAGTTAAACCATTTTACTGTACCTTTATTCATGAAAGATACCTCCTAAATTTTTATTATACTCTATAATAAAATAAAAAAATCACACATTTTTGTAAATCATTAGATTAAGAAATAATGACTTACAAAAATATGTGAAATCCAGATCTCATTTAAAATACTATTTTATAATAACATGGAATAATGCTTATGTCAAGATAAACTTTAAAATTTATCGTACACAGTTTGAATGGATATCTTCGTCATTACACCAGTATTTACCGTCAATCTGTTCCTACTAAGCTGCCGTCTTCTATTACCTCAGCTGTCGATCCTATGGCACAGGTATGCTTACCATTCGATCCAGCAGAGGTTGGAAGATCATTTATTTCGATATAAGGATAAACATGTTACTGCAAAAACCATAGGAACAACTGCATAGCCAGCACTGACTTGTCCTTTATTATAAAGAACATAAACACTACCGATTAAAGTAAGTATTGTGAATATTATACTTAATGCCAGAGCTAATTTTTTCATGCATTGTCCTCCAATGAATAATAATTTATCCGAATTATATCATATTTATTTTAATATTACATTATTCTTTATGCGTGTGTCAAGAATCATAACATGTGCCTTTTATTTGTAGAGCATCCGATAAATGGTATTTAACATTTCTTCCATACGAATCTTGGTCCTTCCTCTCCCATTACTCCATTTGCTATAAACCCTGCTTTTTGAAGGACTCTTTGTGAAGCTATGTTATCGGAGGCTGTTTCTGATTCAATGCACGACACGCCCACTTGAGTAATCGCCCATTTAGCCATGGCAGCAACAGCCTCCGTCATTAAACCCCTACCTTCATAATCTTGTTTGATTCCGTATCCAATTTCAACGCTTCCGTCATCATTTAAGCCCTTAAAGCACAGGTCTCCAACTATTTGTTTGCTGCCATCATTCAGCTGCATTAACCATATTGCATACCATATTCGTTGCTCAGGTATTTTTGTGCAACATGCAAGCATTTCAGTGTATGCTTTTTTCATTTCCGCATCAACTTCTTCTTCGATTTTCTTTTGCATTTCTTGGTCAGAAATTGGAAATATAGACATTCTTTCTGTTGCTATCATCATCATTATATGACATCCTCTCAAAATTTAACGTTCTAACCGCCTGGTATTATAAGTCTGCCACAATATAGGCACGCTCCGCCGAAAGCAAGAGCAAATAATATCTTTCGCCTTTTTCACCAAATGCGAACTAATTCTAATTTCCTAATTCTAATATTTCAGCGTGTATTTGTCAAATTATGATTTTATGAGAAGTTGACAAGCAAAATAAAGAGGAATATACTTCAATTATAGCTTTCTAACATGCATTGTTAATCAAAGTGTGGAGGTGATACCAATGCAGAGTCTTAATTTTCTCAAATGAAAAAATAAAAGAATATGTCAGATATTTATATACATTCTCAAAGGGAGGAATTCATTAATAATGAGAAATGTAACTTTATAATATAATTCGATAATGGTCATCTATATATAATCGATGTTTTAGAGGCTGTGTAGGTGACGATTGATTATAAAATAGACTCCGTTTCTATGACTTGGTAAAAATAATGAAAAATAAAAAAATATTTGAGTATTTAATACTAGGTTGTATTATTATACTTGTACTTTTGAATTTTGTTGATTCTAATTTTAAGTCACAATATAAAATAGGTTTTATTTTGCTTTATGCTATAATTATTCTAACTATCTATTTATTTAGAAAAAAGTTATGACTGTATAATTTATAGTGTTTACATTATAACAATAATTGAGGTTGGATTTAAAAACCAGCCTCAATTATTAATTGTAAGGTGTCAATATAAATTTCTGAAGTTTCACCCATTCACCCGCCTATATATAAGTTTCTCTTGATTAAGTTAAAACTAATAATTTCTTATGGTAATGCTATTACTAATGTTATATAATAAAAGAAAAAAAGGGAAAATAAATTATGAAGAAAGTTATCGCATATTCATTACAGGCAATCTATTATATTTTATTGCTGGTTTGCTTTCTCTTTGGTGCTCCTTTGCTAAAAATTATAGCAGTGCTATTAATAGCAGCGGAACTGATTTTAAAATTTATTCAGAAATTTGTAGAATGTATCTGGAAGCTTGTTAATAAAAGAAACTTTTGACAAGGTGAAATATATGCTCCACAAGTGATATTTTAAGATGGCAGGAAAGCAATTTTAAAACACGCTCTAAGCATACGGTGAAGGGAGTATTCATGACAGGAAAAGAAAAAAGAAATATAGTGCTGAGGGAAACGATTAATCCTGCAATAAAAGAGGCAGGCTATTCTAAAATTGGTCAAACATATTATAAGCAGTGCAGGGAGTGCTGTATGGTTCTGCGGATGCAAAACTCCAGATTTAACTCTGAAGCAACCGGATATGACTTCTGGTTTCATATCGGTATTCTGTCAAATGAAGATGCGCAGGACCGCCAGAATCTAAAAGACTGGTGGGGAGGAATAGGATCGGTAAAAGAGGATATTCTATTGCCTGACTGTGGCATGCTGCATCCTTATCGGAATGGAAGAATGGGGTACTGTATAGATCCTTATAAAAATTACCAGCCTCAGGATATGGATTTAGATGATATAAAGTCAGCATTGCATAGAGATTTTTCGGAATATATCTTACCTCAGCTGGATAACATCCAGTCACTAAAAGAGTGGGAAGAGCAGAAGGAAAAGTGGATGGGGCAAAATGAAACAAAGAGAGTGCATTTGCTGACGTATTATTTTTCTGCGCAAATGCTTTCCTGTGCAGAATCCAACAGACCATTTTTAAAACAACAGCAGGAGCAGCTTGGTCTTACGGCAGAAGATATAGTAGGCAATATTGATTTACTGCATCAAATCCAGGCATTATCGCAATGGCCGGAAATGAATGCAGAACCATATGTGCGGGCAACACTCTACTAGTTGCTGTAGTACTAGCTGTGTTCCCGAAATTCCTGTGGTGTGACCCCTGTCATTTTCTTAAATATCCGTGAAAAATGCGCCGGAGATTCGTATCCTACCTGGCAGGCAATTTCACTTATTTTCAAATTGCTGTTAGCAAGTAAAATGCGTGCTTTCTCTATCCGCCGGTCAGAGATATATTTCGATATATTCTGGCCGGTGATTTGTTTGTAAGCCCGGGATAGATATACCGGATTCAGATATACCTGCTCTGCAAGCGCTGCAAGGGAGATTGATTCGCTTAAGTGCTGGTCTATATAATTGTGAATCGTATCTAGCGTTTGCTTATAGCGCAGGCTGTTTTCCGCGTCATCCGTAAAGAAGATCCAATCTGCAATTTCCAGAAATTTTTCATACAGGTTAATATCCCAATGCTCACAGGACAGTGAAAAGATGGAGATATTTTGAAAGTGCTCAATAAAATCTTCGTATTTATTGGATTGTATAATCTGATTTAATAATATGGAACTTAGGTTATGGTATAGGAGGATCTGCGTTTCCGTGTCGGAAAAATTCATCATTTTGTTCAGCAGTTTCTGAAAGAGATCCAGAAACTCTTTTTTATTCTGGCATTCCAGCAGCTGGGAGAGTCTGCCGATGGACAGCAGCAGCTCATTGGTGTGGAAGTCATTTTCGGTTGGTGTAAGGTAGAAAATCGTATTGCCCAGTACCATTTCTTCTGCCGGGTTCAATTTATGCATCAGGATAAAATGCAGGTTTTGATAGTAGCGGGGCAATTCTTCAAAAGGTATGGCGGCAGGTTCCAGCAGGAAGGACACGGACAGATTCAACGCATAACGGCAATAGTTCTGTACTGTTTCCAAAATACCATTGATATAATTTACGGTAATTTCTGTGGATATTTTGGTATTTCGGGCTTGTATGATCCAAAGCATGTATCTGGTATTTTCCAGGACGAAGGGGATGCTTTGTAATCTTGCAGCAGTTGTCTGTTTGAAAATGCTGTCAATAGCGGTGTTTATGGTACCGGATGTCTCCAGGAAACCATTATCCGGTGTATCCAGACGGGCAGCTGTAAGATGGACCGGGGCATCAGGACTCAGTGGAATCTGCAGCTCTGTAAATTTTGCGGCAAGTATATCTGCAGCGGGAATCTCTCCTGATAATAGCTGGCGGATAAAGTTTTGCTGCAAGATCGGGGCTGCTTTTCTCAATGCTGCATTTACGTCTTCTTTCCATTTTATTTCTTTGATGGATGCCTCTATTTTTGAAATACAGCTTTTTACCGCATCAATCAGAACCTGATCCCCGTCACTTTTTAGTATGTAGAAATCAGCGCCATAGCGGAGTGCAGTCTGAGCATAGTCAAATTCGTTATAACCGGACAATATGATGGTGCGGCAGTCCGGCCAGCGCAGTTTTATTTCTTTTAGCATGTCAAGTCCGGAGAGACCCGGCATATTGATATCTGTAATGACAATATCCATACGGTATTGATCCAGGATTGCCAGCGCTGACTTTGCGGAATAACAACGGTATACATCCAGTGAAATTTCCTGCAGATTTAAAAAGGTCCGATAGAGGCCGTCAGCTATAAATGCCTCGTCATCTACGATCATAAGTTTATACATTTGTATTTCCTCCTGAATAATGCATTAAAATACGTTTTAAAGCGTGTTTGAAAATTGCTATCTGACAGCTGGGCGTTCCTGTTTTGGGACATGTGTTCAATTACGCTACTGTACAGGAATATGGACTATAATCTGAATGCCCCCTAAAGCCCCATAGGATAATTGAAGCCCTGCGGCTGAACCGAATTTTAGCTGAAGCCTGCGGTGGATATTAATGATCGCTGTCGTTTCCAGGGAAGTATCTGTTGAAACAAGCTTTTGCTGTAATCCCAGGAAGACATCCTCAGGCAACGGAGGCCCGTTATCGGCAATGCAGATGCACAATTCCTGCTTATTTTCTGTAAAAGTGATTGTAAGCTGCGGTGATTCCACTTCCTTTAGCCCGTGTTCAAAGGCATTTTCTATGATAGGCTGAATGATTAACCTGGGTACGCAGCAGCTCTGGTAAGCCTCGGGCAGTGAGTCTAACCGGAGGTTCAGACGGTTATGGAAACGCATCTGCTGGATACTGCAATAGGTTTTTGCATGGTTATATTCATCCACAAGCATTACTTCCATATTTGCATTTCGTGTGATGTATTGATAATAGGTACCAAGATACTGGGAAAATGCTGTAATATTTTCGTAGTCCTCATCCTTGGCAAGCCGGTAAATATTAAAGAAACTATTGTATAAAAAATGAGGGTTGATCTGTGACTGAAGCTGTTTTAACTCGGCACGCTGCGTTAAAATTTTCTGTTCATAGACCTGGTGAATCAGTTCCTGAAGATTTTGCGTCATTTTATTAAAAGAATGGTTCAGGTAATGGAACTCATCTTCATTTTTGTTTGTTACGGAGGCGGAATAATCGCCCTGTTCCACTTTTTTAATTGCCTGGATTAAGTTGTTTACCGGACGATGAATCATGCGGTGGATAAACAGTCCAAATGCAATAATGATTATAACCGCCAGAACGACATAACAGAAAAAGAAAAACCGGTAGTTTGTTATGTTGCCGTAAATATGTGCAGTGGGAACCACAGATACCAGCCGCAGCCCCAATGTATTCAGGGCAGCAGTGGTGATTACCTGCTTTTTGCTGTCCTTTATGTAGCCGGGAAGGGAGTCAGCCGGGCTTGCATTTAGCGCATTCGGGTCTGTAGCCAGCAGATACTGGTGTGAATCATCTGTCAGGAAAATGCTGCTGTCGGGATACTGATTAAAGCCTTCCAGCATTTTCAGAATCTGGGCGTTTGACAGGGATATTTCCATAATGAACAGAGGCTGTCTGCCTTCTGGTACATTTACGGGATATTGCATGTTCATATAAATACAGCCGTTTTCATAAGTAAGCCCGGAACTGCTGATGTGATCCAGCCGGGTTTGTGCCGATTCCCAGTTTTTCCACAGAGGATCAATTCCCCGGGAAGAGGAAATTGTTTTTTCCAGGGAGGGAATATGTACCGTTATGGTATCGATAAATTTACTGCTTTCATTCAGTATACGCAGCCGTTCCTGAATCTGCAGCAGGTATTTGGAGCGTTCGTACTGGTCTAAAATGGAATATGTGTTGATAAGGTAATCCAGATCTTTTTCCATTACATATTCGGATTGCAGTTTTTGAATCCGCAGAACTTCGTCTTCCAGTGACTTTGCGTACAGGGTAAGCTGGGCATTGGAAGAATTTTCGATCTCATTTTTAATGATCCGATAGCCTCTGCCGTATATATTACTGCCCATAAGAATGACGGGAATAAACAGCAGCAGGAAAACCAGTATTATTTTCAATGAGATGGAGGGGGCAGGTTTTTTTACTTTCATAATAGGAATCCTCCTGACAGTAACATTGACTTTATTTTATCATAGGAGGTTTGGAAAAACAATTTACCGATTGCCTGATATTTACCTGTACTCTTGCTCTTTTTTTACTTATTTACAATTAGCGGAAATTAAGTATATTTAAAGCAAGGAATGTAAATATGAGGCATTTACATTTATTTGCCGGTTCAGTAAAATGTGAATATGAAAAACGTCACTCGTAAATGACAGTTATAAAATATGGAGGTAAGTTCATGAAGAAGAAAGTGTTATGTATGATATTGGGCATTACAATGACGGCGGCGCTTGCCGGCTGTTCCGGGAAAACAGATCATACGGATAGTACCGGGAAAACGGAAACCCAGGAAGAATCCCTGGCGGCTGAAAAGGCAGAACCCCTGGGAAAGTACAACGAGCCGGTCACCTTAACCGCGGTTAGATATCAGCCGGACGGAATGGAATTTGCAGAAGGAGAATCCATTGATAATAATGTGTGGTCCAGAGCCTACGCAGATGATTTGAATATAAAACTGGACTATCTCTGGACTACCCCACAGTCGCAATACGCACAAAAATTAAATGCTTCCATAGTAACGGAGGTGCCGGATCTGATGTGGGTGGATGCAGGTCAGCTGAAACGCATGGTAGAAGATGATATGCTGGCTGATCTGACGGATGTCTATGATGCCTATAAATCAGATTTCACGGATAAAGTGCTCCATGATGACGGTGGAAGTGCAATGGAATCTGCAACCTTTGATGGAAAACTCTATGGGCTGCCCCATATCCAGTCGGGTTATGGATCTGCGGAGGTGCTCTGGATCCGTACAGACTGGCTAGAAAAACTGAACCTGGAAGAACCCAAAAATATGGATGATGTGTTGAAAATCGCAAGGGCATTTGCCAATGAAGACCCGGATGGAAATGGGGAGAAAGATACTTATGGTCTGGCTGTAAATAAAGGAATTGTGGCAAAAAATAATCTTCCCTATGCAGTACTGGACGGATTCTTTAACGGTTACCATGCTTACCCCACAATCTGGATCAAAGATAAGGATGGGAAACTTGCCTATGGCGGTGTGCAGCCTGAGATGAAAGAAGCACTTTCAGAACTTCAGGCGCTATATAAAGAAGGCGTCATCGATATGGAATTCGGGGTAAAAGATGCCGCTAAAGTCAGTGAAGATGTGAACAGTGGAAAAACCGGTATGCTGTATGGCTATTTCTGGAACAGCGGAAATGGCTGGCTGCAGGATGGGGTGGTTAGTAATCCTGATGCAAAGTGGCAGGCATATCAGGTGATGTCTGTGGATGAAGAACCGGCGAAAGTAATGGCACCATTTGCTACGACTTACTATACGGTCGTAAGCAAAGAATGCAAAAACCCGGAAGCAGCTGTAAAAATGTATAACCTGGTATTGGAAAAGAACTTTGGGGAAACGGCAGAACCATCCGTTTACAATGTAGATAAGGATAATGTTGCGATATTTAACTATGCGTATACCTATGGGGAGCCGCCGATGAAAAATCTGGATGCCCAGAAAAAAGTGACGGCAGCGCTTAAAAGCAAGGATACTTCCCCATTGAATGTAGAAGAAAAAGGCTACTACGACAATTGCGAGAGTTATCTGAATGGGGACATGAACTCCTGGGGCAGTTATATGATGTATGGTCCGGACAGCGGTCTGGCAGTGATCAATGAATATGTAGCTAATGACAATGTTCTGGTAGACCAGTACTTTGGTGCACCAACGGATGGAATGGCTGAAAAAAATGCTACATTAGAAAAACTCCAATTGGAAACATTTTCAAAAATCATTACGGGAAATGCAGACATTTCGGAATTTGATAATTTTGTAAAAAACTGGGAGAACCTGGGAGGAAGCACCATTACCGAAGAAGTAAATGAATGGCTGGCAAACCGGTAAAACCCCACAGATCTCTGGGAGGAATCTAAGATGAAGAAATATAAATTTATAAAAGACCTGCCGCTGCATCTGATGATGCTTCCGGGAATGATTCTGGTACTGCTGTTCTGTTATAAACCCATGATCGGAATTGTAATGGCCTTTCAGAAATTCTCGCCCCGCAAGGGCATATTCGGGTCAAAATGGGTTGGGCTTGAGAATTTCAGTTACCTGGCTGATATCCCTGATATTGAAAAAGTAATATGGAATACTTTTTTTATCTCATTGTTAAAGCTGGTGCTGGGCGTTGTGATCCCGGTGATTGTTGCACTGATGCTAAATGAACTTCGAAGAAAATTCTTAAAGAAGAGTATTCAGACCATTATTTATTTTCCACACTTTTTGTCCTGGGTTATTTTGAGCGGAATTTTCATCGATGTATTATCACCGTCTACTGGTATTTTAAATGGTTTTTTAAACAGCATCGGTATTGATTCCGTCTTCTTTTTAGGCGATCCCAAGTGGTTTCCCTATACCATGGCAATTACGGAAACCTGGAAAGAATTTGGTTTTGGAACCATTGTATATCTTGCAGCCATTGTGGGAATTGATCCAACGCTGTATGAAGCTGCTTCCGTTGATGGGGCAGGCAGGTGGCGGCAGACGCTGGTAGTTACACTGCCGGCTGTCATGCCCATTGCAACCCTGATGCTGATATTGAATATGGGTTCCGTACTCAATCTGAGTTTTGAGCAGATATATAATTTATACAGTCCCCAGGTTTATGCTACAGGAGATATCCTGGATACCCTGGTATATCGTCTTGGCATGCATGATGCACAGTATGGGGTTGCTACTGCAGTTGGATTGTTTAAGTCACTTGTTTCTACTGCACTAGTGGTATTGTCTTATAAATTAGCCAATAAAACCAGTGATTACCGGATTTTTTAGAAAGGAGACCAGATCATGAAAAAGGAATCAATCGGTAAAAAAATATTCAACATCTGCAATATGATGATCCTGATACTGCTGGCACTGTTGTGTCTGCTGCCGCTGCTAAATATTCTGGCAATCTCCTTTAGCTCCAGTTCAGCCGCAGGAAGCGGCATGGTCAGCTTCCTCCCGGTGGACTTCAGCCTGAAATCTTATGAATTTGTCCTGAAAAAGTCGGAATTCTGGGAGGCATTCTGGGTGGCGGTGAAAAGAGTTGTGGTGGCAGTTCCCTTCAGCCTGCTATTGACGATACTGATGGCATATCCCCTGTCCAAGTCAGACAATAAGTTCCGGGGACGAAAAGTATATACCAGTATCCTGGTGTTCACCATGCTGTTCAGCGGAGG
Source organism: uncultured Robinsoniella sp. (assembly GCA_900540475.1). GTDB lineage: Bacteria > Bacillota > Clostridia > Lachnospirales > Lachnospiraceae > Robinsoniella. The sequence continues at coordinate 53,811 of UQGG01000009.1, read as the reverse complement.
CCTGATCCCCTGGTATATGGCGATATCGGATCTGAAGCTCATTAACAGTTTCTGGGCGCTGGTGCTGCCCAATGCAGTATCTGCTTATAATACCATTATTTTAATGAATTTCTTTCGCCAGCTTCCGGTTGAACTGGAGGAGGCGGCATCCATAGACGGGGCATCACACTGGAGGATCTTATTTCAGATCGTGGTACCGCTATCCAAGCCGGCGATTGCTACAATAGCACTATTCTGTATCGTAACAAACTGGAATTCCTGGTTTGACGGATTGCTTTTAATGAACAGTCCTTCTAAATATCCGCTGCAGAGCTATTTGCAGACCGTCATTGTGAATCAGGATATGTCACTTATGAGTGCCAGTAATATCCTGACCATGGGAGAGGTTTCCAACCGAACCCAGAAAGCAGCCCAGGCATTCGTAGCAGCTCTTCCCATACTGTGTGTCTATCCATTCCTGCAGAAGTATTTTACGGAAGGACTTGTGGTAGGGAGTGTGAAGGGGTGATTAATTACAGGAATTATGAAGTATTAGTGATAAGTTATATAGAAACAGGAAGTGTGAATGTCAATTAATGATGGAATTAAGAAGAACAAAAGATTATGAATTAGTCCAAATGATAGTTAATTTTGTAATATAGAAAATGACAAGGAGATATATAAACATGGTTAAAATCGTATTTATTGGAGCTGGAAGTATTATATTTGTTAAAAATCTGATAGGAGACTGTATGATGACGCCCTGTCTTCAAAACAGTGAATTTGCGCTTTTGGATATTGACAAAGAAAAACTGTATCTGGCTGAAAAAATGTTGCAGAATCTGAATCAGAACGTAAATCAGGGCAGGGCGAAGGTAAAAGCCTATGACACCCAGAGAGAGGCGCTGAAAGGAGCGGATTTTGTAATCAATGCCATTCAGGTGGGAGGCTATGATCCCTGTGTGATCAATGATTTTGAGATTCCCCTTAAGTACGGCTTAAAACAGACCTATGCGGATACCCTGGGTATCGGAGGAATCTTCCGGGGACTGCGCACCATTCTTGTTATGAAAGGAATCACTGATGACATGGAAGAATGCTGCCCGGATGCACTGTTATTGAACTATACGAATCCAATGGCAATTGTGACAGGAGCCATCCAGAGAAACTCTTCCATACAGGCTATCGGTTTGTGCCACAGCGTGCAGGTATGTGCACATGATCTTCTGAAAGGTCTGGGAATGGAAACCGATCAGGTGGAATATGAGATCGCCGGCATCAACCACCAGGCATGGCTGCTGGGAGTAAAGAGAAATGGCATGGATCTTTACCCGGAAATTAAAGAGCGGGCAGGCAGAAGAACAGAGAAACACGATGATATGGTACGTTATGAGATTATGAAACGCTTTGGTTATTATGTGACGGAGTCCACCCAGCACAGCGGGGAATACTTGCCTTACTTTATTAAGAAAAGTTATCCGGAATTAACAGAGCGCTTCGGACTTCATACGAATATGTATAAGGAATGGGGGAAATCACAGGTTGCCTATTGGGAGTCTGCGAAAAGGGAACTGGTTGATAACCATGAAGTCAATCATGAAAGAACAAAAGAATTTGCATCTTACATATTGGAATCCATTATTACCGGAAAACTATATAAGATTGCAGCCAATGTTCAAAATGAGGGTTATATCAGTAATCTGCCGGATCACTGCTGCGTAGAAGTACCCTGTCTGGTAGACGGAACGGGAATTCATCCATGCCATGTGGGAAGTCTTCCACCACAGTGTGCGGCACTGAATCTGACGAATATCAATGTGCAGAATCTGACCATTGAAGCAGCATTGACCGGACGCAGGGAACATGTGTATCACGCGGCTATGTTAGATCCGCATACTGCTGCGGAGTTAAGCCTGGATGATATCAGGGCGATGTGCGATGAGATGATAGAGGCAAACAGGATGTGGCTGCCGGATCTGGAGTGAAGGGGATAGCATATGCTGAGATGAATTAACTTTAACGTAGAAGATTTGATAGTGAAAAAGAGGATTTCCAATGCGGAATCCTCTTTTTTGTTATATGCAGCTTTTTTTTCGTATCACGAAAACTCCCATAGTTCCAACCCCCTATACAAAAGAATAAACACTTGCCACAAAAATCCTCACCCTCAAAATCCCAAGTATTAACAGTTATCACAAGTATACGTTCTGTACGGGTGAAGCATTTCAGTGTAGTGTAATTTCAGTAAGGAATGAAACAAAACAATTACCTGTCATGCAGTGTAAAAAGGAGGAACTATGATAAAAGAAATATGGTGTATGTCTCACAGCCATCTGGATATTGGTTATACACATCCGCAGCCTCTGATAATGGAGCTTCAGTCGGATTATCTGGAACAGGCAATGGAACTGATTGAGAAAACGAGGAATTACCCAAAAGAGGCTCAGTTCAGATGGACCATTGAGGCCAGTTGTGTTTTGAAGCGATGGCTGAAGACAGCTACACAGGAACAGATTGCAAGACTGAAAGGGCATATAAAGGAAGGAAGAATCTGTGTGACTGCGCTGCCCATGCATACCACGCCGGGAGTGGATGCAGGCGAACTGGTTTATATGCTTGGAGATCTTGAGGCGCTGGAACAGGAGCTGGAAACGAAAATTAAAGTGGCTGTCAATCATGATGTAAATGGTCAGCCATGGACCCTTGGGCAGCTGCTGATAGACAGCGGCATTGATTTTTACCTGACAGGTATCAATACCCATTTTGGGGGAATCCCATTTCCGAGGATGACTTTCTTTCAGTGGGAAATGTCCGATGGCAGAAAGCTTCCCTCTTTTATCGGAGAACATTATTCCATGTTCAGTCAGTTCATCCGTTCCTGGGAGCCTTCAACGGATACTATGCATCAAGGTCTGACTGAATATGTGAAATGGATGGAGAATCAGGGATATGAGCGAGATTTTCTTTTCCTGACGGCTACCAATCCACCGCTATACGACAATAACCCGCCGGATTGGGAGCTGCCGGATTTGATCTGCCGCTATAATGAAGAAAATCGCGGACTGAAGATACGCTTTGTGACAGCAGATATGTTAAGAGAAAAATTGCTGAATAGCGAAGATGCAATGGTGCATAAAGGCGACTGGACCGATTACTGGAACTTCGGATGTGCCAGTACTGCGAGAGAGACAAGAGTAAACAGGCTGGGAAAGGACGTTTTGCAGACGGCTCAGATGCTGGAGTGCTACACCCTTTTGAAAGACCGTCATTATGAGTATGTGAAAGAGAAGTGCAGGGAAAGTATGATCATTTATGATGAACATACCTGGGGAGCGTCCCAGTCTGTGTCGGAACCGGAAGCGCAGGAAACTTTCTGCCAGTTGAACTATAAGCTTCAAAATGCCTACAGAGCAGCAGATCTTTCGGCTTATATGCTCAGCCGGCAGATGGAACAATACTGCCATAACCCCTGTCAAAGTGATAAGCTGGAAGGTATTATTGCGGTGAATCCCACAGCTTACAGCCAGACATTTCAGGTGCAGTTTCCCAGTGAATATCAGGAAGAAAGAAGACATATTGGAGCCCACAGAAGTAAATATTTTGTATCCTACCTGGAAAAGTCAGTACCACATGAAAACTGCGGTGTGATGACATTGCCTCCCTTTACCGTTAAAACGATGCCCTTTGCATCGCTGATGACAATTCTAGAGGAAAGCAGCGCTTTGAAAGAAAATTATAGTGTGGAAAATAATGTGATTACCACTCCTTTTTATCGTGTATATCTGGATGAATGCACCGGTGGTATCCGGCAGATCGTTGATCAGAAAAGTGGCAGAGAAATTTTGAGTTCGGAAAGTGAGTACGACTTTTTTGAGGCAGTGCGGGAAACGGTGGATACCCAGCGGGATGAAGCAGTGAGGGAAACCATGTATGGTGCCCGCAATGAAGTGAATGATCATGATAAATCACACTGGAACCATCAGTGGAATCCAAAGCATACGACCCGATGCAGCTGCAGCTGGAGTATAGAATGCCAGGATTATCAGGTTTCCATTGTTACAGAGGGTTCTATGGAGGGAACCAGAGGGATAAGGCAGAAAATGATCTTTTATACATACCGTCCGGGCATTAGAATGGAAGCTGACTTCTATAAGGAACCAGTCAGCGAGCCGGAGTCACTGATGTTTGTGATCCCGCTGAAGATGTCAGAAGGCTGGCAATGCAGTTATGACACTGCTGGTGAAATGGTACGTCTGGACGAAGATCAGCTGGGTTTTTCCTGCAGGGATTACCTGACCGTGGACACGGGCGTGAGCATGTATGATGACAGTGGCTGTGTTACATTGTCCTGCCCGGATGCGCCTATGGTTCAAGTAGGAAGCTTTCAGTTTGCAAAAGAAAACAAGAGCATTGAAAGAAAAGAGAATCCTCTTCTGGCAGCATGGCCCCTGAATAATTACTGGAGTACCAATTTCTGTGCCAATCAGTCCGGAACAATGACGTTTGCCTATGAATTGAATATACATGACCAGTTCATGGTACAGAGGATGCATTTAGACGGCATCAGAGCGAAGCAGCCAGTGATCATAGGCGCAGCGGTAAATGCCGTGGAAGAAGAGCAAAGTCTGCTGGAGTTCCGGGGGGAGAGTACGGTATTATCCGTTTCAACGTCCAGGAATTATGAGGGAATTAATATCCTGCTGAAAAATAATACATCCCGGATGGATGTCTGTTATTTGAAGCCTTCTGTCTGGAAAATCATTGATGCAGAAAGAATATCACCTTCCGAAGAAAGCATGGAACATCTTGAAACAGATGGAGATCAGGTTCTCATTGTGATGCAGCCGGGAACCATGAAACTCATACATCTTAAGGTTGAAATGGGAAAATAGAAAGAATAAACACTTGCCACAAAAATCCTCACCTCGAAAAAATCAAGAATGATCAGTTATCACAAGGATACATTCTATACGGGTGAATGATATAGGTGTAGGGTGTTATCAAGTGGAAGATGTTACCAGGTAAAAGTCAGGCAGTAGTATGGCAGGCAACTGAAATCCTTATAAAAAGACAGAAAGGAAAAAAGAATGGAAAAAAAGAAAAAATGGAGCCTGAAGGAAGATTTAAAGCGCAGATGGCAATTGTACCTGATGCTTGTTCTGCCGCTGGCTTATATTATTGTTTTTTGCTATGTGCCCATGGGCGGAATCGCAATTGCCTTTAAAGATTATTCTTTTAAGAAAGGCATTATGGGAAGCGATTGGGTAGGGATGAAATATTTTATACAGTTTTTTGAAAATCCGGATTTAATGCGGCTTTTGAAAAACACACTGATACTTAGCTTTTATCAGCTCCTTGTCAGTTTTCCGGCACCTATTATTCTGGCTCTGGCGTTAAATATGATAGGAGGAAAGCGTTTTAAGAAATTTATGCAGTCCTTAACCTATGCTCCGTATTTTATATCCACGGTTGTTATGGTAGGAATTATACTGCAATGCCTCCACCTGAACATTGGAATTGTAAACAATATGATGGAGACGGTGAATATTGACAGGGTTGATTTTATGGGGAAAGCTTCTTATTTCAGACATATTTTTGTGTGGTCAGGTGTCTGGCAGACTACCGGATATTCCGCTATCATTTATATTGCAGCCCTTGGCAACACGGATCAGTCGCTGGTAGAAGCATCCCTGCTTGATGGTGCAAACCGTCTGCAGCGAATACGCAATATAGAGCTCCCGGCGCTTAAGCCGATTATTACCATTCAGCTGATTTTAGCAGTCGGAAGTATTATGGGCATTGGATTTGAAAAAGTATTTTTGATGCAGAACAGTCTGAATCTTCCAATCTCAGAGATTATATCCACTTACGTTTATAAACGGGGTCTTCGGGATATGCAGTATTCCTTTGCCACAGCGGTAGGATTATTCAACTCAGTGGTAAACTTCATATTGCTGTTTGCCGCAAACAAAATATCCAAAAAATTTGGCGAGACAAGTCTATGGTAAGGGAGATGGTATAATGCTGGTAAATATAAAACGAAAAAAAGATAATAAAATAAAATTGTATCATTCGACATCTGACAGAATGCTGATGGTCTTTGTATGGGTTTTACTGTTTGTAATTATGGTGATTATTCTGGTTCCTATCCTGTTTGTTCTGGCATCCTCTTTCAGTGATGCAAGTGCAGTATCCTCCGGTAAGGTATTTCTGCTTCCGGTTGATTTTTCACTGGCGGGTTATCAGGTCATCTTTCAATCACCCAATATCATGAAGGGATTTTTAAATTCCATTGCCTACACCGTTGTTGGTACCATCATTAGTGTAAGCCTGACATTATTGGCTGGATATCCGCTGTCCAGAACGGATTTGAAAATCCGGGGTCCGGTTATGTTTTTATTTACCGTGACCATGTTTTTTAGCGGAGGTATGATTCCTACTTATCTGGTGGTCAGTAAGCTGCACCTGATCGACACCTTCTGGGCAATGGTCATTCCATCGGCTGTGGGAGTATGGAATGTCATTTTGATTAAGACCTATATACAGAGTTCCATTCCTTTAGATATTTATGAAAGTGCTTCAATTGACGGGTGCTCGGACTGGAAGTATTTCGTAAATATGGTAATACCTCTTTCAAAACCAATTATTGCCGTAATGATTCTGCTGTATGCCGTTGGAAAATGGAATGATTTCTTCTCGGGTCTGCTTTACATAAATGATGTGGCAAAACAACCCCTGCAGATGATCCTGAGAAATATTCTGGTATTGAATGACAGCATGGGCATGTCTCTAAGTCTGGCAGAGCAGATGAACCGCCAGGAATTGAAGACGTTGATGCAGTATTCCCTGATTATTGTCTCATCCCTTCCGGTTATGATCCTGTACCCCTTTATTCAGAAATATTTTGTAAAAGGAATCATGATGGGATCCATCAAAGGGTAAGGAAAGTATTTGTTTTACAAAAAAATATATTATAATATAAAAAGAAGGAGAATGAATATGAAAAGAAAAACATTAGCAACAGGAGCAGCCGCAATAGGTCTTGCCGCAGTAATGATGCTTGGAGGCTGCGGAAAGAGTGCAGGTTCACAAACAGGTGCAAACACCACATCCAATGAAAGTAAGGCATCCGAAGATGGTACGAAAGACAGTTCCAAAAGTGCAGGGGCAGAAGGGCAGGAGACAATTACGGTCGCGGTTCAGATGAATGAAAAGGGAGAGTACTCGGATCAGAACTATGCAATCCGCTGGCTGGAAGAGCAGACCGGAGTAAATCTTGAGTTTGTTGCACTTCCCAGTGATGCGGCGGATGCGGATACAAAGCTGAATCTGATGCTTTCCAGCGGAGATTATCCCGATGTCATCTGCTATAACCTGAATAAACAGAAGATGGTTAAATTCGGAAAAGAAGGTATCTTCATTCCAATCAATGATTTATATGAAAAGTATGGAAATAACATGAAGAAAATGTTTGCGGACAGGCCGCAGTATGAGCAGAACGCTTATGCACCGGATGGAAATATGTATGGCTTCCCTACCGCAAGCGAATCCTACCATGGTCAGGCTTACCCGAAGCTGTGGTATAATTCCGAATGGCTGAAAAGTCTGAATCTGTCTGAGCCGACTACTACAGAAGAGCTGAAGGAAGTCCTGACGGCAGTGAAAAACAGTGATTACAACGGAAATGGCAAGGCAGATGAGATTCCGCTGACCGGAAGTCCGGACTGGGACTGTCAGCTGGAATGGTATCTGATGAATTCCTTTATTCCCTGTGATAAAGAGAGCCTCTCTTATGCAAAAGACGGAAAAGTCATTTTTGCCGGGGATAAACCGGAATTCAAGGAAGGACTTGCTTATATGCATGATTTGTTCCAGAACGGACTGATTGATCCAACTGCATTTTCACAGAAAAGCGATCAGATGCAGCAGGTTATCCATTCTGATGAAAAATTAGTATTTGGTTATACGGCAGATCATTTTGCCATGGGCATTGATCTGGAAAACAAACATTTAAATGAGATTACAAATGCGATGGTACCGGTAGATGGACCAACGGGTGCAAGATATCAGCCCCACAAAGATTATATTGATATGACAAAAGGATTTAACTGGTTTATTACAGATGAATGCAAGAATCCGGAACTGGCTTTTAAAGTAGGCGATTTCATCATGGGGGATGAGGCATCCATGGTTATGATGTATGGCGAAAAGGGAAAATACTGGGGTGACTTAGAGAAGCCTGTAGAGTCTATTCTGCCTGGCACAGAAGCTATTTACTGGATCAAACCGGGATACACATCTAACGAAAACGATGAGTATAATAAAAATACATTCTGGACAGGTCTGGAAAACCAGATGGCAGAATTCCGCTCTTCCATGAATCCGCTTCCGGAGGATATGTACGTTTCCACTTCCTACGAAGCCAGATTATACGAAGAAACAGAAAAAGTTGTGGGCTATTTTTATAAAGAATACCTTCCAAGGCAGATCTTTTTAGAGGAAGATGCAGATGCAGAACAGTTTGCCACACTTCAAACCTCCCTGCAGGAATATGTGAAAACATCCATGGCACAGTTTATCACAGGAGAACTCAGCCTGGATAAGGATTGGGATACCTATGTATCGACGCTGCAAAGCTATAACGTAGAAACTTATACACAGTTGTATCAGAAAGCATACGATTTATATTCTAAAGCAAGATAGTGAGGTTATGATGATATTAAATTCGGAGTGGAATGACAGAATACAGCATTGGATCAGAACCCTGAAGGCTGATTTTTACACACCAATAGACGAAATTCATTTTAAAGCACACAGAACAGCCAGGCATTATGATTATAAAGACCTGAACAGCCTTTCATTTGAAACTGTGAATCCTGGTTTTACATGGGGTGAAACATGGGAATACTGCTGGTTCCTCGGGAAGTTTACGCTTCCCGGGGAAGCGCAGGGCAAAAAGATTGTCCTGAATTTACAGCCCCGGGGAGAGTCCACAATATTTGTAAACGGACAGGAATTTGGTACATACCGGGCTGACTGGGTGGCACAACCCCACCACTTTATGGTGGATAATATTCTGACGGAAGAAGGGCTGGCTGGGAACAGCTATGAAATTTGTATGGAAACTTATGCCGGTCATTATTTTCCCAATTGTGAAACCGGTTATTGTGCTACAGGTCCGGTACTTCCCGGCAGCTTTCGGGATCCGTTACAGGAAGGAGAGAGAAGGACTCTGGGGAGATCCACCTATGGTATTTGGAGGGAAGAGGCATATCAGCTTTATCTGGATGTGAATACCCTCTTTCATTTGCTGGAAGTGCTGGATGGAGACTCTTTGAGAGCTTCTGGAATTGCGGCGGCATTAAAGCGCTTTACCTATGATGTGGATTTTGAACAGGATGAGTCCGGCAGGGTGGCATGCTATACCAGGGCAAGGCTGCATCTGCAGGAAGTCCTGTCAGCAGTAAACGGAACCACCGTACCGCATTTTTGGGCTGTGGGAAATGCACATCTGGATCTGGCGTGGCTATGGCCTGTGGAGGAAACAAAACGCAAAACAGCCAGAACCTTTGCAGCGCAGCTGCGGCTTCTGGATCAATATCCACAGTATCGGTTTATACAGAGTCAGCCGGCGGCTTATGAATTGTGCCGGCAGAATTATCCCAGACTCTTTTCGCGGATTCAGGAGAAAATTGCCCGGGGACAGTGGATTGCCGACGGCGCCATGTGGGTAGAACCGGATACGAATATGGCGGGAGGAGAAGCACTGATCCGCCAGCTTCTCTATGGAAAAAAATATTACAAAGAGGTGCTGGGGGTGGACAGCAGGGTGCTCTGGCTTCCGGATACCTTTGGATATACCGCTGCATTGCCGCAGATTCTGGCGGGATGCGATGTTCCTTATCTGGTGACTCAGAAAATCTTCTGGTGCTGTAATGACGGAGAGCGCTTTCCGTATCATTATTTCTACTGGGAAGGGCTGGATGGCAGCCGGGTTACTTCATTTTTGCCCACCAGCTATACTTACCAGACAGATCCACAGGAAGTAGGGACGGTATGGAATCAACGAGAGCAAAAAGAGGATCTGGAAGCCTTTTTGTTTCCCTTCGGATATGGTGACGGAGGTGGGGGACCTGCAAGAGATCACATAGAATATGTGTTAAGACAGGAGAATCTGGAGGGAAGTCCCAGAATGAAGATGGGGGCTCCGGAGGAATTTTTCAAAGCGATGGAAGCAAAGGGAGGCCCTGGGCATACCTACTGCGGAGAATTATATTTCAGCTCCCACAGGGGTACCTACACCTCCCAGGCACAGGTAAAAAATCATAACAGAAGATGTGAGCTTGCAATGAGAGAAATGGAAATCTGGAGCAGCCTTGCATTGAGCAGGGGGATGGTCTGGCAGTCACAGCGGTCGGAAAGCTTATGGAAGTCCCTTCTGTTTCAGCAGTTTCATGATATACTGCCTGGATCCTCGATTGAAAGAGTCTATCAGGAAACGGAGGAAGCACATAAGGCGATTTTAGAAGGTGCAGCGGAAATGATCTGGGAGGCGGCAGCCTGCCTGACTTTGCCCGGAGAAGACATTACCCTATTGAATTCCCTGTCGTTCCCAAGGAATGTGCTGGTGGAACTGCCTGACAGGTATCAATATGGTGTCGTAACTGCAGAAGGAAAGGCAGTACCGGTTCAAAAAGATGGAAACCGGGTATTGGCATGTGTGCAGCTTCCGTCATGCGGATGGATTACGCTCAAAGCCTGCAGGTGTGAAGCTGTTGCAGAAGACGCTGAGTCTGAAAATAGGTCTGAGTATAGGACAGAAAATAGATCTGAAGAAAAGCCTGTGATAAAGTCGGTTGAAACAAAACAGCCACAAGCCTGTGCGTGGCAGGATAATGCCGGCTTCCACATGGAAAACGAATATGTTTCAGTTTTGATAAATGAATGGGGACATGTGATTTCTTACATACTGAAAGGCTCAAAACGAGAGATGGCTGCCGGAGAAATGAACAGGCTCAGGCTGTTTAAGGATGTGCCGAGACATTTTGATGCCTGGGATATTGACGATAACTATCTGGAACAGGAGACAGATGGGGCATATGGACAGAAGATTACAATAGTGTCTCAGGGGCTTCAGGCGGTGGTGAAGGTCAGCGGGCTGATCAGCCAATCCTCTTATGAACAGTATATTCGTCTGGATGCCGGACAGCAGAGACTGGAATTTGAAACCACGATAGAATGGCACGAGCTTCACAGACTGCTCAAAGCGTCATTTCCCGTAGCTGTATATGCACTGAATGGGAAAAATGAAATGCAATTTGGCTATGTGGAACGTCCAACACACCGTTCCCGTACTTATGACAAAGATCGCTTTGAGGTGTGCAATCACCGGTATACGGCGCTCTGCGACAACGGTCATGGAGCAGCGGTCCTGAATGACTGCAAGTACGGAATCAGCGTGGAAGGAAATCAGATGGAACTGACCCTGCTGCGGGCGGCTTCCAGTCCCCAGATGCGTGCAGACAACGGAACCCAGCATTTTACTTATGGGTTTTATGCCTGGGAAGGAAGCTTTGTGGATTCCGATGTGATTCGACAGGGTTATGAGTTAAACGTAAAGCCTCAGGTGATCCGGGGATCGGCATCCCTTTTTGAGTTTATACATATGAATCAGAAAAATATCATAATGGAGACCTTGAAGCCCGCGGAGGATAACAGCGGAGATGTCATTCTGCGTTTGTATGAGGCAGCGGGTGCAGCAGTTTCCACAGAGGTCAAAATTAATCAAAAACTGGAAAGTGCGTGGAGTTGTAATATGCTGGAGGCAAACCGGGAAGTATTAGCGGTTACAGATGGAGTATTATGTTTGAACTTCAGAGCATTTGAAATCAAGACTATCCGGCTGCGCATGTGCCGGAAGATCTGACAACACACGAATAGGGAGAAAATGAAGAATAAAAAAGTATATACCAGAATGATTATTACCTACCTGCTTGTTTTTTTAATTCCGCTTTTGCTGAATATAGTCAGTCTGGAGAACATTTCAAATGTTACAAAAGATAATATCAGCAAAAGTGTACTGGCGAATCTGACACATGCCAGGGATACCATTGATAACAATTTCCGGGAAATAGATACCATTGTTTACAATTTGTCTGCAAATAATACCATACAGGATATGTCTGCCCATATGAAGGAAAAGGATAAATATATCCAGATTTCCAAACTTTTGTCAGCCCAGGATTATATGAGTGCCATGCGTATACAGACTTTTGTAGAAGAATATTATCTGTTCCTGCGAGAGAGCCAGATGGTGATCAGCCCTGACCACATTTTCCTGGACCAGGCTTCCTGTAAGGACTTTTTCCAGTATGACGGCATGGAGTGGGGAGAATGGGAAAAACGGATGCAGGAGAGCTATTCCAAGTATATTTTTCCGGAAGCGGTCAGTATGCAGAACAAGAATAGCCAGAATATGATTTTGTATGTACAGTCTCTGGTTACTTATTCTGGGGTGAAGGGAAACTTTGTATTTCCCATTAAAAGTCAGGCTATAAAATCTTTGCTCAAGGATCCATACGTGGCAAATGCCGGCTGGGCGTATCTGACCGATAAAGAAGGGAGAGTAATCCTGACCATTCCTTCAGCCCAGGATGAATTTGAACTGGTACCTGGGAAATATCTGGAAAATGGACAAAGCATCCAGTCAGCAGAGATGAGCGGCCGCAGTGTGGAGATTATACGGTCTGTTTCGGAAGAAACCGGACTGTCTTTTGTGGCGGTGCTGCCCCAGGATTACATATCCGCCCAGATTACGGATGCACAACATAAAACAGTGTTGTTGATTATGCTTGCAGTACTGTTGGGAATTATCAGCATCCTTCTGGTTTCCTGGCACCGTGGGAGAAAGGTAGATCAGATTCTGCAGATGCTGTTCAAATTGGATGACAAGGAAGATCATTCCATGAAGGGAGATGAAATGAGTTATATTTCAAACTCTCTCAGGCAGTTGATCCACAGCAATTCCAATCTGAAAGACAGTATTCGGGAGAAGAAGCTGGTGACCAGGGGGCTGCTCCTGGAAAATCTTCTGTGCGGAATGGAGAGCCGGCTGGACGGCAGCCTGGAGGAATATGATATCTATATGACAGGTAAGAAAATTCTGGTAATCGCATTCCAGATTCATGGGGATACACTGACGGAGGAGCGTATGTACGCTACGGAGTCCGCACTGTATAAACAGGTGATCCAAAATGGCCTGGAGGAAATCATACATGGGACAAAGTATGCGTGTGACATGGATATTCGTGCAGGAGCAATGATCTGTACCATGGATCAGTCCTATAAGCTGAACAAGGCAAAGCTGAAAGAACAAATGGAAGAGCTCCTGGATGCCCTGTGGGAAAAATACGGAATACGGGCGAGAATCGCCGTAGGAAATCTCTGTGAGGAAGTATCACAGATCAGCAAAATTTATGACAAGGTCTATGAGATGCTGCAGTATGGACCTGTTTCAGATCGAAATGTGCTGTTTTACGAAAATTATGTCAATAGCAATGAATATTATTATTTTCCTGCACCGCTGGAGGAAAGACTGGTAAATGCGGTGAGAACAGGAAATGTGAAAAGTATGCATGAGCAGTTGACGGAGGTCTATCAGGTGAATGTCATAGAGCACAGTGTCAGTCCGGCAATGATGCATTTTCTGGTAAATGACCTTCAGTGTACGGTATTTAAAGTGCTGCACAATCTGAATGGGCAGATCGATGTGGAAGAAGAGGAACTTTACCGGCAGATTGAACAGCTAAACCGGGAAAGCGATATCCTGCTGCGTTTCCAGCGGATTAATAATATTTTTAAATTTGTCTGTGAAAAAGTTCAGGAAGAAAATAATGTAAGAAGCGACCGTCAGATGGAAAAGATTCAAGAATATATCAGTTGTAACTACAGCAGCAGCGATATGAGTCTGACGAAGATATCAGATGATTTTGGGTATGCCAGTACCTATTTTTCAAAGCTGTTCAAGGAACTGTTTGGGGAGAATTTTGCAACCTATCTTGAAAAAGTAAGAATCGAGCAGGTGTGTCTCATGCTCCGGACGAATGCCACCGTAGAAAAGATTGCAGAACAGACTGGTTATAACAGTGTCTATGTAATGCGGACAGCATTTAAGCGGATTAAGGGGGCAACACCAAATGAATACCGGAAGATGATTGCAAATGAACCGAAAGAATAATTTAGAATGAAAACAGAGGTAGTAATAGATGGGTAAAGACATAATTATTGACAGAATTCCCCGCCAGTTCTGTGAAGGACCTTTTTGGGGAAATGGGAAAATGGGAGCAGTACTATACGTTCGAGATGAAAAATTATGCATCTCATTGGACCATGTGAAGCTGTGGGAGTTAAGGGAGACCCTTCCTGACGAGCCAAAAGCAGTATTTCAGCAGATCCTGCAGCATAGAGAGGAGTATTTAAAGGGCAATCCGGAATATGTACAGGATACGAATATTTTTGAAGAGCATATGGGGAGAACCAGACTTCCGGCGCTGGCAGTTGAAATCGGAATTCCGGGAAAAGTAACCGGGTTTTGTGCACGGACAAATCCGAATCTTGCGCAGACCGTTATTTCTCTGGAACTGGATCATGTAAAAACAATAAAATGCCGCATATGGCTGGATTCCTGTGTAAATATTCTGTATATGGAATGGAGCGGGGATTTGCCGGATGTAGAAAAAGGATTCGAGATACATGCACTTGGCTGGGATCTGGAATCGCCCAGACAAAAGCCTTTGAAAAACTGGAATTATGAGCCTTGCATCCAGATTGAGAAGGGGGATACCTTTACCGTAAAGCAGCATTTCGGCGGGGATATGTCAGCGGTGCTTTGCGGCAGACAGAAGCATTTACAGCAGAAAATAGCGCTGGCAGTTGGAATCCATGTGGGAAACCAGGAAGAGGAATCCTCTATGAGTGCGGCAGGAGATCATCTGGCGGGGGATTACCTTGAAAGGACAGAAGACTATCTTAATAGTCATGAGAAGGATTGGAACACCTACTGGTCGGGCTTTGGAATACAGATTCCAAGTGAAAGGCTGCAGGGGGCATTTGAGCAGGAAATGTATAAGCTCTTCTGTAATGAAAGAGAGGATTCCGCACCCATTACCCTTCAGGGAGTATGGAATCCGGACAACCGCATGCCGGCATGGTTCGGAGATCTGCACAATGACCTGAATGTACAATCCTGTTACTGGCCTGCCTATAAAACGGGAAATGTAAATCTGGTGCGTCCATATATCGATTATTATGCGAAAGCAATGCCCAGACTGGAAGAGCGGGCATGGAAGCTGTTTGGAATTAAAAATGCCATTCATGTACCGACCATGATGGCACCGGATGGAACAGGGGCTGCCTCCGAGTGGTGTTACTGGAATACGATTCTGGGACCGGAGCTGTTTGTGGCGGTGGACTTTACCTGGTTCTATGAATACAGCAGGGAAAAGAATACGCTTCGGGATAAGATCTATCCGTTTATAGAAAAGGTAATCCATTTGTATCAGGCAATTGCATATGAAAAGGAAGATGCATATTTACATATTCCATTTACCCAGTCTCCTGAGGTAGACCGTGATGGGCATATGCTGATGGCAGATGATTCCACGTTTACTTTATCCTGTCTGCATTATTTATGTCGGAAAATGGACAAATACTCAAAAGTTCTGGGCAGGGATGGAAGTGAATTTCTGAACTGGGAGCGCCGACTGTTACCGGTAGTTCCAACGGAAAAGGGTTTTCAGCTGTTTGACGGGATCGAAGTATTTGGTTCCCATCGTCATTTTTGCCAGATGTACCCCATTTATCCCCTGTGTGAGGAGTCCCATAATGAGGTGGCTAATCGTTCATTGGATACGGCGATCAATCAGGGATTTTTAGAATATGCAGCATTTTCATTCCCCTATATGGGCATTATGGCAGCCAGATGCGGAAGAGGAAATATGTGCCGCACCATGCTGGAAATCTATTGTATGGTTTTTAGATCCCGCAATTCCTTTACCGTGAACGGAGATCCTTATCAGAACGGAGTTTTGCGGATATCGGACATCAACGCAGGAGAGAGCGCAGATGCGTTTACTCTGGAGTCGGGCTTTTTTATTCCAGCCGCACTTTGTGAAATGTTCGTACACAGAGCAGAAAACGGAATATGGCTGATGATGGGAATGCCGGATGAATGGAAGGAATGCAGCTGCCGGGGACTTGTGGTAGAAGGCGGACATCGCATATCTCTGGAGAGAAAGAATTATCATTTGAAAAGAGCTGTCATTCATACGGCAGCAGAAGAAACTCTGATCCTGCACTGGAAGGAAGACAATCTTTTAAAATGTATGATCAGAAACGGTGATGAAATATTCACTTATGGAACCGGAGCCTGCTCCATTTATGTGCATCCTGATGAGGAATGGGTACTCGAGTTCCAGGATGGTGTATAAAATTTATTTCAGCTTAAAATTATGGATGAACAAGGAGTATAAGTTATGACGAAAAATCTGCATTTAATTTGTAACGCACATATTGATCCCGTGTGGTTGTGGGACATGGAAGAAGGAATAACTACAGCCCTTTCCACTTTTCGCATGGCTGCAGCTTTCTGTGAAGAATATGACGGACTGGTGTTTAATCATAATGAGGCACTGTTATATGAATGGATCGAGGAGCATGAACCAAGGCTGTTTGACCGGATCCGCAGTCTTGTGGAAAAGGGGAAATGGCATATTATGGGAGGCTGGTATCTCCAGCCGGACTGCAATATGCCCAGCGGAGAATCCCTTCTTCGGCAGATGGAGGCTGGCAGAAAATATTTTAAAGAAAAGTTTGGTGTAACAAACTCTACGGCTGTTAATTTTGACTCCTTTGGGCACAGCAGAGGTCTGGTGCAGCTTTTAGCAAAGGCCGGATATGATTCTTATCTGTTTTGCCGTCCGGGACAGGGAGATTGTCCGTTGCCAGAAGATGATTTTATCTGGGAAGGATTTGACGGCTCAAGAGTAATGGCACACAGATCGGACACCTATGGTACTCTGATGGGGGAAGCTGGAAAGACCATACAGAATTGGCTGAAAGAGCAGGGAAACAATTCATCTCTTCAGAACGGATGCATTTTGTGGGGAGTGGGCAATCATGGGGGCGGACCCTCCAGGATAGATCTGGAAGAAATCGGACGGTTGATGGAGGCGGGAGATCCAGAGGCAGAAAAATCAGATTTAGAATATCCAGATTTAGAATACCCAGATGCAGACTCATCCGTTTCCGGTATTGGTTCATCGGATGGTACACAATGGATGCTGATACACTCCACTCCGGAAGCCTATTTTTCTGAACGCAGACAGCTGTGTATGGATTTGGGGAAAACAGAACCGATCGTGAAAAGGGATTTGAATGCCTGGGCCGTGGGCTGCTATACATCGCAGATCCGCATCAAGCAGAAACACAGGGAGCTGGAAGGAGAATTGTCCGTAACAGAGAAGATGCTTTCACAGGCTGTGGCTCTGGGACTTCTCTCCTACCCGGAGGAAGAGTTACAGGAGGCACAAAAAGCATTGCTGTTTTGTGAATTTCATGATATTTTGCCGGGGACAGCTATCCGCTCCGCAGAAGAAAGAAGTCTGCAGACCTTAAGTCATGGACTGGAAATCGTGAAAAAGTGGAAACGCAGAGCCTTTTTTGCATTAATGAATGGAGAAGAGGCGGCACAGGAGGGAGAGTATCCCATTCTGATCTACAATCCCCACCCTTACCGGCTGGAAGGCGACTTCACCTGTGAATTCCAGCTGGCAAATCAAAACTGGACAAATAAATATGCGCTGCCATATATTACTCAGAATGGAAAAGAACTTATAAGCCAGGTAGAAAAGGAAGCCTGTAATTTGAATCTGGACTGGAGAAAACGAGTAACCTTCCATGCATCTTTGGCACCCTCATCTATGAACCGTTTTTCTGCCAGAATTCGGATGATTGAGCAGGCGGAATGCGTGCGAATTTCGGAGGGAAGAGAGGGAGTCGGGCATAGCGAGGATAGAAGAGCGGAATGGGTGCGAAATTCGGATAGAAGAGGGAGAGTCTGGCATAACTCGGAGCAGATTGTATTTGACAATGGTACGCTTTATGTGGTTGTGAACCGCAAAACAGGTCTTCTGGATACCTATCGGGTGAACGGAAGGGACTATCTTAAGGCAGGTGGATGTGCCCTTACAGTCATGGAGACGGACTGTGATCCATGGGGAATGAACCGCAAAAACTACCGACAGGAGAGTGGGCGGTTCGTATTGATGGACAAGGAGGAAGGAAGCCGCTTCAGTGGTGTGTACAATGATTGCCACGGCAGAGCAGGAACGGTGATCGACAGCGTGCGGATCATTGAGAATGGTCCCGTCAGAACTGTGGTAGAGGCTGTATTTACCTACGAATCCTCTAAAGCCTGTATCAATTATATTCTTCCTGTACAGGGTACTGCCATTACGGTGGAATTAAAGGTGAACTGGACAGAAAAAGGCAAGTTTTTGAAATTTGAGATTCCCACCTGCCTGAAGGGAGCCAAAGGGCGCAGCGAGACGGCATATGGTGTGGTGAATCAGGAGGCAGACGGAAATGAGAAAGTATTCCATCGTTGGTGCGGGTTATGGAACAGTGAAGAAAATTCTGCCCTGACCGTACTGAATAAGGGCAATTACGGTGTGGATTTTATGGATGGAACCATGAGGATATCTCTGATTCATTCTGCCGTATATTCGGCACATCCAATTGGAGACAGACCCCTTCTGGTTCAGGATCGTTACCTGCCTTACATTGATCAGGGAGAACGAGAATTTTCCTTTGTGATTCAGGGAGGAAATGGCTCCGAACGTCTGGAGCAGGTAATGAAGGAAACCGTTGTGTTCCAGGAGGCACCGATTGTTTTGCAGGCATTCCCCTCCGGAGAAGGAAGCAAGCAGGGAAGCGTTCTATTAGTGGATGATCCGGCTGTAATTCTGTCTGCCTGGAGAAAGGTTGCCGGCCAGGAGGTTTATGTCATTCGTCTGTTTGAAAGTACAGGATGCGAGCGAAAGGTGAAGATTTGCCTTCCTCTGGACGGGTATGAGAGGGAACTTGTGATGCAGCCCTTTGAACTTAGAACCTGTCAGTGGATGCCTGGAGAGGCAGAACTCAAAGATTGTGATATATAGACTGGCCAAAATATTGATTACGAAATGCAGGTAGACGCCATAGGAAAAACCACTCGTTCACCGGTAAAGTTCAGAGTGGTTTTTTCTTGAAATGCAAAATGATTATTCAGATCCCTTTCAGCTCCTCTTTCTGTGGAAGAATAATTTTAACGGTAGTACCCACACCCACTTCGCTCTCAATCTCCAGCGAGCCGCCGCATTGCAGCATCAGTCGATTGCGTACATTTTCAATGCCCACGTGTGTACGACCATCCTCTTTCGGAATGTCCGGATCAAATCCAAGTCCGTCATCACGGATAGTAACGATTATGTTTTCGTCAGTCTGTTCACTTTTTATACGCACTGTGCCGCCGGCTTTTTTCTTAATAATACCATGTCTCACTGCATTCTCTACGATCGTCTGGACCGTCAGAGGAGGAAGTAAAAAGTCCTGGTACAGTATCTCTATTTCTATATTCAGCTTTTTCGGAAACCTCATTTTTTCCAGATACAAATAATTGTTAACATGAAACATTTCTCTTTCAAATGAAATCAGCTGCTTATCGATCAATGAATCCAGATTGCCCCTGAGATAAAAAGAAAAATGTTCCAAAGCTTCAGAAGCTTGTTTCGGTTCTGTGTCACAGAGTTGTTTAATCCCCTGCAGTGCATTAAAGAGGAAATGTGGCTGTACCTGGCTGAGCATTACGGATATGCGATTTTGGTTTAACTCATTCTCCAGAATCAGGGCACGCTTTTCGCTATTCATACTCCTTTTGATGCGCCGTATGGTATAGATTTCCTCTATCAGAGAGAAAGAAATTAATCCAAGCCCTAATAAAATTGCTGCTTCTAAAAATTGTACATAACCATTGATCAGTTCTACTACAGCGCAGACCGCCAGCGGCAGGATTGCCTTCAGTAATTGTGCAGATTCCCGGTTATGCAGTCTGCGTGTTTCGTAGCCCAGGCAGTAGATAACCCAAAGCGCCACAAGCAGCTCCAGAATGGAAAAATAATTTATGGCTGAATAGAGATCCTGGATCATAAATATTTGATTCACCATTGCTGCAAGCGTGACGAGCAGCAGCAGTCCGGTACAGTATAACAGCGATTTCTTTCTCCAGCCGGTCAGATGTTCAGCCGCAAATAATACCACAAATACTGCAATACCCTGCATGGAACAGGAATACATGACGTTGAGGAACACGGGGAATGGTAAAATCAATGTAGGGGCAGGAGATAATGTATAAAACCATATGGAGGAAAACAGGGTAATCAGTCCCAGCCACAGAAAACGGCGCGCGCCGTCAATTCGCAGTATGGTGCATTCTAAAGCAACGATTAGCAGAAATAACGTCAGGAACAGAAAAATCGTCCCGATGGTCATTGTCCATCCGTCATTGCTGACTGCTTTAAATAACATCATCCGCTCATCTCCGGTATGCATTTGCCGGAGTAATTCATCAAACTGAATCATATAGGCATTCCAGTAGAGATTGCCAAAATTTAATTCAACCTTATCACTGACGGTTATACCTGGTGAAACAATCGTAACCCACTGTTTTCCTACAGCCTGGGTAGGATTGCCCCCGCTTCGCACAGGACCGGTAGAATAGATCTCTTCACCGTTTATCCGAAGAGTAACACGCATGTGGTCGATGTTAAGAAAAAGCTTATCACCTTCCGGAATATCCCTGCTGAAGTGACCGCGCACCGTAATATCCCGCAAATCTTTGTTTTCGAAATCGGTCTGGTGGGTTAAGGTTTTCCAGGGTCCCCCTTCTTCGCTGTATTCGCCAAGAACTTCCACTGGGTATAACTTTCCCTCTGTTTTCATTTTTTGATCAAAGCGAAACAAGACAGAGAAAAGTATCACTGCAGCTATTAAAACAGCAGCAGTGAGAAATATCAGCGTAAAACGTAATAATATGGCATTTTTATTGGAACAAGGTTCTTTATACATAGTGGGTCCTTCCTCATATGCGTTTCAGCTGGCTTATTGGAGCAAAAGCTGTTTCCAGCCATTTATTTATCCTCCTAAATATCAATATTTTATTAGAACATTATAGCCAGCCTGTGAGGGATTGTCAATGCCAGAGGTATAGTTACAGACCCATAGAAAATGGTATAGATTGCCCGTGTCTATCATTTTTATACCCCTGCATACCGCAGACAGGTGTGCGGTATTGCACTTTCAACGGCTTATTACTGGCTGCAGATTTTTTTGTCTGTCTCTTAATCTCATTGCCAAGAACCTATATTCTTTTTCACAAACTGCTGGAATGTCTGAGCTTTCCTGCCCATAACCTGTTCAAATACAGGGGTAACCTTTTTTGCAGTTCCCAAACGTGTCATCATATATAGCATACTCATAACGGTACAGTATTCTTTTTCTAAGCCACGTACCGTAATCCAATATTTTTTTGCAAAGGATGGTTTTGGATTGGTATAAGTGATCTCTCTGCCCAGTTCCTTTGATAAGATTTTTGCAACTTTCCAATAATCAATGGCTTCTGAACCTGTAATGGAATAGCCTTTATTTTGATGAAGTTCCGGTTTACTTAAAATCTTTGCTGTCATTTCTCCAATATCCTCAGCGTCTATGAAGCTGGTTAATGCTTTCTTTACCGGAACTACAATCCTGTTAAAATATTTAATTTCATAAGCATGAACTCCGCTAATGTTCTGCATAAAGAAGCTGGGGCGTATGTGACAATACGGCAAATCTGCTTGTTCAATATACTTCTCGATTTTATGATGTGGTGGAACCGGGTTATTTTCAACACCAATCAAAGATAAAAAGCAAACCAGCTTTATTCCGCCTTTGGACTTTAATGCGTCAATGAATGGTTTTAAGTCCTCTGGTTTTCCTAAATGCGGAGGACGCATAATAAACACCCTGTCTACATCCTCTAAAACATCGCGAAATGTAGAGGGGTCAGTAAAATCAAAGTGAGCAATCTTTGCTCTATCGCCAAACATTTTAGCAAGTATTTCTAGATGTGTTCCCGCAACTGTTATTTTCTGATCATTTTTAAGTGCATATTGTGCTATATATTTTCCAACGTTTCCGGAAGCACCAGTCACTAAAATTCTACCCATTGTTTTTTTCCTCCAATAAAATATTGTTCGCAGTTTCCAGAAGTACCAGGAAATCACTGAACTTTTTTTCACCCATTCTTGTTTTTAAAACGGACATCATTTTAAAATATTCCTCGTAAGTGTCTTCTACAAGCTGAATAGCCTTATCAGTGGGAATGAGCAGAAAACTACGTTTGTCAGTTTCAGACTGTTTTTTTATAATGTATCCATTTGCTGAAAGAGAGGTCACCATATTGGTAGCCATTGACTTTGTAAAGCGGAAGAAACGAGCTGCTCCATTTGGTGTTTTTTCTTCTTCTGTTTTCACAAGATAAATCAGCATTCCCATTTCACTGGATCGGATGGGCAATTCCCGTTTGGTATTGACATTCATTCTGCAAAACAAAGAAATCTGTTCAGAAGCTTTTATTAAGTTATCCATAATCATACTCCTATCTATAAGGTACACTCGATGTACTATTTTGCTATTTTAGTACATCTGATGTACTTTGTCAATGAAGATAGATTTTTATTTTGTATGTGGGGGTAATGTTTAGCCATTAGAAAATCTTTAGATATTCTGAACCTGTCTGTTTTATTTTCTGATCTATTCGAAACAAGGCAGAGAAAAGTAGTAAAATCTCACTGCTGCTTTTAATTCAGCAACAGTGAGAAATATCAGCGAAACGTAATTATATTGCATTTTAATGTAACAAGATTCTTCTTACATAGTATTCCTTACTTATATGCGTTTCAGCTGGCTTTTCAAAGAAATTTTAAACTTTCCGGAATTTCCTGAAGGCGATGAGAAATAATGTCATGCTGGGTGATCAGGCGGATGGACTCTGCTTCATCGCGGTCGGTCAGGGCCTGTACTAAATCATAGTGAGCCTGGTACTGTTTTTCGGGAAGTACGGCTTTGGAATACTGAATCGCCTGGAAAAATTCTATTTGGAGCAAAAGCTGCCGCTGCATCTCCATCAGTGTTTTGTTTTTACTGATTTTAGCAATTTCCATATGAAAATTGGAATCCATTTTAATACGGGATGCGATGTCGTTGCCCTTTGAGGCATTATAACAGGCATCCGCATAGCAGGTAAGGGAATCGAACTCCGCGTTGCTTCCATAATAAATAGCAAGCTTTACAGCCAGCACATCCAAACTGATTCGAACAATCCCGATTTGGCGGAATTTTTCCTCGTCATAAGTAGCTACTTCTGCATACCGTTTTGGATAGATGGTAATGATACCATCATTTGCCAGCTGGTGTAAAGCTTCTCTGACCGGAGTGCGGCTCACTCCAAATTCACTGGCAATCTTAGCTTCCGGTATTCTGTCTCCGGGTTCCATTTTCTGGGATAGTATCTGTTGCATCAGATAATCATAAATTACGTCAACCATATTATTTTTATTATTTCCATCCATTTATTTATCCACCTAGATATCAAGATTTTATTAGAACATTATAGCCAGCCTGTGTGGGATTGTCAATGCCGGAGGTGTAGGTATGATTCCCTTAGAAAATGGCTTTAAATGCCCGCGACTTTATTATATCACAGTAAGTTGGAAAATTATACCAAATTAGTAAATAAGCACAAAAATCAAAAATTGTATACTATTTTTAAAAATGGTATTGACATTAAAAGAAAAATAGTATAGTATTTTAACTGTAAAGAGAAAAAAATTGTGCAAATTAACAACATTCAGGATTAAAAGGAGGGTTTTATGATGAAAAAGAAATTGGCAGTGCTAATGACATGTTTTATGGTATTGTCCCTGACCGCTTGCGGTAACAGCGGAGAAACAACTACAAAGGAGACAGCGGTCCAAAAGGAGACACAGACACAGCCGGCAGAAACCAGGGGGTCCGCTCCCACAGAAACCCAGGCTGATGATCAGGCTGAAGCAAAAACATCCTCAGGCGGAGGGGAAATAACACTGGATAAGTCCGTTGAGCCACCATCGGGATTTACACCGGAGGATGTGGTACCTGATAAAAAGTATAAAATAGCTTTTGCAAATTTTAACAGTACAAATGCGGGTGCAGCTATTATGGCGGAAGAAATAGAAAAAGCTGCAAAATATTATGGAGTTGAACTGCTTTCAATGGACAACAAGCAGGATCCGCTTCAGGCAGTGGATAATTTTAATAATGCGAAAACTTGGGGATGTGAATATTACATACAGTACAATGAGGACCCGGAGGCAAATAAACGCATTGGAGAAATGCTGAAAGCTGACAGCACGCCGGCGATTGCTGTGCAGGTTCCGCTTGGAGAGGATTTCCCTTACTATCGGTTAGACCCGGCAGAGTCCGGCAGGGTGGGAGGAGAGGCCCTGGCGAAAAAGGCGAAAGAAAAATGGGGTGATGACGTGGCATTCTTTATTTGCATGGACTGCCCGGAGGCAGGCCAGGTCATTCAGGATCGTGCAGAAGCAGCAACTGCCGCTGTAAAAGAAATTTATCCGGATATTAAAGTAATTACCTATAGTTCAGAAGGAGATCCTGAGGTATCCAGAAACAAGATGACGGATGTGCTGACAGCCAACCCAGAAGGGAATTTCATGTTCTGGGGGCATATGGACCAGTGGACATTAGCGGCAGTATCCTCCATTCGTGCGGCGGGGCGTGAAGATCAGTGTATTGCAACTTCTGTTATGGGACTTGACAGTATGATTGAGGAAATGCAAAGAGAAGGAACACCTGTCTATGGAACGGTAGCCATACGTCCGGAAGTATGGGCATGGGAACTTCTGCCAAAGGCAATCCGTGAACTGAATACGGGAGAAAAACCAGAACTTGATATGTACCAGCCATGTATTTTACTTACACTTGAAAATCTGTCAGAGATTTATCCGGATAAGGTGAAAAATTAATAGGAGATATTAAAACAGGTACGCTGTCCGGGATACCTGTCAGATACCAGGTATCCCGTTTGGCATTGGAGGTAGAGAATGGTAGAGAGCGTAGTTTTAAAAACAGTGGATATTGAAAAGTCATTTGGCGGGACATATGCTCTGAGAAAAGTTAACTTTGAATTAAGAAAAGGAGAGATTCTGGGGTTAATCGGTGAGAATGGGGCGGGAAAATCTACTCTGATAAAAATTATTGCAGGACATTACAAGAAAGATGGCGGAGAAATTTACATAAATGGCGATAAGGTGGAAATCCATTCGCCTCACGACTCCTTAAAGCAGGGCATACGGGTGATCAGTCAGGAATTCAATTTAATGAGTGATATGACTGTGGCTGAAAATATTGCGCTTGGCTATTACCCGAAGAAGGCCGGATGCATTGTAAAGAAAGGGGAAATGAATCAGCGGGCAGGTGAAATTCTGAAAAAGATGGGAATTAATATTGACCCGGGAATGAAGCTGCGTCGATTATCCATTGCACAGCAGCAGATGGTAGAAATTGCAAAGGCACTTTGGAAACAGCCCTATATTCTTATAATGGACGAGCCTACAGCAGCGTTGAATGATCAGGAGACGGAACACCTTTTCCAGGTTCTGAAAAATCTGAAAAAAGAAGGTGTGACAATCGTTTTTATTACGCACAGGATGCAGGAACAGTTTGAGCTTGCGGACCGCATTACGGTGTTGAGAAATGGAGAACTAATAGCTACAGTCAATACAGATATGGTGACGCCGGATGAATTAGTAGAAATGATGGTTGGCAGAGACATTGGAGCAAACTATACCCGTCAGAAAATCATCAAACCCGGGCAGAAGATATTTGAGGCGAAAAATATCACAGCAGGACATCAGGTTAAAAATGTTTCCATTCATATAAGAAGTGGGGAAATTGTCTCGATCTTTGGGCTTTTAGGGCAGGGGCAGGAAGAATTAAGCAGGGCTTTGATTGGGGATCTGGCGCTGCAGGGGGGGAGCCTGGAAGTTAATGAAAAAGAAGTTCATCTTCATAATCCGGCAGATGCAAAACGCTGTAAAATTGGCTATGTATCAGATGACCGAAAGAAAACGGGCTTGTTTCCGGTACAGTCCACAAAGAATAATATTACAATCTCAGCATTATCCTATTTTGCTCAAATGGGATTTATCGTTCCATCAGCTGAGAAGGAGGGGGCAAATACCTGGATTACAAAGCTGAAAGTAAAGTGCAGTTCTTCTTTGCAGAAAATTTCCACATTGAGCGGAGGGAACCAGCAAAAGGCTATGATTGCAAGGCAATTGGCAAATGAATCAAAACTTTTAATTCTGCATCTGCCAACACGAGGTGTTGACATTGGAGCCAAATATGACATTTATGAACTGCTGGAAGTACTGTGTGAGCAGGGAGTGGGGATTTTAATTATATCGCTGGAACTGCCGGAAGTACTGGGATTAAGCGACCGGATCTATATTATCCGGGATGGCAGAATTGCGGAAGAACTGAAAGGGGCAGAGGCAGATGATTCGAATCTGATGCTTCACGCAATCGGTAATTTAAAGGAGGAGAAAAAAGTTGAATCAGACGAAAGCAGAAAAAGCAAACCTTAGGTCGGCAGGAAACAGGATGCTGCGAAAGCTGGCTGAAAGCGGACTTATCTTATTTATTGTGCTGTTAGCGCTATTTTTTACGCTAAAGTCAGAGCATTTTTTATCTGTTAGAAACTTTATGAATATTTTCCAGGCAGTATCCGTACTGGGAATTACTGCGGCAGGCATGATGATGATCATTGTATCGGGAGGGATTGATTTATCTGCAGGGTCAACCATTGCTTTTATTGGCTGTGTTCAAACGGAAATTGTGGTACGGCTTGGAGTGCCATGGTATCTTGGGATTCTGCTTGGACTTGCTATCGGTATGCTCTGTGGGCTGTTTAACGGCTTTATTATTACTTATTTAAAATACCAGCCTTTCATTGCTACTCTTGGAACCATGAATTTAATCCGTGGTCTTGCATATGTGATCTCTTCCGGGCAGAGTACATTTCTGGATTCAAAGCCCTTGGAATGGTTTGGCCTTGGCAGATTATTTGGTGCGATTCCCGTTCCGGTTGTGCTGCTCCTTATCAGCTTTCTTGTGGTATGGATCATAATGCACTATACGGTTTTCGGAAGATATGTCTATTCCATCGGAGGCAATCAGGAGGCCGCCCGGCTGACAGGGATTCCTGTTAAATTGTATACCATGCTGCTCTATGTGGGTACCGGATTTTTAGCAGCCGTATCGGGACTGGTATTGCTGGGGCTTTCAGGCAGTTCGGTACCTTCTGCCGGAGAGAATTATGGAATGGATATCGTGACTGCAGTTATTCTGGGGGGTGCCAGTCTAAAAGGTGGAAAGGGGAGCATCGTGCTGACATTTCTGGGGGTGCTGACAATTGGCATTATGAATAATGGGATGACTCTCATCTCGGTTCCTCAGTACTGGCAGATTTTTGCAAAAGGAGCATTGCTTATTTTCGCTGTGGGTCTGGACCAGATTAAAGAGCGGGTTTCCGCTGCCTAAAGGCAATCTGGTATGTTACCAGTCATAAGCGGAGAAAGGATTGATATGAAAAAAGCAAGGAAACGGTGTAACGATACGGTATTTTTTATGAATCACCCGTTTTTTGCATCTGCCTGCGGGATTACGCTTAAACAGTATTTTGAGAGTCCACAGGAGATGATGCAGGCGCAGATAAAGACTTTTGAACTGACGGGATATAAAAACCCCCTGCTTCCGGACTTTGGCGTAGTGCCCGTAGCAAACGGACTGGGATGTCAGGTGACATGGGATAACATCGGAATTCCCGGTTGTGAAAAACGAAAAGCAGAGTCTTTAGAAGATTTGGAAGGATTAAAACCTGCTGATCCTAAGGCTGAAAATTATATGCAAAAAGTATTAGCGTTCCTTTCTTATATGAAGGAACATATGCCGGAGGGAATTCAGGCAGGTCCTTCACTTTTGATGGGACCGGTGACCGTAGCATCTATGATCCGGGGGACGACAGAATTTTGTACCGATATCTTTGATGATCCGGACAGAGTCAAAGAGCTGCTGGATGTCATTACCGAAACCTCCATTGCCTATTTGAATGCCCAGGAAGAGATACTTGGAACTTTGAAGCATCTGGTGGTATCCGACGATATTTCCAGCTTTTTAAACAGAAACCAATTTGAAGAATTTGTGGTTCCCTATTATGACAAGCTGCTCAGTCATTTTCCACATGCGGATAAAATACTGCATAATGATGCAAGTGCAGCACATTTGGCAGAAGCCATTGGGGAGACGGATTTTGATTACTGGCATGTGGGCAGCTGCATCGATATTTTAAAAGCAAGAGAGGACAGCCGAGGGAAGATCACTCTGATCGGAGGGCTGGACCCGATCAGAGAAGTGGCAGGACTTGATCAGGAAAGTCTCTGTAACACAGTGATAAAACGGCTGGAGGAATTTGGAGAGGATACTAAATTAATATTAAGTGCAGGAGGATTTATTAACTATGGGACACCACCTGAAAATATTAAAACTGTTCATCAGGTGGTATTGGAACATTTAAGGAGGAGCAAAGAATGGGAGACAGAGTAGAGAGGACAGACGGAAGAGGTATCCTGGCAGGGGATTATTTAAATCAAAACAGGAAATTAACCAGGCAGGATTGGCTGGAAGACTGCTTCCCTGAGTGGGGGACAATATTAAATAAGGAAATAGAAGAGATTGAGGTGGAGAAAGGAAAGGTGGCGATATGGTGGCTGGGTGGGCCTTCCTGGATTCTAAAGACCGATGAAGGAGGGATTTTCTTCATAGATGTATATTCCGGACCTTCCCATTATACCCAATTCTATTACTGCGGAGTGTGCAAACAGGCGGAAGCCCAGACCATTAACTGGATGAGAATGAATCCCCAGCTTGTAGATCCCTGGAAATTCAATCGGCTGGACGGGGCATTTTCCACCCATCAACATCAGGATCACTGCGATTTGTATACGGTCAAAGCAACATTACAAACAACCGACTGCATATTTTATGGACCGCCCAGGACGGTAGAAAAATTAAAGAGTTTTGAAGTACCGGATGAACGAATTGTGACAACTAGAGTGGGAGAGTCTGTAAAAGTACCCGGAGCCGAAGTAGAATTTTTGATGAATTATGATGAAACGGTAGTACGAACCGGATCGGGTATGAAAAAAGCGCCTTATGAAGAGTGTGCTACCAGCTTTTTGTTTAAAACATCAGCAGGAAATATTATGTTTTTGGGTGATACCTGGTATCATGACGGCTATCAGGCGGTGGGACAGAATTATGATATAGATGTAGCAATTTTTGATATGGGAAGAAATGCATCCGGTGCTACAGATAAAATGACACCCTATGACTGTGCAAGGCTGGGAGAAACCCTCCAGGCAAAAGTGTTGATTCCCGACCACTATGATAACTGGGCAAATACAGCATCGGATCCAGAGCTGCTGGTAAACCAGTTTGAACGTCTGGTAGCAGAGAACACGCCAGAAATAAAAACGGTGATCCTGAGACCAGGTGCCAGATTTATCTATCCGGACGATCAGAATATAAAACGCTATCGATATCCAAACCAGAGTGAGGGATATGATGCCACCCGTTCGGTTACTTATGGGGAACAGGCTAGAAAATATGGCAGTAAGAAGCTGTAAGAAAAGCGGCAGGAAAGGGATGTTGAAATATACATCCCTTTGCCATGTTAGAAATACAGATTATTCAAAAACACAGATTGCCAACGGGCATCATATGGGGTATGATGAATAAATAGTTAATATAAATGATCTCAACTGACAGGGAGGAAACAGCTATGTACAAATTATGGGAAGAATTACAGAAACTGAAAAATTATCGCTGGATTGAACTTTCACATCCCCTGAACAACAGCAGCCCTTATTGGAGCGGTATACCGGATGGTTCTGTGGAGCTTTCAAAAACGGTTTACGACTGGGGTAATGAATTGGAATGCCTGATTCAGACCTTCAAATTTCCGGGGCAGTTTGGTACACATATTGATTTTCCGGGGCATTTTATTAAAGGAGAAGCCTTATCGGAAGCATATTCAGTAAAAGATATGGTATTTCCTTTGGTGGTCATTGATATTTCGGATAAGGTAAAGGAAGATGTGCACTATGCGGTTACGGTAGAAGACCTGAAAGAATATGAAGAAAAATACGGTGAAATTCCGGATGGAGCCTTTGTTGCACTGTATACAGGCTGGAGTACCCGCTGGCCGGATATGGACGCCATTTCCAATTTCGATGAAAATGGCGGTGAACATTTTCCAGGATGGTCTATGGAGGCGCTTCAGTACATATACGAGGTAAGAAATGCTGCCGCAAACGGCCATGAGACGCTGGATACCGATGCCTCCCAGCTGGCAGAACAAGCAGGGGATCTGGCATGTGAGCGTTATCTTCTGAAACAGGGAAAGCTTCAGGTAGAGGTAATGTGCAATCTGGACAAAGTTCCTCCTGCCGGAGCCGTAGTCATTGCAGCGTTTCTTCCTATTGAGGGCGCAACGGGACTTCCGGTGCGGATGTGGGCGATTGCGGAATAAATTTAAAAAGTTAGATTGGTATTATTTAAATACACTTTAGTATGCAGGTATGGAACACTGGTTGTGAAATAAAAAAAAATCGGTTATACTCTTAGAATAGGTGTATAACCGATTTTTATATAAGAGGGGGATAATTTTATGAATTACTTAAATAGAAATAATCCTATTATTTTATTTCAGGAGTCACTAAACAGTGAGATCTATGTAGATAAGAGCATGTTGATTGAAAAAGTATCCACTAAGATAAAAACAGGAAATAAATATATCTGTATTACCAGGCCAAGGCGTTTTGGAAAAACGGTGAATGCAAATATGCTGGGTGCATATTATACATGTGGTTATGACAGCCATACTCTGTTTGAAGGTTTAGCAATTTCAAAATCGGATCTTTATCCGAAACATCTGAATCAGCATAATGTAATTTTTATGGATCTTAGTCGAATGCCAGACCCTTGCAGTACCTACGAGTCATATATTTCTTATGTAAAACAAAGGCTGGCGGCAGATATAGAGAAAGCTTATGGACTGAAAAAAGAAGAAGGGGTGCCGGTTAGTGATCTGTTTACCGCATCAGGCGATTCGTTTATTTTTATTTTGGATGAATGGGATTCTATCTTTTATAAAAAATTCATGACGAAAGATGAGAAAGAAGATTATCTGGGATTTTTAAAAAACTTGTTAAAAGATCAACCTTATGTAGAGCTGGCTTATATGACAGGGGTTTTACCCATTGCAAAATATTCCAGCGGCTCAGAACTGAATATGTTTGATGAGTATAATTTTATGAATGATAATGTATATGACCGATATTTTGGGTTTAGCGAAGACGAAGTAAAAGAGTTGTGCGAACAATATCAGAGTATTTCTTTTGATGAAGTGAAGCAGTGGTATGATGGTTATTATCTGAGTGATAGTAAAAGCCTTTTTAATCCTCGTTCTGTCAGCAAAGCTCTAATGCGCGGTATGTGTTTGAATTATTGGACGGAGACCGGACCTATGAATGAGATAGCAGACTGTATCGAACATAATGTAGATGAAGTACGGGAAGATATTGTGAAAATGGTAGCGGGAATCAAGGTACCTGTGAAGTTAAAAGGATATAGTGCATCTGAACTGCAACTGGATACCAGGGATGAAATTTTATCTGCAATGGTGGTCTATGGCTTCTTGTCTTATCATGATGGTTATCTGTGCATTCCCAATCATGAATTAATGGAAAAATACCAGGATGTTTTGACAAGAAAGAGTATGGGAGAAGTGAAGAAGATTGTAGAACGCTCAAAAGAAATGCTGGAAGCAACTCTGGCGTGTGATGAAGATAAAGTATCAGCCATGTTAGAAGCGGTTCATGATAAAGAAATTCCCTTCTTAAACTATAATGATGAAAATTCTTTATCATGTGTGATTACGTTATGCTATTTGTTTGCAAGAGATGAATATCAGATAGAAAGAGAAGCCAGAACAGGTAAAGGATATTGTGATTATTTATTTATACCAAAGAAATCAGGTAAGCCGGCTATCATTTTGGAACTTAAGGTGGGGAAATCATGTGAGGACGCTATCTTGCAGATAAAGAAAAAGAATTATGTACAAAAGGTTGAGGATTGTCCAGAAATTTTATTGGTCGGAATTAATTATGATGAGGAAAAGCACCATAATTGCAGGATTGAAAAGCTAAAATTGAAGGATGTATAAAAAGATGAATTATGAACTACGCTGACTATTATTGGATCTGTGTTTGGCATAGGTTATATTCGAATGACTTCTCAAAAAATCCTAGAAATTATACCCATTTCGGCTAGCCGTGCATATATATAAAAAGAACGCTTTAAGGCGTGTTTGTAAATTGCTTTCAAACACGATCTGGTAAGGTAGAGATTAAATATGCATCACTTTATTACGCAATCATTGGAACTACATCTGTTTTTTGCACGAATTATGAAAGAACATTCCCTGTTTCTTGAAGCGGGATTCATGAGAAAGGATGCGGCCTGTATCAGGACGGCATCATGCTACAGAGTACAATTTGAAAATTTATTGGCAGAAATTGCAAGAATCAGCGATGGGATTATCAGCTGTGAAGTCTTGGAGTCGTGTGAAATTGTAACGCCTTACACATTACTGGCAGAAAAGAAAACGCAGCATCTTACAGGAATCCCGATCAATAGCAACATTACCCTGATTGAGCATCAGCTTAGATGTAACTGTGAGGTTTGTAATGTGCAAGAGTTAGAAAAACGAACGAGAGCTTTAAACCGAAGAGCTTTCGAGCTGGTGAGCGGATTAATAGATTTTAAAGAGAATATTTTAAAGGATGTAAATACATGCCGGCTTTTTACCGCCAATTATCCGCTGCTCATTCAGCATATTATCCGGGAAGCAAAGTTATATCAATCATTTTTAAGGGAATTAGAGTGCGAAGGAACCATATGTCCAGAGAATAGAAGAGAGATGGAATTATTCTGGAACCAGATTATGATGGAACATGCATTGTTTATCCGGGGATTACTGGATCCTTCAGAGGCGGAACTGATCGAAACTGCGAATAATTTTGCCAAAGAATATGCCTGTCTTCTGGAAGAAGCAAATGCCAAGAATTGCATGACAATGGATGCACTTACCCAGAGAACACTGGAGGAAACCTGCAGATACCGTGATTTTAAAGAAGCGGGTACAAAAGGAATCTCGGATTGTGAGATCTCATCCATTATACTTCCGCTCCTTGCAGACCATGTTCTGAGGGAAGCGAACCATTACCTGAGATTATTGCAGGAACAGGATTAGGAATAGATGAAATGAAAATAAGAAGTATTTAGCGGAAGTGATGATCCGCCCATATACTTCTTATTTTTATGCAGTAACTTTGCAAATATTTGAGGAGCGTCTATCTATACCACGTCTCTGAGTTCCGCCTTATAAACAGAAAGAAACGCAAAGATAATAGAAATTATCGTTAAGATTACAGGAAATGCAGCACTGTCTGACATTGTAAAATCACCGATGTTTGCCTGTGTTAAAAAGATTAGTAAAAAGGAAGTAATGATGGTTGCTGTAGGCGATTTCATTGCGATGCCGATAAACAGGGCGATAAACCCCATGCTGACAATCACAGCTGATTTCAGGATAAGCTGGATATAAAAGTGTAAACTGCCCATGTCAAACCCTAATGAAAATGCGGAATTCATAAAGCGGGAGCCAGTCAGAATAGTTGTGTACATCAACAGTTTGGTAATTACCAATGCTAAAAAGTTAAATATCCAGACGGCAAGCATTTGGGATGCCAGAATTTTCTGCCTTTTAATGGGGTAGGAGAACATCAGGTTCATGGTTTTGTTCTTGTAGGCATTTACAATAAAGGAAGATAACATCACGCCAGTAAAAACCAGGAAAACCATACTGGAAAACAGTTCAATTGTGGAAGCAATCATGTTCATGCCGGGTGCAGCGTCGGGAACTCCGGTTTCGGCATCGTTGGCGATCCCAAGAAAGTCCATTGCAAAAACGAACAAACAGAGAATAGCTGCTAAAACCAGAGCGTTGCGTATATGTTTACCGATGTGGTTCTTTTTCCATTCTAATTTTATTAATTTTACCATGATTTTTCTGCCTCCCCTGTCATTTTTAAAAAGTAATCTTCCAGTGTTTCGGATTTGGAATGAAGAATTTTGATTTCAACTCCTCCATTACTCAAAACCTTTGCTATTTGCTGTGCAGCCACGTGTTTATCATAGATGCGGATATTTCCGTTATCTATGATTTTAAAATTCGTTAAGTGTAATTTATCAGTCAGTAGATATGCAGCGCGTTTCGTATTGTTAACACCCAGTTCTATATATGCAGTGCCCAGCTCAGCAATTTTCTCCATGGAAATTTCTTTTATCAAATTCCCGTGGCTGATCACTCCGATTGTATCTGCAATACTTTCGATTTCTGAAAGAATGTGTGTGGAAACCATAACGGTAATTCCATATTCGGTACACAGCATTTTCAGCAGATCACGGATTTGCTTCATCCCGGCAGGATCCAGGCCGTTTGTGGGTTCGTCCAGAATCAGCAGTTTTGGCTTGCTGAGAATCGCCCTGGCAATCCCAAGGCGTTGTTTCATCCCCAGAGAATAGTTTTTCACAGGCTTGGTTCCAGTATCGGATAATCCGAGTAATTCCAACGCATTTTCAATACTTCCGGGGTTATAATATCCCATATATTCACAATGCAGCTTCAGGTTTTCGTATCCGCTCATGTATTCATACATGGTAGGAAATTCTATGATGCTTCCGATCTGTTTTAATACTTCATATGAAGTTGGGGTAAGCTGCCTGCCGAAGATTTCAATGGTTCCGCTGGTGGGCTTCCACAGGTTGGTAATCATTTTCATTACCGTGGTTTTACCTGCGCCGTTTGGACCTAAGAAACCGTAAATTTCACCTTTTCGAATATGAAGATTCACATCTTGGACAAGTTCTTTCCTGCCGATAGATTTCGTAAGATGATTTGTTTGTAAAATGTAAGTCATGTTGTTCCCTCCTTGCTTTGATGATTCTTATTATAGTGGGTTGGATTTTCAAAACTCTTGACTAATTCTTACGAATTTCTTTCGCGGTATTTTAATGGTTTATTAATAGTTTAATTTTCTTAACTTAACCGTAAATGTGGTACGGATATTCGGCTCACTTTCCAGCAATAGTTCGCCCCCTAACTGTTCAGTCAGATTTTTGGCAATGGTAAGGCCCAGCCCATTCCCCTGAATTTCCCGGTTTCTGGAATCCTCCATGGTAAACAGCCGGTCAAATACAGTTTTTGCAAATGCTTTTTCAATACCTTTCCCCTTGTCTGTGATATCAATGAAGACATGTTTTTCATCTGACCGGACAGACACGCCCAGATATTTTCCATCTGCACCATACCGGATTCCATTTGATATCAGGTTGAACAGGATCCGCTGTAAAGCGTCTTTATTTCCCTGGACGAAAATGGGATGTTCCGGTATTTCAACATCCACAAGAATCTCTTTTTGTGTAAGTAACTCATAGAATTCCAGGACATTTTCCCGGCAGCACTCATTGATATTGATCTTTGAAAGTTCAATATTTGTATCACCTGCTTCCAGTTTGGCGAGAGTAAAAAACTGATTGATCAGTTCCATTACTTTTTGGGCTTTGCATTCAACTGCTGTCAGCATTTCAGCGTTATCTGCATGACTTATCTGCATGATTTCCAAATACCCCAATATGACAGTCATTGGGGTTTTGATGTCATGGGAAATATTCGAAAGCATTTTTTTGGAGGTTAACTGCGAACGCTGGTAATCAACTCTGATTTTCTGATGTTTTTCCAGAAGGCGGTTGATCTGGGCAGCTAAATCCATAAGGGATTTCTGATTGGTAAACACCATTACCTTTTCATCACTGTCGTTATCCAGGATTTCCTCCAGCTGCGATGCTGCTTCCATCAGATTTTTTTGAATTCCCTTGTGGAACATAAATTGCTGATATAATACAATGATTATCAAAACTGCAATACACAGGGAAAGGAAGAATATGATAACATCACTCATTATAGATCTCCTAACTTATAGCCGATTCCCCATACTGTAATTACATATTCAGGAGAACGGGGGTTATCTTCAATTTTATTTCTCAATCTGCTGATATGTACATTAACGGCATTTTCATCACCCAAATATGCGTCATTCCAGATCAGGGAATAAATCTGTTCCTTTGTATAGACTTTCTTGGGATTTTGTAAAAGCAGCTTTAAAATATCAAATTCTTTTGCTGTAAGCTCCAGTTTCTGTCCATTTTTCTGAACAGAGTAATCATCGGCATTCAAAATAAGATCCCTGCAGGTAAAAAGGGTCTTTTCGTTATCAGAGACTGCCGGCGAAAGCGGAGCGTATTGCTGGGTTCTGCGCAGATTTGCCTTGATTCTTGCCACAACCTGAGTGACAGAAAATGGCTTGATTATATAATCATCTGCCCCTAAGCCTAATCCTAATGTAATATCGGAATCGGTATCTTTTGCGGACATAATGATAATGGGCACAACACTTTCTTTTCGGATCTGCAGCATGACTTCCATACCGCTGATTTTTGGAATCATTAAATCTAACAATACAAGATCAAAGGATATTTCACGGAATAATTGACATGCCTCCGCACCATCCTTTGCGGCAATGACCTCAAAATTTTCTGTGAGTAAAAAATTTCTCAGCATGTTACTGATTTCTATATCGTCTTCAACTAATAAAATTTTCAATTTTTCCACCTCATTTCGGTTGATACAACCTGGCATTTACGAATTGATTCGTATCAGCATTAAGTTGTTTTTTTCATTATAGTGCCTGGGAATGAACATTGCAAACAGATAATGAGTTCAGGTCTTAGCATCATAGGAATCTTGCGGTAAAATAATGGACTAAGATCTGCATATTGCGTATACACTACTGGAAAAGGAGGTTTCGAATGACGATGATATTTAAAGGAAGATTTGAAGATAAGGTTATGATCATAACCGGCGCTTCCAGAGGAATCGGGAAAGCAACGGCAAAGAGAGCAGCTGCAGAAGGAGCAAAGGTGGTGTTAGTTGATATCCGGGCAGAGCAGGGGGAAGAGGTTTTACGGGAAATAACAGAAAGCGGCGGCGAAGGCATCTTTTTAAATCTGGATATTTCAAAGCAGGAGAATGCTGACAGAATGGTACAGGAAACAGTGCAGCATTTTGGAAAACTGGATATCGCCGTTAACAATGCAGGAGTGATGGGTAACCCCAGTCCTTTGCATAACTTAAAAAAAGAAGATATGGATTATACAATGGCTAATAACTTTTACAGTGTTTATTTTTGCTGTAAAAGTGAACTGTCCCAATTTTTGAGCCAGGGTACAGGAGGCGTTATCGTAAATAATGCATCCATAGCAGGAGTGACGGGCTTGCCGGGAAATCCGGCTTATGTTTCCTCAAAACATGCCGTAAATGGACTGACCAAGAATCTGGCGCTGGATTATGCCCGTTATGGTATTCGTGTCAATTCTGTAAACCCTGCAGGGACGGCAACCCCAATGGTGGAGGAAGCCTATGCATTTGTAATGAAGAAGCAGAAGGAAGCTCTGGATGCTGGACTGGACCCGAAAAAAGCACAGTCCATGGCAGGGCAGAAAACGAAAACCATGCAGGAGAGAGAAGCGACGGCAGAGGAACAGGCGGCATCCATTTTATTTTTGGTTTCTGAGGATGCGACGCATATGACAGGTGCCGTGGTTCAGACTGATGGTGGATGGACTTCGTTTTGATTTTGCAGCCAGTACAGCAATGCTGTACCAGGGGCATGATTTACCAGTCATGCCCTTCACTTAGATTTTGCAGGAAATCTTTTATATAGTAAAGAGCAGCTCCGGTAGCGACGGTGCTGCTTTTTCTTTTCCCAAGGGAAAGGAATGTTTCTGTTTCCGGAAAGGCTGTGATTTTTTGCATGCGGGCATGGAGATATACCAGATCCTGCTCGTTCATGTAAGGTGCCAGATGTCCGCCCAGGATGACCTCGCTGTCGATCACCATATGAAGATTGTTGATTGCCATGGCAAGATAGTTGAGATAGCGTACCCAGCGGTCCTCTTGTTCCCGGCTGCCGGCATTTTTGGCTTCGAAGAATGCATCCAGATCCTCATTCCCGGAATCCCCGGTTCCCGCAAGCAGGGCATTGGCTGAGCAATAGCATTCCATGCAGCCCATTTGTCCGCAGTAACAGGGAAGTCCTCCTGGAACAAGGGTCATATGTTCAATGGTGCCGCTCCGTCCCGTGCGCCCGCTCTGGATTTCTCCATTGATAATGATAGCACCGCCCAAATGGTAGCCCAGCGAAAAATATACGGCGTGTGAAAGCTCCGGATGATCCCAGAGTTCTGTCATGGCAGCACACTCTGCGTCATGTACAAAACGGCAGGGATAGTCCAGATATTTTTCAAAGGAAGCGATGGACAGCCCGGTGCAGTTCAGAATTTTGCCATAGATGATATTCCGGCTGTCCTGGGACACCAGACCCTGCAGAGCAAATGCAATTCCAAGAACATCTTTACCCTCGATTTCATGTTCCAGGATAAACTGCCTGATTTCGGTGCTGACATCTTTAAAATAATCCGCGGAGTCCTGAAAAGGGATCCGGCAGACTTTCTGAAACCGGATATGTCCATACAGGTCCAGAACAGCGATGGTCAGCTTGTTTTTTAAAATTTCCACTCCAATGGATACTCTGGCAGCAGGGGTAATGGTATAGGCAACCGCCTTTCTGCCAATCTGAGACTGAAGCTGTCCGCAGGTCTCAATAAAGCCTTCTTCCAGAAGCATATTTAAATGCTGTGTTACGGTAGGAAGGCTCATCTGCAGTGCATTTGCAATGGATTGCTTGGAACATTTATCATTGGCATAGATAAAATGATAAACGTCAGAATAGTTCATTTTTTTTATATCGGTAAGAGAAAACTTTTCCATAATAACAGACTCCTTTTATTAAAGTAAATCGCGGATTTTATTTAGTTATGTAAAATAGATTTGCAAAATCATTATAGCATATTATTTTATGTAAATAAATTATAAAAAGACTTTTGGTAAATTTAACTAAAAATCAAATTGTAATTTTGAGTATTATTCCATCTTGCACAAGTTGTAAAAAAGAGCTATTATTTAATTACATTTTACAAAATCATTTTATAAAATGAAAGTACATAAATTGAAATTTCAAAAACGATACTAAAAAGAAACCATAAACAGAGATACAAAACGGTATCACAAAAGCAAACTACGTAAAAGTGTAGAAAGGATGGAACGATATGGGAATTATTGAAAAAATGAGACTGGACGGTAAAAAAATCTTTGTAACAGGAGGAGCTAGAGGTATCGGGAAATCAGTTGCTACGGCATTTGCCCAAGCAGGGGCAGATCTGGCGATTGTGGATGTGGA
Organism: uncultured Robinsoniella sp.; assembly: GCA_900540475.1. Taxonomy (GTDB): domain Bacteria; phylum Bacillota; class Clostridia; order Lachnospirales; family Lachnospiraceae; genus Robinsoniella. Next base: position 14,098 of record UQGG01000009.1, on the reverse strand, counting down.
TATAGAAGAGGCTGAAAGAACCGCAGAACAGCTTGCTGCTGAAAATGGAGTAGAAACCATTGCTGTCAAAACAGATGTAACAAAGCCGGATGAAGTGCAGGCAATGATGGATACGATTTTAAATAGATTTCAGAGACTGGATGTTGCATTTTGTAATGCAGGAATCTGCATGAATATACCGGCTGAAGAGATGACCTTTGACCAATGGAAAAAAGTGATCGATATTAATCTCACTGGTGTATTTTTAACTGCTCAGGCAGCAGGGAAAGTGATGCTGAAGCAGGGCGGCGGTTCCATTATTAATACGGCATCTATGTCTGCCCACATTGTTAATGTACCACAGCCCCAGTGTTCCTACAATGCATCAAAAGCAGGAGTGATCCAGCTGACGAAATCACTGGCTATTGAATGGGCGAAGAGAAATGTACGGGTTAACTGTATCAGCCCGGGATATATTGGGACTGAACTGACCCTGAATTCACCAAGCCTGCAGCCACTGATTGAGCAGTGGAACGCAATGGCACCCCTTGGCAGAATGGGCAGACCCGAGGAACTCCAGTCTATCTGCGTCTATCTGGCAGGAGATACCAGTTCCTTTACAACAGGATCAGACTTTATTGTGGACGGAGCATTTACCTGCTTCTAATGCGATTCGGTATATCGTTTGCGAAAGAAGTACCAATAAAATGAACAGTAAAAAACACATTAAATAGGAATAGCATAAATGAACAGTATAAAAACCCCACCAGGAGGAAGAAAGATGAATTATTTATTAGGAACGGATATCGGAACATCCGGTACGAAAACTATTTTGATGGATACCCAGGGAAAATTGATTGCCCAGAATCTGCAGGAATATGATGTGCTGACGCCAAAGCCATTATGGGCAGAGCAGTGGCCGGAAGTGTGGACGGATGCAGCTTTGGCATCCATTAAGGAGACAGTTAAGGCATCCGGAATCAATCCCCGGGATATCCGGGGAATTGCAATCAGTGGATTATACGGAGGATCCGGTATTCCTCTGGATGATCAGATGAACCCGGTCAGGCCCTGTATGATCTGGATGGACAGGCGGGCAGATGAAGAGGCTTCCTGGGTGCTGGAAAATATCGGGGAAGAGAAACTGCTTGAAATCACACACAATGGAGCAGATCCCTATTACGGCTATACCAAGATACTCTGGATGAAGAACCATGAACCGGAAAACTGGGAAAAGACCAGAATGTTTCTGCCGCCGAATGACTATGTCATCTATAAAATGACAGGAGAAATTGCCATTGATTATTCTTCAGCAGGTAATATCGGAGGTATCTTTGATATGAACCGCAGAGAATGGTCGGAAGAAATGATGGAAGCCATGGGAATACCGCTGTCCATGATGCCTCAGAAAATAGTGGAGTCCACAGATATTGTGGGGGGACTCACAGAAGAGATGGCACAGGAACTGGGACTGTGGGAAGGAATGCCGGTTATAGCAGGAGGGATTGACTGCGGAGCTGCGAATATAGGTCTTGGTGTTTTTGATTCCGGCATCTATGCAGCTGCCATCGGAACCTCTATGTGTGCGGCACTGATTTCGGATAAACCGGTAAAGGGAAAAGGACTGATTGTATGGCCTTATCTGTATGACGCAAAGAAACTATCTTATTATTTTGCCGGGGGAGCTACAGCCGGGGCAATTGTGAAATGGTTTCGTAATACGATCTGCCAGTTCGAAGTGGAGGCGGAAAAAGCGGGTGGTCCAAAGGCATATGATGTATTAAATGCTGAAGCAGAAAAGCTTCCGGCTGGAAGCGAAGGGCTTGTGGTGCTGCCGTATTTTATGGGAGAAAGAAGCCCTGTATGGGATTCTGATGCAAAAGGAACCATTCTGGGACTGTCGCTGACTCACACCAGGGCACATCTGTACCGGGCATTTTTGGAAGCTGTGGCATATTCCCTTAGAAATGCAATGGAAGCTACCGGAGAAAATCTGGGTGAATACATTCTGCTGGCAGGGGGAGTGACCAAGTCAAAGGTATGGCGTCAGATTTTCGCGGATGTAACGGGATATCCTGTGGTATGCCCCATCTATGATGTGGAGGCAAATATGGGGGATGTAATGCTGGCTGGTATCGGAACAGGGCTGCTCACCTACGAACAGGTAAAGCAATGGCAGGTTCTGGATGAGAAAATTATGCCAAACCAGCAAAACCATGAAAAATACAATGAATATTATGCGGTTTACCAGTCAATGTATGAAAATTTGAAAGAAGACATGAAAAAACTGTCAAAGATATAAATGCAAAGAAATTCAGAAAGTCTTTTAGAGGAGAATGATTATGAAAAAGTGGAGAAAAAGAGTGGGATATGGAATCGGTGACCTGGGGTGCAATCTTGTATTCAGTACAATGGCGTCCTATCTGATGATATTTTATACGGATGTATTTGGTATATCGGCAGCTGTTGCCGGTACCCTGATGCTTGTTACCAAATTTATTGATGCACTTACCGATACGGGGATGGGGATTATTGTGGATAAGACTCATACCCGGTGGGGGCAGGGCAGGCCGTATTTTCTTATAGGAGCGATCCCTTTTGCCGTATTTACCATTGCGACTTTCTATATACCGGAGCTGGGGAGTGTGGGAAAAATTGTATGGGCGTATGTTACGTACTGTCTTCTCTGTACTGCGTATACCATTGTAAATATCCCCCTGAATACCATCGTGCCAAGGCTCACATCTGATCTGCATGAGAGAAACTGTCTGGTTTCGACCAGAATGATTTGTGCAATGCTTGGGACTGCGGTTGTTATGACAATTACTGCACCACTGGTGGAATTCTTTGGAAAAGGAGACAAAGCCCGGGGATATCTCATCACCATGAGTCTGTATGGAATTGTGGCTATGATTATATTTATAATTACTTTTCTCAGTACGAAAGAGGTTGTTCCTTCTACCGTGCAGGAACAAAAGGTGACGCTTCGGGAAAGCCTGAAGGGGCTGACAGACCAGAGTATCTTGTTTTTTATCCTGAACTTTCTGTATTTTGGACTGTATGTATTCCGAAGTACCACGGTCATTTACTATTTTACATATAATCTCCAAAAGACACAATGGCTGACACTTGTGGGGCTTCTTGGAATTCTTTCGGGGCTTCCTATGCTCTTGGTTCTGCCGGCACTTCAGAGGAAATATGGAAAGAAGTGGGTGATGTATCTAAGCCTCATCATTTATATTGCAGGTGACATCATGATTTATGCAGGCAGGTCTTCTTCCTTTTTCCTGCTGACCGGTCTGGTAGTTACCGGACTTGGAATTTATGGAATCTTTGGTGTTACTTTTGCCATCCAGCCGGATGTGATTGATTATTCGGAGTATAAAAAGAATAAGAATATATCAGGACTGATTGCAGCGTTTCAGGGGTTCTTCGTGAAGGCGAGCATGGGACTTGCAAGTGCGGTGATCGGAGGAATTTTGAAATGGGGCGGCTATGCGGCAAATGAAAAACAGTCCCCAAAGGCGCTGGCATGTATCGAAGCAAGCTTTATCTGGATTCCACTGGGATTGTGTCTGGTAATTGGAATTTTAATGTATTTTTATAATCTGGATAAGAAAAGGGCGGAAATGAGCAAGGTTTTGGACGAGAGAAGAATAAGCATCATTCCTTAGCAAATTCCCCAAATTACACCACAGTTACATTTACCCCTTTGCTTTTTAAAAACTCCGCTATTTCATCAGAAATCCCGGAATCAGTGATCAGGCAGGATACTTCATGGTATTGCAGAAGTGAGACAGCTCCTTTTTGGGAAAACTTCTCGCATTCTGTTAATATGGTGGTGTATTCTGCCTGTTCGGACATGGCGCGGATGACCTCACGGCGCATTAAATTACTCCCGGTAAAGCCAAAACTTTCCTGGAATCCGTCTATTCCGATAAAAAGTCTGTTTACAAAAAAAGTCCGCACATTATGAATGGTTAACGGACCTACCACAGCCTGGGAATCTTTCTGGTAAGTACCGCCAAGCAGAATGACCTGCACCGAAGGATAGTGGCGGATATACCCGGCTATAAATGCAGAGTTGGTAATGATAGTCAGGTCTTTCTTTGTGCGTGCCAATTCGTCGGCGAGCAGAATGCAGCAAGATCCCGATTCGATCATTAAGGTTTCCCCGTCCTGCACCATGCCGGCAGCTGCCCGGGCAATCTGTTTCTTTTTTTCATAATGAAATGCCAGATGGTAGTTCATATCTTCCCGGGAACCAAGCACTGCAAATCCATGTTCCCTTTTTATCAATCCCTTTTCCTCTAAGCTGTCCAGGTCTTTTCGAATTGTGACTTTAGAAACGTCTAACAGGTCGGAAAGCCTGGCTACTTCTATTTTATTCTCCAGTGTAAGCAGTTCTAAGATTTTTTCTTCACGATGATTCATCGGGCATCCCCTTTACATGTTTGGATTATTTTATTGATTATATCATAAAGAAAGTAAAAGTACAATCACCTGGTTTCGTAAGAAAGAGATTCTGGGTTCGAATAAAAATATGCCTTACTGATACCTGGAACAGATAAGATCAGGACAGGCAAAAACTATATAGCAGAAAAGGGGGATTTTTATGCGGAGGGATAAGAATATAGGAAAAGTTGGAAATGATGGTCATATTGATTTTACGCTGCTGCGCAGATATTTTGCGAAAAGCAGACTCATTGTAATAGGGGGAATTCTGGTACTTTCCAACCAGTTTTTGTTTATGCTCAATCCATATGATTATAACTGGTGTGTATTCACTACCGTGCTGCGGGGAATAGGCCAGGCGCCGCTCAGTGCCTTCATATTCGGTATGATCGGTGATGTAGTGGGCTTCCACCGGCGCGGCAGTTACGCAGCCTCAGACCGTTATACAGGGGATAATCGGCATATATGTCTTTGCACCGGTTATTGTGTGGGTATTCGTTTTGATTGTGGCATTATTGTACCGGCTGGATAAAAAATATCCGGTGATTATGGCAGAACTGGGAGAGCGGGAAGCCCGGGGAGAAATGTAGTGATGAAAGGAATTTGAACTTACGAAAGAAATAAATAATACTTTCATTGGTAAATATGGTGTTGACAAACAGATGAAATAAAATTATAATCCTCTTATAGAAAAAGAAAGAGGAGATTAGTATGGAATTATTATTTGATACAGCCAATTTAGAAGAGATTAAAAAGTACAGCCAGTATTATCCGATAACAGGGGTTACCAGCAATCCCAGTATACTTAAGGCAGAGGGAAATGTGGATCTGTACGGTACGTTACGTGAAATCAGGAAAGTAATCGGCATGGAAAAGTCTCTTCATGTGCAGGTACTTGCGGAAGATGCAGATGGAATGCTCAAAGAAGCAGAGGCGGTTTTGAAAAATGTAGATGATAAAGTGTTTATTAAAATCCCGGCTACGGAAGAGGGATTAAAAGCGATGATGCTGTTAAAGTCTAAGGGAATCGGTGTTACAGCAACCGCCATTTATACCGAAATCCAGGGATTCATGGCGATTATGGCGGGGGCTGATTTCATTGCACCCTACTGCAACCGCATGGAAAATCTGGATGTGGATTTTGAAGAAACGATTGCTGATTTCCGCCAGATAATTGAAGAAAATAATTCTTCCTGTAAGATTCTTGCAGCCAGTTTTAAGAATATCCGCCAGGTGAACCGTGCTTTTACCGCTGGGGCACATACAGCTACGGTACAGCCGATGCTGATGCACAGTTCTTTTGAAATGGCGGCAGTGAAGAAAGCAGTGGATGACTTTAAAGCAGACTGGGCAGCTGTGAGAGGAGACGTCTCTCTTACGGATCTGTAATAAATGTATTTCGAATGAAAGCAGGAGAGAAGGTGACTTTATGAAACAGTATTTGATTGCCCATGATTTGGGGACATCGGGAGACAAAGCCACGCTGTTTACCACAGAAGGCGAAATGATCCGAAGCGCAGTGGTTTCCTATGACGTAGATTTCTTCGGTGACAATCGTGCTGAACAGAATCCTCAGGACTGGTGGAATGCTTTTTGTCAGGCTACGGGAGAAATTCTGGAAGGTATTGACCCGAACCAGGTTCTGGCAATTTCTTTCAGTGCCCAGATGCAGGGATGTCTGCCGGTAGATGAGCAGGGGATTCCTCTTCGGAAATCCATTATATGGGCGGATCAAAGAGCCGTGAAGGAAGCGGCAATATTAGAAGAAAAGCTGGGAGCAGACCACATCTATGAACTGACCGGACACAGAGTCAGCCCAAGCTACACGATTGAAAAGCTGATGTGGCTGAAAAAACATGAGCCTGATATCTATCAGAAAACATATAAGGTACTTCAGGCAAAAGACTACATTATATTCCGCCTGACCGGAAAATTTGTTACGGATTATTCTGATGGTTCCGGTACCCAGGCAATGGATCTGAAAAAAATGGAATGGTCCCGGGAAATACTGGCTGCTGCTGAAATAGACGGCGATAAATTTCCGGAGTTACATAACGCTACGGACATCGCGGGAAAGGTTACGGCACATGCTTCTTCTGACTGCGGTCTGGGAGAGCATACCCTTGTAATCTGTGGAGGCGGGGACGGACCCTGTTCTGCAGTAGGCGCAGGCTGTGTAAAAGACGGAGAATTATTTACTACCTTTGGAACCTCTGCCTGGATTGGCGGCACATCCACGGTCCCCTTTTCAGACGAAGAGAAAGTATTGTTCTGCTTTGCCCATGTGATACCCGGAAAATACATGCCCTGCGGAACCATGCAGGCGGCAGGGAGTGCTTATTCCTATGTTCGCCGCGTCATTTGTGACGGAGAAGACTATCATTTGCTGGATGAACGGATGAAACGCTCCCCGGCAGGGGCAAAAGGGTTGATTTTCCTTCCCTATCTTCTTGGGGAGAGAAGCCCCAGGTGGAATTCCGATACCAGCGGAGCCTATCTTGGGATTCATCCGGAGCATACAAAGGATGATTATGTCCGTGCTGCGATGGAAGGCATCGCCATGAATCTGGAGTTGATTTTGAAGGCTTACCGCAGGAAAATGTCCGTTGATTCAATGATCTTAACCGGAGGCGGAGCCAAAAGCCAGGTAAATGCCGGGATACTGGCTGATGTTATGCAGGTGGATTTTCAGGTGCCGGATCATGTGGAAGAAGCAACTTCCATTGGTGCAGCAATGATCGCTGGTGTGGGAGCCGGGGTATTTGGGAGTTTTGACGAGGTGGGCAAATTTCTGCATTTCCGTCAAAGGTATCAGGCAGACAGAGAAAAAGAAAACGTGTATGGCTTTGTAAAACAAAGATTTGAATTGGCTTATCAGGGGCTTTTACCTTTTTTTAAAGCTCATGAATGATAGTACCATTAATTTTATATGTTATCCTGCGAAGGCGGTTTTGAGAGTAAGATTTCGAAACCGCCTTCTTTTTATTAATTTGTTCTATTTTTTCAATCATCTTAATTCTGCCAGGGGCTTGTTCTGCGCTCTGAAATTTATGTATATGGAGAATGGAGAAGCTATAAAAATAAAAAGATGAAAATAAAATGTTTACAAATACTGTAAACGATGTTATATTGAGTTTACAAAATATTAGAACGGAGGAAACTATGGATTACGGTAAATTCACATTGGAAGAGTTAAAGAAGGGATATCGGTTTGACAAGGATAAGGAAGCCTATGTCTGTATATATTGTGAACAGACTTTCCCGGCAGGGCAGATTTTTTCAATGGATGGTCATTTTTATATGGCGGAGCACGCAGTGGCTAAACATATTGCAAAAGAGCATGATGGCAACTTTACCCGGCTCGTGAATGCAGATACGAAATACAATACATTAACGCAAAATCAAAGAGAACTTATGACCTTATTTTATTCTGGTCTGACCGACAGTGAGATTGCTAAAAAATCCCAAATTACCGATTCTACGGTCAGACGGCAGAGATTTACATTCCGTGAAAAAGCAAAACAGGCCAGACTATACCTTGCAGTTTATGAACAGGTGTTTGAAGAACATACGGAAAATGAAAATGCGTTTATTCCAATCCATGACAAAGCAATTTATGTAGATGACCGGTATCTGATTACGGAGCAGGAAAAACGCCATATTTTAGAAACGTCTTTTAAATCCCTGTCACCTTTAGTACTAAAAAACTTCTCCCCAAAAGAAAAGAAAAAAATTGTTATTTTAGGTAAAATAGCCGAGGAATTCCAACGGGAAAGGCATTATAGTGAGAAAGAGGTAAATGAAATTTTGAAGCCGGTTTATGAAGATTATATGACTTTGCGGCGCTATTTGGTTATGTATGGATTTATGGAAAGAACGAAAGACGGGGCGGAATACTGGCTCACAGTGTAATTGTAAATGTATAATAAAGATAGAGGAGATCTGTATGAAACGAGTAGAGAAATCAGATATGGAAATAAACAGACCCAAAATATTAATGGGACCTATTGTTATGGACTGTGGAGTGGGAGATGCCAGAGTTCTTTCCGAATTTTATAGCAGGCTGCTTGGATGGACTCTCTCGCATCCGGCGCTAAATGGGACGGCTGCGATTACTTCGCCCCAGGGAAATGTAATGGCATTTCAGGAGGCAGAGGAGTATGAGCCTCCGGTCTGGCCATGGACGGCCGGAAGGCAGGGACAAATGATGCACTTTGATTTAGAAGTGGAAGATCTGGAAGAAGCCATTGGCTATGCGGTATCTTGCGGTGCGAGGGTGGCGGCAGAGAAATTCTTCGAAGATTCCAGAACGCTGTTTGACCCTGCAGGGCACCCCTTCTGTCTGGACACATACCGGGCGGAGTAAAAAGGGGTTCCCCAGCTGATTTAACTGATTCCGGCATGGGGAACTCTGCTGTTCACTGTAGTATTAAAATTCCAGGGGATAATCTCTGCATGCTTCCACATATGCCAGGATATTTTCCCATGGTACTTCCGGTTCCAGCAAATGGGTTGGTGCCAGGAAGAGCCTGCCGGAATTGCCGGCAATGTCCAGTAAACGTTTGACGGTTTCTTTCACTTCCCGGGGGGAAGCATAGGGCATGGTGGTCTGAGTGCCAATGGTGCCATGGAATCCAATTTTCCCCCCATATTTCCGGAAAATTTCCTGAAAGTCCATGCATTCACTTTGAATCGGATTCAGTACATCAATCCCGGCTTCAATTAAATAAGGTATAAATGGGGTTACATAGCCGCAGCTGTGGTAAAATATTAGAATGTCAGGATTGACGGAGCGGATTGTTTGAATTACCCTTTTTAAACGGGGTAAAATCCATTCACAATAGAGTTCTTCGCTCATCATCAGCGTGTGCTGCATACCGATATCGTCACCCAGATAAATGATATCCACTCCTGCCAGGGCAAAAGATCTGGCACGAATCTGTGCTTCTTCCGTGACTTTGTCAAAAATGAAAGCAGCCATTTCCGGTTCACAAATCATATCAGACATGAGATTTTCCATGCCCCGGATGTACCAGGAGGTTTCCCAGATGGTTGTCTGCATATTGCCTACAGCGGCCAGACCCTCTTCGTGTATTGCCTTTACCTGTTTTGGCTGGTGGGAAGCATCTCCTGCGGAAAAATCGGGGAAAGGAAAGGCTTTCAATTCTTCCAGATCCTCTGCCAGGTCTAGGGGATAGCGCATTCTTGTCATATGCTTCGCAGCGGCACTTCCCGGTTCATGAGCAATCCCCCACAGATCGATATGGGTTCCTTCTTTTAGACCATATGGATAGTATTTTAGAAACTGCTTGGGATTCGCATCAATGGCGATATCATCCACGTTTCGCCAGGGCATCTGAAAGTATTCCATATAGTTCTGATCACTTCCTGTTTTTTCATGATAGGTTTCCACCAGTTCCGGGCATAAATTGAATTCAACAGGTACTTCCTGGTAAGGTTCTCCTCTCAGCATTGCAATTAAATTTTCTTTTTTTGTCATCGTATCACCTGTTTTTAATCCTTTCTTAGTCTCATGGTTAATGAAATTCTTGATCTTATATTTAATAAAATTCCTGATCTTATATTTAATGAAACTCTTGATCTTATATTTGATGAAATTCTTGATCTTATATCTAATTAAATTTCTGAGTTCATATATAATCAAATTCTTGATGTCATATTTTATAATTTCTGATTCTGGTTTTTTCTATATTGACTTATTCACATGGTAGCATATATGATTAGAAATAAGAATGGACATTTTGGCATGTGCATGTCATTTTTGGAAATAGAAAGGGCGATGAATAATGAGAATACCAGAGCAGCTGTATCGCAATCAAACCATACATTATAATATAACCCACAGTCCCCAGGATGGTGTTTTAAGCTGTGGCTTCCTGCATAAACCCAATGCAGGTTTTTCCCAATCGGGACTTGTATTTGAACACTACGGTGCATTTTTGCTGTTAGACGGATCAGGGACTTATACGGATTCGGAAGGATATGAATATGAATTGGAACCGGGTGCGTATGTGCAGAGGCTGCCGGGCAGGGAGCATACTACGTTGGTAAATCCCGATGGAAAATGGCTGGAGTTTTTTGTTTGCTTTGGTAAAAGAACCTATGAAAATCTAAGGGATCTGAAGTTGATATCAGACACGCCAGTAGTTTATCCCGGTTTAACGCCGCATACTTTTCAGAGATGCAATTATTTAATGGGGTGTTTTCAAAGACTGACAGAAGACCAGCTGTCGGTTTTGTACCTTTACAGCCAGGAATTTGCAATCGAGATGTTTCGGTATGCCAGAAATTTATATGTGGACGGCAGGGAATTTGCCAGGATGCAGGAAGCGGAGGAATTACTCAATCAGAGAAAGCCCCGGTTTTTAAATGTCAGGGAGGTATCGGAACATATTGGAATGCCTTATGACAGATTTCGGAAAAAATTTAAAGAAATGTACGGTATTTCACCAGGGGCATATCAGATAGACAGCCGTATTAATTATTCGAAAACATTGCTGCTGGACACTCAGAAAAGCCTGAATGAAATAGCACTTATATGTAATTTTGCAGATGGATTTTCTTATTCCAAAGCATTTAAGCAGCGCTGTCATTTGTCTCCCCGGGAGTTTCGGAAGAGTCATCTGAATATGTGATAGAAAAGGGATTTATTTTAATTTTTAAATATATGCGAATATGACATAATATTTATACAACATGACATTTTTATTATATGAAAAGTTAAGGACTGCCATTATAATAAGGTTCTATGCGGTGCAGAATTCTTCGGAGTTTTTAACGGAATGAAGAGCCGCAGCCGTGCGTTTGGATTTCCAGACGTGCTATCATAAAGAGATGGAGAGTCAGTTATGTTTTCGTTTTTACTAGTGATTATTTATGTTGCATTTATCAGTCTGGGACTGCCGGATTCCCTGGTGGGTTCCGCATGGCCTGTGATGCATTCTGAATTGGGGGTTCCTGTTTCCTATGCAGGTATCATTACCATGATTATAGCCTGTGGGACAATTGTTTCAAGTCTTTTATCAGACAGGCTGACCAGGAAGCTTGGAGCAGGATTGGTTACGGCTTTCAGCGTATTTTTAACAGCTCTGGCGCTGTTTGGCTTTTCGGTATCAGATTCTTTTATTCTGCTTTGTTTATGGGCAATACCATATGGTCTGGGGGCAGGAGCGGTAGATGCGGCTCTGAATAACTACGTTGCCCTGCACTATGCGTCCCGCCATATGAGCTGGCTGCATTGTTTCTGGGGAGTTGGCGCCGCTGTCAGTCCGTACATAATGAGCTTTTGTCTGACCGGCGGCTATGGATGGCACAATGGTTATCGTGTGGTCAGTATAGTGCAGATTGTATTAACGGTAATACTCTTTATCAGTCTGCCCCTTTGGAAGCGGGGAAATACGGACCATATGCAGCATGCAGAACTGGATAAGGAGGTATCTTCCAAACCCCTGAGCTTTGCACAGATTATCAAAATGAAAGGGGTGCCCCTGGTTCTGGTAACTTTTTTCTCATATTGTGCGCTGGAACAGACGGCAATGTTATGGGCAAGCAGTTACCTGGTGCAGCATCGGGGAGTGGATGTGAGTATTGCAGCCAGGTTCGCTTCTCTGTTCTGCCTTGGTATTACAGCGGGAAGATTTCTATGCGGATTTATAGCAGATAAAATAGGAGATAAGCTATTAATCCGTCTTGGTATTCTGGTTTCACTCATCGGAATCATTTTCGTTGCACTTCCGGTAGAGACCACGCTTTTGGCAATGCTTGGATTAATTATTACCGGGCTGGGATGCGCACCTACGTATCCGGCTATTATCCATTCAACACCCTTTAATTTCGGCAGAGAAAATTCTCAGGGAATCATCGGAATCCAAATGGCAAGCGCCTACGTAGGTACAACGTTTATGCCGCCGCTTTTTGGTTTCCTTGCGTCCGCTGTTGATATTAGTATTTTTCCGTTATACTTAAGTATCTTTGCGATTCTAATGCTGATTATGTCGGAGCGTTTAAATAAGATCGTGGCAAAAAAATATGCATCTTCTAGGGAATGATTTCCCTGAGAATGTCGACACCCGCTGTGATTGCTTCAAAATTCAAATGGGAGTATCCCAAAAGTATTTGATTGGAATGGCTGGTGTCAGAGTGTTCCAATAGATAATTTTCAACTGGGTAAATGCGGACGCCATGGTGTTCTATTTCCTGTACCAGTTCTTTCGAAAAGGTGGTGTTGTGAAATTGAACGACCATATGCAGTCCGGCAGCCTGCCCGAGAATATGAAACTCACCGGCAAATTGTCTGTTTAATTCCCGGATCAGATGGTTTCTGTTTTTGTGATAGTATTTTTTCATTTTCCAGATATGTTTTTCTAAAGAGCCGCTGCGTATAAATTCAGCCAGCGTATATTGGGACAGGGCATCCGTGTGCACGTCTGAGTACGTTTTCAGCGTTTTGCAGTCTTTCAATAATGGATCGGGTAGAATCATGAATCCCAACCGAATTGCCGGAGTCAATATTTTACTAAAAGAACCGAGATAAATTACCCGTTCCGGGTTCAGTTCATAGAGGGCGTTGACCGGAGGTCCCTCATAGCGAAACTCACTGTCGTAGTCGTCCTCCACCACATAACAATTGTTAGCTTCAGCAAATGACAGCAGAGACAGCCGTCTTTGAATGGGAAGGATTCCACCCAGAGGATACTGATGGGATGGGGTTGTATAGACAAAGGAAAGATGATCAGCAGGGTTGAGAAGATCCGTTTTGATGCCCCGTTCATCCGTTGGGTGGGTTTTTATCCTGCAACCTGCTGTGGTTATTACTTTACGAAGTCCCGGATGAGTCGGATCTTCTACGAGAACGTTTTTGTTTTCCTGATTCAGGAGATGGGCGATCAGGGACAGGCCCTGGGTGGCGCCGGAGGTAATGATAATGCGCTCCGGTGTACAGGAAATGCCCCGGGAACGGGACAGATAGCGGGAAATTTCTTCCCGCAGTGCCCAAACACCGGAAGAGCTGCAATAACCATAGGATGCGGCCGGAAGATTGCAGCAGGTACTCTGATAGAGTCTTGCCCATGCTTTTTGCGGAAATAATTCCAATGCAGGAACACCGGATCGAAAATCGATTCGCTGCTGTTTTTGAACTTCTTCTTTGTTATTTATACTTTTCTTTCGATTAAATTCGTCTTCACTCCGATACCCATTTACACTATTCACAGGGAATTTTAAATCCTGCATACCTCCTGATACTACAGTGCCGGAACCATGGTGTCCCTCCAAATAGCCTTCTGCAATCATTTGATTGTATACTTCCAAAATGGTATTTCTGGATACGCCTAAATCTTTTGAAAGGCGGCGGGTGGAAGGAAGTTTTTCTCCGGATATCAGAGTGCCATTCAAAATCATTTCCCGAATCCGATTATAAATCTGCCTGGTGAGGGGCATTTTACTATCGCTGTCAATTGCTATCCACATAAAAATATATCCTTTCGTTAAAATGGTTCTATAAAAATAGTAGAAAAGTGGAACTGTACAGACCACTTGTGAGATTATAGAATTATAACACACTTTATTAAATAAAAATATGGAGGATATTAGTGTGAAAGAAAGTCGTGGACAGCCAGAAAATGGCGCACTTAAACAAGCTATC
>UQGG01000008.1 GCA_900540475.1 uncultured Robinsoniella sp. | reverse complement strand
AAAAAGCGCTTCGGGAAGGTTAGAAAATGCCAGTTCTGCGTTAAGCCTTCCAAACACCTCTCCTGGTCCGCCCCCTTCTCTTTTCGTACACTACCCACTGATACAAAGCGTCCTTACTCAGCGAAACCCCAATATAGTCTATTTAGACAAGGATAATGATTATAATACAAATAATCCATATTATTGTACAAATCATAAATAAATATAAACAAAAGAAAGAAATTTTTTAGTGAAAGTTCTTAAATTGTTCACAAATTCTTACTATTTTGTCCACGATAGAGGTTTATAATACCATTATAGACTAAGCAGAGAGGAGGATGATTTATTATGACAAGAATTCCGGTTCATTTTAACACAGTGAATGATTTATTGAAATTTGTGAATATCGTAAGCCGCTACAATTATGATGTAGAGCTTAAATCCGGCGACTGTGTTCTGGATGCCAAGTCCATTGTCAGTGCAATCGTGTTAAGCCCATCCAGTGATTTAGAGATGCTCGTTGATACAAATGATTGTCAGGATCTGGTAGCAAACGTTTCAGCATATGCATGAAAACCTGAGAATGGAGATAAAAATAATGTATAATGGAATGATATAGCCTGAAGATTGGTGAAAACGTCAATCTTCGGGCTATTTTAATGTCTATAGATATTTTAAATAAATTCAAAATTAATTAGTAATAAAATGTAAATACACCTAAAATTACACTTACCGGAGCAACCTAATACTTGCTTTGCAAAAGAATTACAAACTATGCTAAAAAATTACAACAAATTCCATGATATTTTTATAGATATTGTCATTTTTTTCTATTAAAATAAGAATATTATAAAAAATATAATGGAGGCGGAACAATGAGAAAGGTATTGAAAAAGACTATGTCTGTGGTGTTGGCAGCATCGCTTCTGGCTGGATCCGTGGGAGCAGTTGATGCAGCAGAAGTAAAAAACAAAAGCGCCAGGCGCGGAAATGCGAATTATGTTTCCAATCAGGGAGAGCTGATTACCACTCCATTTGTACAATTACCGGTGGGGGCGGTGCGTGCAAATGGGTGGCTTGAAAACCAGCTGTTGTTACAAAAAGTAAATTTAACGGGAAACATGCATTTATTCAATGATTATAATGAGGCTACCAGTGGATGGCTTGGGGCAGAAAACGGCGAAAGCTGGGAGAGAGGTCCTTACTATATGAGAGGCCTTGTTGCGCTGGCATATGTGCTGGATGATGAGGACCTGAAGTCAGAGGCCCAGATGTGGGTGGAAGCAATTCTGAAAAGCCAGAAGGAGGACGGATCTTTTGGAGCAGGCAGCAAGACTGACTGGTGGGCGAAGATGCCGGTTCTTATGGCAATGCGGGATTACTACGAAGCTACGGAAGCAGCCGGAGAAACGGACGAGCGGGTAATTCCTTTTATGGAAAGTTATTTCCGATACCAGCAGGCAGCACTGCCGAACAATCACTTAAGCAACTGGGCAGATGCCAGAGGCGGTGACAATATTGACAGTGTTTACTGGCTGTACAACAGAGTTTATAATGAAGCGGATCCCCAGTCATCAGATTGGCTGCTTGACCTGGGTAACTTACTGGAAGAACAGACAACAGACTGGACAGGGCAGTATAATGATACCACGGTAAGACAGCACGTGGTAAATACCAGCCAGGGCATGAAAACTCCGGCAGTATATTATCAGTATTCTAAAAATGAACTGGATAAGAATGCTCTTCAGAACGGGCTGTTAAACATGTCTATAGACCATGGCCGTGTAGACGGACTTCCCAATTCCGATGAAGCAGCAAGAGATAACCGCAGTACCAGAGGTACTGAGAACTGTGGTATTGTGGAAGGTCTGCTTTCTTCAGAGATAGCAGAGAAAGTGCTGGGTGAGGCATGGATTGGTGACCGGATTGAAAAATTGGCATATAATGCACTTCCGGCTGCTTATACACCGGATATGTCAGGACATGTCTACTATGTCCTTCAGAATCAGGTCATGGCAACCCTGGGAAATCATGAATTTGATTGTGATCATGGTGACAGTTCCGCATTCGGGGCACCGCTGGGATTTGACTGCTGTTATTCCAATACCCATATGGGTTGGCCGAAATTTGTACAGAATATGTGGATGGCAACCGAGAACAACGGACTTGTATTGACCGCATACGGACCAAATCAGGTTACGGCTAAAGTAGCGGACGGAAAGACAGCTGAATTTGTACAGCAGACCGATTATCCGTTTAAAGATGCTATACACCTGGATTATAAGGGGGAAACAGCTGATTTTGAACTTCAGCTTCGAATTCCGGAATGGGCAGTAGATCCGGTTGTTAAAGTAAATGATACAGTGGTTGATGGAGTTGTGAACGGTGAATATTATAAGGTAAACCGGGAATGGAAAAAAGGAGATACCATTGATCTGGTATTCCCAAGTGACATTGAAACATCTTCCTGGTACAACGACTCTGTTGCAGTAGAAAAGGGACCGCTTCTTTACGGACTTAAGATAGAAGAGGACTGGCGGGTAGAGGAAAGCAATGATGCCAGGGAATTAAAGGTAGAACATCAGGCACAGTCTCCGCTGCGAGAAGTATATCCGGCATCCCAGTGGAATTATGGATTGGTTGTAGAGGATGGATTTGAGATTTCTTACGCGGATGAGGTGGCGCTGCAGCCATTTAGTACTCAGACGGCACCGGTTACCATCAAAGCTACCGGACAGTTAATTCCTGAGTGGACCTATGATGGCAATATTGCAGGACCTCAGCCATATGGCGCAACACCTGCAGATGAGAGCTTACAGACGGATATAGAATTAATCCCTTATGGCAGCGGCAGACTGCGTATATCCCAGTTCCCCGCAATTGGAGAACCATACACAGATGTTGTGAAAGCAGAGGGCGACAGCAGCAAGATCAATCATTTGGGTAATACTTATCAGGAATTTAAAAATATTATGGTACCGGCTGCGCAGAACTATACATTAACAGTAGAAGGAAGCGGGCAGGGAGAGGTTATTGTAAATAATAAAGCCAGAGAGGCAATTGATTTAAGTTCCGGTTCCGCAACGTTGGAAGGACTGAAAAATCTAATATCTGACGGTAACTTCAAATTTACAAATGGTCATTATAATAATCTTCGTTTTACCGACGGACTTCAGGTTGACAGACTGGTTGTTACACCGGTAAACATGGAAATTACGGATATTAATATTGAAAGCTATAGCCGTACAGATGATTACATTAAGATTAATACCAATTTAAATGCTCAGGAGACACCATATGAACTTCTGTATAAGACAACGGAAGAAGGGGATTTCACCAACAGCATCATCGGATTTGAGTCCCAGACTGCGTATATTACAGGCATTGATCCTGAACAGGACTATTATGTACAGATCGTTGCAAAGGTTCACGGAGAAGATAAAGCAAGTGATGTAATTGTATTAAAGGCAGAAGAAGTCAACGGTGGCGGATTAAAACCAAATCCTGGTGCTCCCAATGCCCAGTATTCCGGATTCACAACCCTGAACTATATGGAGGATGGATCAGCAGGATGGGTAAGATATGATCCGGGAAATAATATCAGGTATATACAGGATGAAAATGAAGGCGTAACAGTAGCGAAGATTGGAAAAAATGAAAGAGTTAAGATGACTTATGAGCCGGCTGACGGTTCGGCACAGAACTGGACGGATTATGTAGTTACCGGAACGGTTTCTGTTGATGAAATGTCAAAAAATAATGCAGGTATTATCTTCCGCGGCAGCAATTTTGGCAATGATCCGGATGCTTATGCAGGATACTTTGTTGGTATCGGAAGAGTGGATTACAATGCAGAAAATATTCATGATCTGGGACTAATGATTGGTTATGCAGATGGACAATGGCATGACATCAAAGGATTTAAGATGGAAAATCTTCAGACGAATACAAAATATGACATTAAGGTAGTAGCGTTTGGAGACCAGTTTGCTGTTTATTTAAAAGCTCATGGCGATGCAGATTATGAATTTATTGCAAAATTCAGCGATTCCAGATTCTCAAAAGGAACAATTGGTTTCCGTTCCTACAATGAGGCATTTACTGCTTATGGGGTAGATGTGAGACCGGTTGTGCAAGAAGACCTCGGAGTATTTGAAGAAACTGAGGAAGAACCGGGAGAACAGCCGGGTGAAGTTCTTTTCTCAGATGATTTTAACGATGCACAGAAATCCCAGGAGAATTGGGTGAAGGTACCGGAACAGGCGGATATCCAATATGTTGATGAAAAAGTTGTACTTGGATCAAGTACAGATATGAAGCTGGTAACAGCAGAGCCATATCAGTGGAAAGATTTTGTATATGAAGCAAATGTTACACTGCGGGGAGAAGGTCAGAATGCAGGTCTTATTTTCCGGTCTTCCAACGAAGAAAGCGGCGCAGACAGCTATAACGGTTATTACTTTGGTATTGGTTATGGTAAGGGCAAGGGAAGCTTTGAAGTTGGAAAGGCTGCTGATAAAAAGTGGAACGGCATAAGCGGAACAGTGGACTCAGAGCTGGTAAAACCGGATCAGGCACATCGCCTAAAGGTAATTGCCTACGGCTCCAAATTGAATTTCTTCATTGACGATACAAAGGTATACTCTATTGCCGACAGCTCCCATAAGATGGGGCGGGTAGGTCTTCGCGGGTATAACAGGCAGTTCGAAGTGGACGATATCAATGTACGTACCCTGACAGAAGAAGAAAAAGAGTTATATTCAAAGATTGAAGTAGAAGAAATTGCGATTACGGCGGAAGCTTTCCAGGATGGATTCCAGATTACATATCCGAAGACAGCTGCAGCTTCTTACAAGGTACAATATGGCACAGAACCCGGCGTGTATACGAACGAGTTTGTAGATGTAAAATTCAATAATTATAAAGGCGGCGGCGTATTTACCAAAGATAAAGTTGCATTTGGGGTACCGTTAGATGGTACATATTATTTCAGACTGGTAGGCTTATCATCCGGACAGATCGTGGTAGCAGAGTCCAACGAATTAATGATGGATACCGGATACCGTGAAGATACTTCAGCAAATGCACAGAGACTGGATGAAACAAAAACACTGGTGTCTGGAACAGATACTTCAAAAGCAAGACCGGATGACCTGGCACGCCTGAAAACAGCCATTGCTGATGCGGGAGCACTTCAGGATGCAGAGGGAAATCAGATGGATTATGATCTGGCATCCAGCCTGCTTACGATCTCAAAATATGCAATAGACAATCGTGCAGCAGAACCAACGGATCCGGGAGAACCAGAAGAACCGGAAGAAACGGAAACAGAAACGGAAACAGAAACAGAAAAGCCACAGGAAACAGAAAAGCCACAGGAAACAGAAAAGCCACAGGAAACAGAAAAACCAGTGGAACCTTCTAAACCGGTGAAAAAGAATCAGACAATCAGTGCCAGAAATATTTCCAAAATATACGGAACAAAGCCTTACAAATTAAATGTAAAGACAAATGGCGATGGAAAGCTTTCTTACAAGTCTGATAATAAAAAGGTTGTTACCATCAGCTCTTCCGGTAAAGTTACCGTTAAAAATTACGGGAAAGCTAAGATTACCATTAAAGCCACTGCTACCAGCAAATACAATGCTGCCTCCAAGACAATCACATTCGAGGTACGTCCTAAAAAGGCAGTGATATCTAAAGTAACAGCAGATGGCAAGGGCAGTATGAAAGTAACCTGGAGAAAAGATTCCAGAGTAACCGGATATCAGATCGCTTATGCTAAGAACAGTAAGTTTACAAAAGGAAAGAAATCTGTCAGCGTAAAAAATGTAAAGACCGTTACGAAGACAATTTCCAAATTGAAAAAAGGTACAAAGTATTTTGTAAAAGTGAGATCTTACAAGACGGTTAAAAACCATAAATACTATAGCAGCTATAGTAGGGTGAAGACGGTTAAAATTAAATAATTGAAGTTGAGAAAGAGCAGGAGCTAAATAGCGGCGACCTGCTCTTTCTTTTTGTGTCCACCTCAACACCAAGTCAAACCAGTGATAGTATGAAGTCAGACCAGTTATAGCAATCTTTTTTAATCACAGCTATAATACCACTATAAATTAATCGGAGGGAATGGATTTTAGACATCCCCGAAGACCTATCAGGAGGAAAATTGATGAAAAAGAGTAAATGGATCAGCCTTGTACTAGCAGGTATATTAACGTTATCTCTGGCAGGATGCGGCGGTGGAAGTGCAGCAGGAACTGCCGGAACTGCAGGAACCGGCAGTGAATCCGGGGGCAGTGAGACGAATGACAAAGGAGAGCCTTATACGGTTACTATGGTTCTGCAGGGAAGCCAGCCCCAGGATGAAGAGAGAATTGAAGGAAAGATCAATGAAATTCTGGAAAAAGAGTTGAATGCTAAGCTGGATATTGTAATGCTTCCCTGGGCAAGTGCATCTCAGCAGCTGCAGTTAATGTTATCAGGGGATGAGAAAATAGACTGCTTTTACACAAATGCTACGGGGGCTATGAAGTTTATGCATGCAGGACAGATCATGGATATGTCGGAGCTGGTAGAAAAGCATGGGACAAACTTAAAAGAAATCTACGGAGAAGAGGTATTAAAGCTGAATTCGGTAGACGGATTTCTCTACGGAGTGCCGAATCAAATCGAGCGTGGCAGTATTCCTGCTGTTTTCATGAGAAAAGATATCATAGAAAAATATAATATTGACACATCTGCAATTAAGGAACCAAAGGATTTGGAAAAGGTCTATGAGGCTGTTAAAAAGGGAGAGCCGGATATGACCATGTTATTTTCTATTAACAGCGGGGACACGCCTCTGGACAGGTTATTCCCGGGAGATACGCTGTCTGATGCAAACGGGTTAGGGGTACTGATGGATCAGACCGATAATACAAAAATTGAAAATTTATTTGCAAGTGACTGGTACATGCAGACCACAAAAATGCTTTATGACTGGTATCAGAAAGGCTATATCAGCAAAGATGCAGGTACGGCAACGGAAAACTGGAGAACGGTATGCAAAGCAGGAAACCTGTTCTCATTGTTCTTTGCGTACCATCCAGGTACTCCAGTAGAATTTAAAAGTTCTACAGGATATGATTTTGAGATCGTGAAGTTCAGGGACTATCCGATTAAAAACTGTCAGACCTATTCCGGAATTATATTTTCAATAGCTCAAAACTGCGAAAACCCGGATAAGACCATGCAGGTACTGGATTATATTTATGGAAGTAAGGATATTATGAACCTCCTGAACTGGGGTGAAGAAGGAACGGACTATGTGGTGGAAGATCAGGAAAATGATATTATCAACTATCCAGAAGGAATCACCACGGATAATGTAGGATACAGCCTGAACCTGGGCTGGGAATTACCCAATCAGTTTATCGCACATAAATGGAATGGCAGTGATCCAAAGCTCTGGGAAAAAATGGAGGAGTTTAACGAGAGTGCAAGGGATTCTAAAGCAATGGGCTTTTTATTTGATGATTCAGCGGTAGAAAGCGACGTCTCTGCGTTGGCTAATGTGGTATCTCAATACCGGGGATCTCTAAACAGCGGATCTGTAAATCCCGAAGAATACATTCCTAAATTTCTAAAAGATCTGGAAGCAGCGGGAATTGATCGCGTTATAGAGGCGAAACAGAAACAGTTTGATGAATGGCTTAAGCGTGATTGATAAACTGGCACAGACAGACAAATAGAAATGGAATGACTGCCGTAAAACAAGGGTTTTACGGCAGTTTTAAAGGAGAATAAATGTGAACAAAAAATCAAAGCTGTTGGTTTACAAAAAACATTTCCCGCTGTATCTAATGATTTTACCGGGTGTACTCTACTTAATTATAAACAATTATATCCCTATGGCAGGTATGATAATTGCCTTTAAGAAGGTTGATTTTTCAAAGGGGATTTTAGCCAGTCCATTTTGTGGATTCGATAACTTTAAGTTTCTGTTTTCATCGGATCAGGCATGGATGATTACCAGGAATACCTTATTATACAATCTTGCCTTTATATTCGTTAATATGGTGATTGGAATTGCAATTGCCATTTTAATCACGCAAATCCGCAGTAAGAAAATGAAAAAATTATATCAGAGCGCTATTTTGCTTCCTTTTTTAATGTCTATGGTCATTCTCAGCTATATTGTTTATGCCATGTTAAGTGCAGAGAACGGAATGGTGAATAACTCCATATTAAAGGCACTTCATATTGATCCGGTACAGTGGTACCAGAAACCGGAATACTGGCCCTTTATCTTAGTGATTGCCAACTGCTGGAAAGGAGTTGGGTATGGGTGCTTAATCTATATTGCTACACTGATTGGCATAGACCCCACATTTTATGAGGCAGCCAGGCTGGACGGGGCGACGAAATGGCAGGAGATTAAGAAAATTACGCTCCCGTGTATGATTCCTACAATCATTACACTGCTGCTTTTAAGTATCGGTAGAATCTTCTATTCGGATTTTGGGCTATTTTACCAGGTTCCCATGAATTCCGGTGTCCTTCTTCCTACCACAAATGTAATTGATACCTATGTCTATCGTGCATTAATTGAACAGGGAAATATCAGCATGTCTTCGGCGGCAGGTGTTTATCAGTCTCTTGTGGGATTTGCAGTGGTTATGGTCAGCAATTGGATAGTCAGACGGTCGGATAAAGAAAAAGCCCTATTTTAGAAACGAATTAGGTGTCAGCGGCAGACAGATCCGCAATACGCGGTGTGAATTAGTTGAAAGAAACTCAGTAAACAGAAAGGAAGCCACGCAAAGATTCTTTCAACGGGATTTAAATGTGGCAGTATTGCAGGCAGGCCTGCGATATGCAAGAGGTATAAAGATGTATAATTCAAAAAAGAACAAACGCTATCAGATCATCATTAATATGCTGCTTATAATCGTAACGCTTTCTATTATTTTACCGTTTCTGCTTGTTTTTATCTCATCAATAACAGATGAGAATACACTGATCCGGGAGGGGTATTCCTTTTTTCCAAAACAACTCAGCCTTTATGCGTATCAGTATATTATCCGGCAGGGCGATAAGATTTTAAGGGCTTATGGAATTACCATTCTTGTAACGCTTTTGGGAACGGCGGTTAATGTCACAATGTCTGCCCTCATGGCGTATCCCTTATCGGTGAAAACATTGCCTCACAGACGGGCAATTACCTTTTTTGTGTTTTTTACCATGCTCTTTAATGGCGGATTAGTACCTTCTTATCTGATGTATGTAAATTATTTCCATATTAAAAATACGCTCTTTGCATTGCTGGTTCCAAATCTTTTGCTGAGTGCTAATAATATTTTGTTAATCCGCACATATTTTACCGGAAGTATCCCGGATGCACTGTATGAGGCAGCTAAGATCGATGGTGCAACCCATTTCCAGATCTTTGGAAAAATAGTGATTCCCCTCGGCAAGCCGATTCTTGTTACGATGGGTCTGTTTTCCGGACTTGCCTATTGGAATGACTGGACGAATGGTTTATACTATTTATCAGGAAATAGCGGTCAGAAGTTATATGGGATACAGAATCTGTTAAACCAGATGATTACGGATATCCAATACCTTGCAAGCGGCAAGGTGGTGGGAAATATAGGGGCTGAAGTTGCAAAGATGCCTACTATATCAATTCGTATGGCAATCGCATTTATTGCAATGCTGCCGTTGTTTTTGATCTATCCGTTTTTACAGAAATATTTTTCGGAAGGAATAACGCTGGGAGCCGTTAAGGGCTAGTAAGGAGTGGTGATGTGATTAGTAAGAAGGATAGGCGGCAGAAAAATATTGCACAGCAAATGAAAGGAATTGTAAAGATATTAATTCCCGTTTTAATTCTCTATATTTTTCTGGGCGGCGTTATCCTTGAGAATATCCGCAAGCAGGCAATTAAGAATATGAATGAGATGTCAGAACTCTATATGGATGAGCTGGATAACCGCTTTTTCCGCATTAGCCGCAGAATCCTGATCAATATCATGGAGGACAGCTCCGAGGAATCTGTCTTTCGGAAAAATGTAGAGTTGATCTGTGAAGACAGCAAAAATGATATCCAGGTCAATTATGCCATCGGAAAGATCCGAGAAGATTTTCTGCAGTTTACCTGGGAATACGGAGAAGAGTATCATTTTTTTCTGTATCTGGAGGAGCTGGGACAGTTTATCAATCTGGATCTGGATGCAGATACGGATCTGCTTAGCGACAAGATAAAGAGTTCCCTGATTGAAAAAATCCAAACAAAGAAAAATACTACATATTCCATAAAGCAAAAATGGGACAGCCTGTTCCTGGATGAAGGCAACTATGTATATAAGGCGGCACAGAAAAAGGGAATTTATCTGGGGTGCTATGTAAATGTAAAAGATATCCTGGAACCTTTTTGGAAGATTACATCCGGCGGTGACGGCTATGTGCAGATGGTCAGCCATGACGGTCAGATCATCGGCAGAATTACGGATAAGGGAATTGAAGTCAACAGCAGGAAGAAAGAAGACGATAACAGTCAGAAAGAAAACGATAACAGGCAGGAAGATGACACCAGCAGAAAGAAAGAAGACAATGAAAATAAAAATACCGGAAACTTCGCCGCGGGGGAGGATGGATCTGAGAAATATGCTGCCGGGGAATATGGTGCCGGGAAAAAAGAGTGGACAATGATTGTAAAAGAAATGAAACGTGCACCGTTTTTCCTGGAACTTCATATTTCGGGAGAAAAGATCATCGGTATTCTGTCAGTAGTTCTGGCGGCTTTGTTTGTCCTGGTACTGGTGCTTCTGTCGGCAGGGTATGGGACGGTATTTTACCTGAGAAAGTATGTACTCAGCCCCATTTCGAAATTTACAGATAATCTGCTTCAGTATGATGCCGGGGATTATACTTATCATATTACCAACGGCAATCTTCTGGAGCTGGAGCAGATGGATGGGCAGTTCCGTAAAATGATGCATCAGATCCGGAAGTTAAAGATTACTTTGTATGAGCAGGAACTGGAAAAACAAAAGATAGAGATGGATTTTTTAAAACTGCAGATCAGACCGCATTTTTATTTAAACTGCCTGAATTTTATTTACAGTATGATTGATTTCAAAGAATATCAAAGTGCCAGGAAAATGTCAGCTATTACGGCGGATTATCTCCAGTACGTCTTCAAAAATAATCTGGAAAAAGTGAAGATTGAAGCGGAACTGAATCATTGCAGGAATTATCTGGACATTTTGTTACTCCGCTATCAGGGCGGATTTGAATACTATATGGAGCAAAACGAAGAAGTCATAAATGCGGAGATTTTTCCATTTCTGATTCAGGTATTTGTAGAAAATGCAGCAAAACATGCGCTGACCATGGAGCGAAAGATTCTGATTTCGGTTACGGTGTATCCGGAGGAACGGGAAGAGGGAGAATTTGTGAATATATATATTTCCGATACCGGCAAGGGATTTCCGAAAGAAGTTCTGGATCGGTTGAATCAGGGGATTCCTCTGGAAAATTCCAATGGACATGGATTTGGGATTCAAAACTGCCTGAAGAGGTTTCAGTATTTTTATGGGGATCGTGCAGATAAGGGTGAGATTTATTTTGCTAACAGCCCTTTGGGGGGAGCGATTGTAGATATTCATATACCGTTGGAAGAAGCCGGCGGTGCAAAATGTATTTGAAAAATTGCTTTTTGACAGCTGTGAGCTCCCACAAAGAAATAATGGGGTATTACCATGAACATTCTAATTGTAGATGATGAAAATTATGTGATTGACAGTATTAAGAAAAATATCTGCTGGGACAGGCTGCCGGTTACGAAAATTTATACGGCAAACAGTATGCAGCAGGCGCAGACTATTGTAGAGATGATTCCAATAGGGATCATTATCAGCGATATCGTGATGCCCCAGGGAACCGGGCTGGACTTTGTGGACTGGGTGCGGGAACAGGCGTATCCCATACAGGTGATATTCTTAACCAGCTATGCAGAATTTGAGTTTGTTAAGAAAGCAATAGCATTGGAGTCCGTAGATTATCTGCTAAAACCGATTGATTTTGAAAAGCTGTCAGAGGTACTGGACAAAGCAGTGGAAAAATGTGAAATGCAGCAGAAATTCAAAGAATACCAAACCGGATGTGA
Source organism: uncultured Robinsoniella sp. (assembly GCA_900540475.1). Classification (GTDB taxonomy): domain Bacteria; phylum Bacillota; class Clostridia; order Lachnospirales; family Lachnospiraceae; genus Robinsoniella. The sequence goes on along the minus strand of UQGG01000008.1, from coordinate 188,039 downwards.
AAAGTGGGATCTGAATAAAAGGCTTGTGCATGAAAATTTTCTAAAGGATGTTCTGGAAGATCAATATACGGTTCTGGATTTTCCGGCATTTGAGCACCTGGATTATACAATGGAAGACATCTTTATACCTCTGTATCTGCACTGTTACGACAGCGGCAGAACTTCTGAAAACTGGGATGAAAGCATCCTGGAATTTATAATCAGAAATGTTCTGGGCGAGCTTGTAGAGGATATGGGTTTTGAAGTGGAAATCGTTTATCCGGAACTGCGTTACCGCTATGTCGCCATATTAAGAAAGAAGGACTGCCGTAATAAAGAAAGAGCGGATACGGACAAACTGCCTGAAATTATGGAGATGTTTCTGTCCTGGGCAAAGGGAAAACTAAAGAAAGATATCTGGTTCGGGGCAGGAAATCAGGTCTCATTGGAACATCTTTCTGACAGTTTCGCCGCCCTTACGAAAATGAGGGAAGAAAATCTGGCAGTCTGGAACTGTGTAATGTGTGCAGAGAATTATGAGCACAAGGAAATTGAATATCAGAATCCCCATCTGCAGATGTGGAAAACACTTCTGGAAGAGAAAAAAACAGAAGATTTGATTTCCTGTATGTATGCGTATCTGGAGCAAATGGAACAGGAAGTGATGATTACCCTGGAAAGCCTGAAAAAGTTTCGGATGGATGTGGTCCAGATGATCTATTCCTATCTGGCAGTTCAGGAGGTCACCGCACATCTGCTCTTCGGGGTAAAGGAGAGTGAACAGGCTTATCTGATGGCGGTAGACGGAATATGGGGCGCAAAGGAATTTGTCAGCCATTACGTCAAAAAGGCAGTAAATCACATCGGGTTTGTCCAGGAGGCAACCTCTGTGGTGGATGAACTGCGCAGGTATATTGATATGCATTACCAGGAAGACATACGAAGGAGTGACCTGGCTGATCTGGTGTATCTGAATACAGATTATATCTCCAGAATATTTAAGAAAGAGACCGGTATCTCCATTAGCAATTATTTGATTCAGAAACGTGTGGAAGTGGCGAAAAAGCTTTTGACACAGAGTAAGCTGCCCATTAATACAGTATCCATTCATGTAGGATACAGCAATTTTTCCTATTTTACGAAAATGTTCCGGGAGAATGCAGGATGTTCGCCGCTGGAATATAGAAGAAATTATAGCGAATAAAAGAAAGGGATGTAAGGATTCAGCAGGCACTGAACCGTTACAAAGGGATCAAAGTATGAAACAGTCAGAATTAGAGCAATTATTAAAAAGCATGTCTTTGGAAGAAAAGATTAATCAGATGCTGCAGGTGACCGGAGACTTTTATCTGGGGAAAACCGTAATCACCGGACCCATGAGAGAAAACGGGTTTACGGAAGAAAGCGTGGCGCAGGCAGGCTCCGTAATCGGGCTTTTAGGAGCGGATGTGGTGAAGAAGGTACAAAAAGCATATATGGAACAGCAGCCACATCATATTCCACTGCTGTTTATGCTGGATGTAATCAATGGATTTAAAACCGTATTCCCCATTCCTCTGGGGCAGGGGGCTACATTTGAACCGGAATTATCCAGGCGCTGTGCACAGGCAGCGGCTAAGGAGGCAGCGGTAGCAGGGCTTCACGTGACGTTTGCACCAATGGTTGACCTTGTAAGGGATGCCAGATGGGGAAGAGTCATGGAATCCACAGGAGAAGACACCTATTTGAACAGCTGCTTTTCCAAAGCAATGGTGGAAGGCTTCCAGGGCAGTGATTTAAAAGAACCCTACCGGGTTGCTGCGTGCATTAAGCATTTTGCAGGCTATGGGGCACCGGATGCCGGGCGGGATTACAATACGGTGGAGCTGTCAGAACATACTTTACGGGAATTTTATCTTCCTGCTTACCAGGCAGGAATCGAGGCGGGAAGTGCCCTGGTGATGACGTCTTTTAACACCATAGACGGCGTTCCGGCTACAGGTAATAAATGGCTGATGCGGGATATCCTCCGGGATGAAATGGGATTTGACGGCGTATTGATTTCAGACTGGGCTGCAATGGAAGAGATTATTTATCACGGTTATTGTGAGGACCGCTCTGATGCAGCTAAAAGATCAATTGCGGCGGGCGTGGATATCGATATGATGACAGGCATATACTCCGAGCGCCTCCTTGAACTGATCCAAAACGGAACCGTAGAGGAGAGCCTGGTAGATGAGGCAGCCATGCGGATTCTGGAGTTGAAAAATAAGCTGGGACTCTTCGAGAACCCGTATAAGGATGCAGATGAGGAAAAAAGCAGGGAAATCATACTCTGTAGAGAACACCGCGAACTGGCAAGGGAATGTGCACGCAAGTCTTTTGTCTTGCTGAAAAATGAAGGCATTCTTCCGATCCGTAAAGAACAAAAGACTGCGTTTATAGGACCATATACAGACAACCATAATATTCTGGGGGCATGGTCTTTTATCGGAACAAGTGAAGATGCTGTCTCTATCCGGGATGCAGCCATGGAAGTACTGGATCAAAGCAAAACCACATTTTTCCAGGGATGCCCTGTGTTAGATGACACGGTAAAACTGGAAGGATTTAATTCCGGTGAGGGCGCGGAAGAAGAGTCAAAGGCTGCCACGAACCTGGAGGCAGAAAAAGTTAAGCAGGAAAAAATGCTGCAGGAAGCCATAGAGGCGGCAAAAGAGGCGGACCTTGTAATCATGCCGCTGGGTGAACACCGTCTCCAGTCAGGAGAGGCGTGCAGCAGGGCAGAGATTGTAATACCTGAAGTACAGATGGAATTATTCCGTAAAATCTGTCAGGTCCAGCCCAATGTAGCGGTAGTCCTTTTTAACGGTCGGCCATTGGACATCCGGGAGATTTCCGGGAAGGCAAAAGCCGTATTGGAAGTGTGGATGCCCGGAACAGAAGGCGGTCATGCCATCCTGGATGTACTGACCGGAACATACAATCCCACCGGTAAATTGACTATGAGCTTTCCCTACAGCGTTGGGCAGGTTCCGGTACACTATAATGAGTACTCTACCGGCAGGCCCCACGTCCCTGGAAAAGACAAGGACAGGTTCCGTTCAAAATACCTGGACATTCCAAATACACCCCTCTATCCTTTTGGATACGGACTCAGTTACACCAGCTTTGAGGTTTCTAAGGCAGAGCTTGACCGCAGAGAAATGAAGCTTGGGCAAGTACTAAATGCAACGGTAAAGATTAAGAATACCGGTGAGACAGCAGGTACACAGGTGCTGCAGCTGTACATCCGGGATGTGAAAGCCAGTGTTGTACGACCGGTAAAAGAGTTAAAAGGATTTTGCAAGGTACATTTACTTCCGGGAGAGGAAAAATCCGTAACGTTTGAGATCAGGGAAGAGATGCTTCGTTTTTATTCCGAAAATAAGGTTTTTGAGAGTGAAGCTGGAGAATTCCAGGTGTTTATAGGAGTGGACAGCAGTGTGGAAGATTATGAGCGGTTTTATTTGAGAAAGTAGGTTTTGGAAGGCTTGCGAATCAGTGTAAATTGATTTGCAGGTCTTTTTTTAAATAAGGGAAAAACTGGATATATTGGAGTCATTTCATATAGATACAAGTATAAATTAAGAGAATAATAAAAAAAAATTCATCCCAGCTAAATGTTTATCCCGCTAAAGGTGTTATACTGATAACATGTCTAATTGTGATATAAATGTGTTCCATTGGAAGCGAAGCTGGACTGCGCTTACAAACTTAAAACTTATAGGTATATCATAAAATATAATGAGACCCATAATTTCTATCAGGATTGATTGATGAAATTATGGGTTTTCTAAATAAAAAATCCGGGAGGTATGGCAATGAATATATTAATGATCGAAGATAACGCAGAGATAAGGGAAGGTGTCAGAATTCTTTTAGAGGGAGAGGACTACACAGTGACCGAGGCCGGTAACGGGACCGAGGGGCTGAAACTCCTGGACAGCGATACGGATCTGGTTATTCTGGATGTTATGATGCCTGGGATCTCGGGATTTCGAACCTGTGAAGAGATTCGGAAAGTATCTAATGTACCGGTTCTTTTTCTGACTGCCAAATCCCAGGATTCGGATAAATTAATGGGTCTGATGGCAGGGGGCGACGATTATTTATCCAAGCCGTTTTCTTATTCGGAACTTTTGGCGAGAGTAAAGGCGCTGGTGAGAAGATATTGTGTCTATAAGGGGAAAGAAGAGGTGAATGAAGACCGCTATGTAAACGGCATGGGGATTCGTATTAATGAAAATTATAATGAGGTTTGGAAAGGCGATAAAGAACTGGCGTTAACAGACATTGAATATAAGATATTGCTTCTTTTGATGAAACATCCAAAGAGAATATTTACCATACAAAATATTTACGAAAGTGTGTGGAATGAACCGTATTTTTACGTGTCTAATGGTACAGTTATGGTACATATCCGTAAACTGCGGCTGAAGATTGAGGATGACCCGCAGGATCCAAAGTGCATACGCACAGTTTGGGGCAGGGGGTATCGGTTTGGATAAAAAGATAAAGTTTCAGAAAAGGGGACTGAGAAGAAAGCTGGTACAGCTGATGATCTTTGCATTTATTATAAGCGGAGGCCTGTACTATTTTCTGCATAAGACAGTGGATCTAAAACTGAATAATTATTTTGATACGTCAGATTATGCAGAAAAGACGGAGTCTAAATATGCCCAGAAATTCCAGGATTACATACTGAAGAACAATATTTCCACATCCGATACGGACAAGATTACAAAATGGGTCAGAGACCAGGATGTAGTGCATATCAGCATCTATAAGGATTCGGTGTTGATCTACGATTCCTACTATCCCGATAATGATAGTATCGCTGAAAATGATGTGGAGGCAGAATATTACGGGTGGCAGGCATATTATCCCATGAAATTTTCAGATGCCCAGACAGATGTTTTTCTGGACGGATTTTATGATTACCGGGTTTTTAACTATGCAACGATTGCAGAAATTCTTCTTTCCTGTCTTGTGTTTATTGGAATTGTGATGCTTGGAATAAAAAGAACCATTGATTATATTGGAAAGCTGGAACAGGAGGTGGAGATTCTGGAAGGCGGGCAGCTTGACTGTCCGATTACATTAAAAGGAAATGACGAGCTCTCTGCTTTGGCACATGGTCTGGATGAAATGAGGAAATCCTTTAAGCTGCGGGTGGAAAGGGATGAGAAATTGTCAAAAGCAAATAAAGAGCTGGTTACCGAGATGTCCCACGATCTGCGAACACCCCTCACTACTCTTCTTCTCTACACACAGATATTAAAGAGCAGAAAATATCATGGCACAGAGCAGATGGAGGATTACATAGAGAAGATTGACGAAAAGGCAAATCAGATTAAGAGCCTGTCAGACAATATGTTTGAATTTTTCCTGATTTTAAGAGAAGAAGAAATTGAACTTATGGATCCCCAGTCTTTTCAGGATATTTTTTACGATATCATGTCAGAAATGGTATTGTCTCTTCAAAAACGTGGTTTCCAGGTAAAACACTATATCGAATTCCGTGAAGTTAAAGTAGAAGTTTCCATAGATTATGTACTCAGGATCATGAATAATATTGTCTCTAATATGATCAAGTATGCAGATACCAAAGAAGAAATTGTGATTTCTACTATTTATGAGAAAGAACAGGTATTCATTTTATTTGCAAACCACAAGTTAAAGAAAATAGAAAGGGTAGAGAGTACCGGAATCGGAATCCGTAACATTAAGGGAATGATGGATAAGATGGAAGGAAGCTGTGAAGTAGAGGAAACCGGGGATTTGTACCGGATCAAATTACAATTTAAAACCGTTGTTTAGATTTCATCATGAACCTTTAAGGATTGGTTAAGAATTAGGTGATATGATAAATTTTGTAGTCAAATACAAATGGTTAGGCATGCATCAGAGCGTGCCTTAAAATGAAAGATATGTCTGACCGCCCCACAGCTGCCGGGTGCAGCCGTGTATTTCCGAATCAAAGCCCCACTACACCCCCTGGAATTACATGACACATCTGACAGTTGAGTGTCAGGCGAAATAGTTTTTAAGGTACGCTTTGAATTGCACAAGAAAGTGAGGACAAATTATATGAGAAAAATACTTATAAAAGGAATAATAGTCGCTGCGTTAGGAGCATTATCCATTACCATGGCGGCATGTGGAGCAAATCCCAGTACGAACGAAACTACTTCTAAAACGGAATCTACAATCGTGACCAGAGAAAGCGGATCCAGACAAAAAGAAACGCAGACCAGTGAGAAACCGGTTGGAAGCCAGAAAAACGAGATGCAGACAAGCGGCAGTGGGTCCAATAAAAAGCAGACAAGCGGTAGTGGATCCAGTGAAAAGCAGATTGACCGCAGTCAGAAAAAGGAAATGCAAAATGAGTCTGAAGAGGGCGGCATGTCTGAGAATAATGATGACGGACAGGCCATGATGCAGTCGGATTCCGGAACAGGAAACACACAAAGCAGTGAACTGACAAAATAGGAGAATTATCTGTGAGAGAAAAAAATATATTACAGCTTTTTGAAGCGTCTGTGGAAAAATACTCCGCGAAAGAAGTTTTTGCAGATGGAGACAGGAGCATCTCTTATTGTGAATTAAAGGACCGTGCAAGGAGAATTGGGAGTTGTCTTGGCAACTCCCATCTTCGGAATGCGCCTGTGGCAATTTATCTGGATAGAAGTGTTAAGAGTATGGAAGCACTTCTGGGAGTTGCGTACAGCGGGAACTTTTACACCATGATGGATATTCAGATGCCAAAAGACAGGCTGAAGGTGATCTTAGAGAACCTGCAACCCTTTGCCATATTAACGGACAGGGAGCATGAAGAAGCAGCCAGAGAACTTTTACCCCAGGGAGCCGTAATCATCTATGAGACGGTGGTGGAACAGGAAGAAAGCAGCTGGCTGTTAAGAGACATCAGAAGGGCTATGATCGAAACGGACCCGCTGTATGTGCTCTATACATCAGGATCTACCGGTGAGCCAAAAGGTGTGGTGGTAAGCCACGATAGCGTGATTGCCTATTCAGATTGGGTGGTGGAGACTTTTGGGATCAGCCAGAACACCGTTTTTGGCAGCCAGACGCCTTTTTACTTTAGTATGTCAGTGCTGGATATTTTCAGTACGATCAGAAGCGGCGCAGCTATGCAGATTATACCGCGGCAACTCTTTTCATTTCCCATGCAGCTGCTGGAATATTTAAGAGACAGAAAGGTAAATACCATTTACTGGGTACCATCTGCCCTCTGTCTTGTGGCAAACTGGAAGGCTCTGGATTATATGGAGCTGCCGGACTTAAAAAAAGTGCTCTTTGCGGGAGAAGTAATGCCCATGAAGCAGTTAAATGTCTGGAGGGCGCACATGCCGGATTTGTTATATGCAAACTTGTACGGGCCTACGGAAATAACCGATATATGCACGTATTATATTGTGGATCGGGATTTTGAAGACGAGGAAGTACTGCCCATTGGCAAGGCATGTAATAACTGTGATATCCTGATTCTGAATGAAGAAGGAAGAAAAGTTCCTTACGGTGAAGAAGGAGAACTTTGCGTCAGAGGCCCCTTTCTGGCAAAAGGTTATTACCGCAGCCCGGAGAAGACGAACAGCGTATTTGTGCAGAACCCCTGCAATGACAGGTATCCGGAGCTGATTTACAAAACAGGAGATATTGTTAAGTATAATGAGCTGGGAGAACTTATGTATGTATCCCGCAAAGATTTTCAGATTAAACATATGGGGTGCCGCATTGAACTGGGTGAAATTGAGGCTGCGGCAGGCTCCCTGGAGAATATCGACAACTGTGTCTGCGTCTATGATGAAAATGAGAAAAAAATAGTACTGGTTTACAAAGGCAAAAATGTGGATCAGAATACGGTTATCACAAAAATAAAAAACAAAGTTCCTTCCTATATGTACCCCGGACTATACATTTTAACAGAGAAGATGCCGGTAAACACAAATGGAAAAATAGACCGGAAGTGGCTGCAGAGAAATTATAAAAAATTAGGAGGCATATGTAATGGATGAAATATTTAAAATACTGGAACAGATAAAACCCGGAGTAGATTTTAGAAAAGAGGAAAATCTGATCGAGGATCATATTTTAGACTCCTTCGAAATGATCCAGCTGGTATCTGAAATCAGTGATATTTACCAGATGGATATTACTCCGGTAGATATTACCCCGGATCACTTCCGCTCTGCGGATACTATTTATGCGTTTATCTCGGCTCGCCAGCCTTCCCGGGTGTAGTGAGGGGAACCTATGGCTTATAATTCCTATACATACATGCTGCTGTTTCTGACTGGGACTGGTATCCTTTATTATATCCTCCCTAAAAAAGTCAGATGGACTGTATTATTGGCAGCCAGTTATCTGTTTTACTATCTGTCCAGTGCAAAATTAATGGGATTTCTTATGCTGTCTACGGTTGTTGTATATGGTACAGGTATCATTCTAACCATATTGCAGGACGAATACCGGGACAAAATGGCGGATGCAGGGCAGGCGGAACAGATGGTTCTGCGCTTGCAGCTACAGAAAAGGAAACGCCTGGCTGCAGCGTGCGCCATTTTGTTCAACCTGGGTATTCTGGCATTTTTAAAATACTATAATTTCTTTGCATTAAATGTGAATCATATCTTACAGGGTTTACATATAGACGGCGGGATGACGGAGCTGCGGCTTCTGCTCCCTCTTGGGATTTCCTTTTATACCCTGTCGGCTATTGGTTATATCATTGATGTATACCGGGGCAAATACAGAGCAGATAAAAACCTGGGTCATCTGGCACTGTTTCTAAGCTTTTTTGGTCAGATTGTGGAAGGACCTATTGGACGCTACGACCAAATGTCAGACGAACTTTTGAAAGGGCACTCCTTTCAGCCAAAAAATATATCATTTGGTATACAGCGGATCGTATGGGGGCTATTTAAGAAAATTGTAATTGCAGACCGCTTAAATATTCTGGTAAATACCGTTTTTACCGCCTATCCTGATTATACCGGGATTACAATTGCCACAGCAGTTCTATGCTATACCATACAAATCTATTGTGAATTTTCCGGGTGTATGGATATGGTAATCGGCAGCGCCCAGCTGTTTGGCGTCCGGCTGCCTGAAAATTTTGAAAGGCCATTCTTTTCGAAAAATGTATCTGAATTCTGGAGGAGGTGGCATATTACACTTGGAGCCTGGTTCCGGGATTACATTTTCTATTCGGTATCTTTGTCCAAACGGGTGATGCGACTGGGCAAATGGGGCAGGAACCATCTTTCTCCACATCTGGCGAAGCTGCTGCCTTCTGCCTGTGCGCTGTTTCCAGTGTGGCTGTGCAACGGATTTTGGCATGGCTCCAGCTGGAAATATGTATTTTACGGCATGTATTATTTTCTGATTATTATGCTGGGTATGCTGGCAGAGCCTCTGTTTGTAAAGATTTGCAAAGTACTTCATATTAATCGTAAAAGCTGGAGATTTCAATTTTGGCAGATTTTAAGAACCTTCTTTTTAGTCAATATCGGCATGCTGTTCTTCCGGGCGGTAAGTCTGAAAGTTGGGGTCAAAATGCTGTTTTCCATGTTTGGCGGATTTTCCCTGGCACCACTCAGAGAAGGTGTTTTATTGAATCTGGGAATGGACAGGATGGACTATGCAGCAGTGGGTTTTGGGATCATAGTGGTATTTGCTGTAAGTTTTGCCCAGGAAATGGGAGTACATCTAAGAGAATGGATTTCCAAAAGGCATATCGCAGTCAGGTTTGCTATTTACTATGCAGCCGCCTTTTCGGTGCTGCTGCTGGGGGCTTACGGAATGGGATATATGCCGGTTGACTTTATCTATGCTCAGTTTTAGAGTTTGCTGAAAAACCATGCCTTAAAACCATGTCATGAATCTAAAGAGAAATAGCAGCAGGAGGAAACAAAATGAACTTCAATCAACGGACGCTACTGAAAAGCGGATTTCTATTCCTGTTGAAAATGGCTGTATTTCTGGGAATCGCCCTGGTACTTCTCACCGGCGCATCCCAGGTCTTGAAACCAAAGGATAATACCCCCGCCAGCGGAATCAAAGAACCGGAGACACGGGCAATCTATACGGAACGAAAAAATTCCCTGGATGTAATTGCAATAGGCAACAGTGATATATATGCAGCTTACACACCCATGCAGCTGTGGAAGGATTATGGGCTGGCATCTTATGTCTGCGGAGAACCGGGGCAGCGTGTGTATGAGGCATATTATCTACTGAAATCCGTACTGGAGCACCAGTCGCCCAGGGTAGTTGTGTATGAAACCGACGAAATTTTCCAGAATGCAAGTCCTGCAAAGGAACGGGAAAAGTTGATTTTTGCTGGCCTGGCAGATAAATTCCCGGTGTTCCAATACCATAACCGCTGGAAAATGTTAAAGCCGGAGGATTTCACGGGAAAAGTAAAGTATACGTTTGATAATTTCTGGAAAGGTTTCCGATATACGGACCGTGTGGATGCATATCTTGGCAAACGTTATATGCGCAGGCGCAAGAGAATTACAACAATGGATCCCATTCCACGGTATTATCTGGATAAGATTGTTGCCCTGTGCAGGGAGAAAGGAATTGAACTTTTATTTGTAGAGGTACCTTCCGCAAATTCCTGGAATTATAAGAGGCATCGTACAGTCGCCCAATATGCCAAGGAAAATGAAATCCCATTCCTGGATCTGAACAAGCCGGGAAAGGAGTATCAGGTGGACTGGATATCCGATACAAGGGATAAGGGCGACCACATGAACTACAATGGTGCCCGGAAGATAACCGCTTATCTGGGAAAATATCTGAAGGAAAATTATACGTTACCAGACAGGCGGGAGGATCCTGCGTATGCGGACTGGAATGCAGATCTGCAAAAGTATGAAAAGGCGATACAGAGCGTGGGTCTGTAAAGCAGGTATACGTAATTAATGCCTTGTATAATAAATTGGATATTTCCATAAAGGGATTGAAAAAACAGCCATACTAAGAAGAATTGTTATTTTCTTAGTGTGGCTGTTTTTATTTAATGCGTTTGCCGCTGCTTTCCCGGATTACCAGTTCAGGAGAAAAGTCAGGCTCTTTGGGAGGAGCAGTGTTCTGTATAAGACTGAGCAATAAAGAAATTACATATCTGCCCAGCCGTTCATTATGTCGGTTCAGGCTTGTCAGGCGAGGTGTCAGAAAACTGCCGTCGTAAAACTGGTCACAGCTGATCAATGCCATATCACTTGGAATGAAAATACCGCAATCAGCAGCAGCCCGCAGTGCCCCAATGGATACATTATCATTCATCGCCAACATGGCGGTTACTGTGGGAGCCTGATCTAGCAGCTGCCTGGCTGCATTATATCCATCAGACATGTAGTAGTTAGAAGTGGATATAAGGGATGGGTCATCATCCAGGCCTAGTGCCCGGACTGTCTCGTGATATACATTGAGTCTGGATTCTGTAATATGAACACCGCGTTCTCCGCCGACAAATCCAATCCGCCGATGTCCAAGTGAAGCAAGGTAGCGGAGTGCAATAGATAAGCCTTTATCATTTTCTTTATTTATAAAGGTACAGGGAATCCCGGGCAGGGATCTTCCAATTACAATTACCGGTATGGAGAATGCCAGACGTCTCAGCGCATCTCTGTAATCTTCACTTATTTCACATAAATCAATTTGCCCGCCGGCAATAATAACTCCATCTACTTTCTTGTCAAGAATCATCTGAAAATATTTATCTTCTTTTTCCCGTTCCCCATCAGCATAGGAGGCGGCGGAAAAGGAGGTATTGCAGAGGATAACAGAATAGTTTGATTGATGTGCGGAACGTTCAATCTCGCTAAACAATGTGGAGAAATACGGATTTGTAATATCAGGAACGATAACCCCCAGAGTCTTTGTCTGACGGAGAATGAGTCCCTGTGCCAATGTATTGGGGGAGTAGTGGTATTTCTTTATAACCTCTTCGACCCGGGCTTTGGTTTTAGGCGAGACAGGAACAGTGCCGTTTAAAACTCTGGAAACCGTAGCGATTGAGACTCCGCTCTCTTCGGCTATCTGAACAATTGTTACATTTTTATCCATAAGTACCTCCATCTATTACTGAAATTATATCATTGGTATATAGTTTAGCATACAGATATTGGTATTTCAATACCGGGTAATGTAACGGAAATGGAATAAAGCAAAATAAAGCGTATTTTCCAATGAAGGCATATAGGAAAAAAGATATTTCAATGACCAATTTAAACAATGAAAGATAAAAGGTTAAAAAAAACGCTTATAAATATATACATTTTATACAAAATAGGTGCGGTAAATTCTACAAGAATGTATAAAATAGTCTGAACGAAAAAAATATTGAGATTTTTTGTTGACAAGCCATTGAGAAAAGAGTATATTAAGCTCATTAAATGTAAAGGTTTTCAGAAAACCTTTTCAAAACTTAGGAGGTAGAAAATGAGAAAGGTAAAAAAGGTGACCGCAATAATTTTGGCAGCAGCAATGACAATGTCCATGGCAGCATGTGGAGGTTCAGGGGATTCAAAAGGAGGGTCTGCATCCAATGACGGAAAGACCAGTATTGAATTCTGGACACTTGCATTGGCGCCCACATATACGGACTTTATACAGGGGCTGATTGATAAATATGAAGAAGAGAATCCGGAGATAGAAGTGAAGTGGCAGGATCTCCCATACGATGCCATAGAGCAGAAACTTCTGGCTGCCACAGCAGGAAGTAATCCTCCCGACGTTGTTAATATCTGGTCACAGCTGGCGCTGACACTGGCAGGCAAAGAGGCGCTGCTGAATCTAGATGAAGCGGCAACAGAGGAACAGAAATCAATTTATATTGATTCTATGTATGAATCTGCAAAGCTGTATGATGGTGTCTATGCATTCCCCTGGTACTCTACACCAAACGTAGTTACATATAATACAGAACTTTTTAAAGAAGCAGGCATTGAAAAAGTGCCGACGACCTGGGATGAAGCATTTGACCTGGCTGCAGATTTTAAAGAAAAAACAGGCGCATGGCTGATTACACCAAGTTCTATGTACCATATGCTCTGTTACTATGACATTCCGATTCTTTCTGAAGATAAAACAAAGGCAGCATTTAATTGTCAGGAAGCAGTAGAGCTGATAAACCGGCTTATAAAATATGCAGATGACGGAGCAATTATGGTAGACCGGACAGATGGATGGGATAATTGGGACAATGACCGTCAGATGTATGCCAATGGAAATCTTGGAATGCTTTGCGGAGGACCTCAGACAATTGCACGAATAAGAGATGAGTCCCCGGAAAAATATGAATTGACAGATGTTGCGGAATCACTGTATGGGCCAGGCGGTTTTACCGGAGCAGCTGTTATGAATCTGGTAGTACCGGCTAACAGCAAGAAACAGGAAGAAGCGATTAAATTTGCTAATTATATCACAAACGACAAGAATCAGTTGGCATTCTGTGAGGCAGCTTCCGTATTCCCTACTACAAAAGCAGCAGCCAATGACGATTACTTTAAGTCTGATATGGAGACTGTTGAGGGCAGAACGAATTATTATGCTGCTCTGGCTGCTATGAAGAGTACAGATATGACCATGGGGATTCCAAATGATAATGCAGTAAAGCTGGAAATTGATGAAATGATGGCAGCAATTTTTGCAGATAATATGAGCCCGGAAGAGGCGCTGAAACAGTGTGAAGACCGTGTTAATAAACTGTTGGCAGAAAATCAGAAATAGATGCGGAAACAATGACAAATAAATCACATGCTGCTGCAAAAGACAGCAAATTTTTGCAGCAGCTATTCTATTGGAGAGAAACTGTATGAAAAAATTATTTAGAGCACAGAAAATGAGAACAACCATAATTTCCTATGTATTTATGGCTCCGGCTCTGATTATCCTGGGAATCTTTGTGTTTTATCCCATTGTATTCAGTATCCCACTTGCATTTACAGACTACTCGGCGGTAGGTGGCACTACAAACTTTATCGGATTTGAAAATTTCAAAAGACTGGCTGGTGATCCGGATTTCTGGCTGTCATTAAAAAATTCCTGTCTGTTCGTAATCGTAGTTCCGATTCTTCAGATACTGGCTATATTGCTTGCATTGCTGATGAATAATAAATTTCGTGGAAATTCTGCCTTTCGTGTATTGATTTATATGCCGGTAGTTACTTCCATGGTAGCAGTATCAATCATCTGGAAATTCATATTTGATCCCGATGGAATAATTAATGCATTGCTTATGAAATGGGATGTAATTTCAAAACCGATTTTATTTCTTTCGGATTCTAAAATTGCGTTGATTGTTCTGATGGCGGTGACAATCTGGCAGGGAATCGGTTATTACATGATGATGTATCTTTCCGCACTGCAGTCATTTCCGGAGGAAATTATCGATGCAACAAAAATTGACGGAGCCAACGCATGGCAGACATTCTGGAAAGTACGGCTGCCTCTTTTGAAAAATCAGATTGGATTCTGCTCTATGATTTCGATTATCGCGGCTGTAGGAGTATTTGATGTGGTATTTACTATGACAAATGGTGGTCCGAATAAAGCAACCTATGTTATTAACTATTATTCTTATAAGATGGCATTTAACAGCTATGATTTTGGATATTCTGCTGCAATTGGCCTGGTCAGCGCCGTTATGATATGCGTATTTACATGTATGCAGTTTGCATTAAGTAAGAGAGGAGAAAAAGAGGCATGACAGGAACAGACAGAAAGAGAAAAAGTAAAGTAAAAAAAATCAGGACAACTGTCGGACGTTACCTGATACTTCTTATTATTGCATTAATATGTGCGGGACCTTTTTTATGGATGACCAGTTCTTCTTTTAAAGTGACAGAGAATATATACACGTTAAACCTGTTTCCTAAGGAGCCGTCCTTTGGCAATTATGAATCGGTGTTTTCTCTGCTGAACATTGGGAAGATGCTGTTAAACTCTCTCATTATTACTGTTGGAGGCATAACACTGGATGTTATCTTTGGTTCCCTGTGTGCATATCCACTGGCAAAACTTGATTTCTATGGTAGAAAAATGATTAATACATTACTGCTTGCCACGATGATAATCCCGGCTGCAGCAGGGCTTGTTGTCAATTATATAACAATTTCAAAGATGGGACTAAATGATAATTTCTGGGGCGTTATTCTTCCAAACTCGGTGACCGTGTTCAATATCATATTGCTGAAAACGGCATATGCAGATATTTCATCGGAACTGCTTGCAGCAGCTAGAATTGACGGCGCTTCGGAATTGAAAATATGGTGGAAAATTATGCTTCCCCAGATTGTACCAATGATCGCGACGGTTATCATTATGGATTTTATCAATAAATGGAATAATTTCTTATGGCCGCTGATTGTATTGAATGTAGACAAATATCCTGTGGCTGCAGGGTTGAAATATCTGAACGGGCAGTTTAACTATAAATTTGGCAGTGTAGCAGCAGGGACGGTGGTATCCGTAATACCGATTATTATCGTATTTCTTTTCTGCCAGAAGTATTATGTAAATACCACAGCAGGGGCTGTTAAGGGGTAAAAGAAAGGAGCAGAATATGAGTATGATTCAAGGAATCGATCACATATCAATGAATGTCCCCGATGTAGATGAAGCGGTGTATTTTTACTGCGATGGTCTGGGGCTTCTGTTGAAACGCAGAGATGATTATAATGCCATTGTTGCGACACCGGATGGAGTAATTATGGAAATTTGCCCGGAAGGTACGAAAGAGTGGGATAAATCCGGTATCACCCATATTTGTCTGAATACCTTTGATGTGGACCGGACATTCCGACGGGCATTGGAATATGGGGCAATGATCTCCAGACCAGAAGATCCCGAACCATATACTTACCAGAATCTTAGAATGGCGTTTGTAAGGACACCATCGGGTGAAGAAATAGAATTTTGGTATATTCAGAAAAACGGAGTTATGCAGGAGCCGATTGTCGATGGTAATTATATAAAGAATTTTGTGCATGTGGCATTGACTGTACCGGATATGAAGGCATGTATCCGCTTCTATGAAGGCTTAGGTGCAAAGCTGAAAGAAGACTGGGAGTGGGGTTGTTCCATACAGTTAAATGATATGAGGGAACTGGAGCTTTTTACAGGCGGAGAATACGCGGCCGCGCCCAGGGCGTATACCCATTACAGCCTGCTGACAGAAGATGTAGATGCGGCTGCACAGAAAGTTGTGGAGCTTGGGGGAAAAATCACCCATGAGGCTTATGACTGGTCTAATCTGAGAATTTGTTTTTGTCAGGGAATCGCAGGTGAAGTGATTGAGTTTTTCCAGATGTATACAGATGGAAGAACGGCAGATGTATTTGACCGCATCCCTGACCGGTTACCGGATCTGTTTCAATAGAAGAAAGTGAGGGAATTACAGAATGAACCGTTTAGATTATACAAAGCTGATGAAAGAGATCAACGAAGAAATTTCTGCTCCAAAGGGAACTTTTCAAAGTATATTTGGATCTAAGACAGAAAAAGATCTGGAAGAAATTCGCTATATTGCCGCGGTTGCGCTAGTTGCCGCAGACAGGTACTATTCAAATCTTACAAAACTGGAGTTTGAAATACGGGAAGAAGATGAGAAACCACGGAAAGAAGGGGAGAAGGAAGTATGTTGAAAATAGGATTTGCAGATTATTATCTGGACAACTGGCATGCAAATTATTATCCGGGATTTCTGCGGGAAGCTATTTATAAATACGGATATGACGCATCCCTGACCAGCGCCTATGCACTCCATGACTGTGAGCATGGAATGACTACAGAGCAGTGGTGCAGAAAAAATCACGTACATCAGGCTGACAGTATGGAGGAGATGATTGAATCCGTAGATGCGATTATGGTAATTGCCGCAGATAATTCCGCCTGGCATAAAGAAGTATGTAAACTGCCTCTGGCAAGTGGCAAACCGGTATTTGTGGATAAGACTTTCGCTCCGGATCTTAAAACAGGACAAGAGCTGTTCGCCTATGCAGAGGCACATAGGACGCCCGTCTTTTCTACTTCAGCACAGCGTTATTGCAAGAGTATTCTGGATTATATGGAGCGGGAAAATGGAAATACAAAATTTATGTCTACTGTGGGACCGCACGACTTGTCAAATTATGCAGTACATCAGTTTGAGCCCATTGTAACGGTTATGGGAACCGGTGTAAAACGAGTGAAAAGTTTCGCTGTGGGTAGCAGGGTCACGCAGTTA
Organism: uncultured Robinsoniella sp.; assembly: GCA_900540475.1. GTDB lineage: Bacteria > Bacillota > Clostridia > Lachnospirales > Lachnospiraceae > Robinsoniella. Next base: position 170,776 of record UQGG01000008.1, on the reverse strand, counting down.
ATCCTGGACTATGGAGATGGAAGAACGGCAAGTTTTACACAGACACCAAATCCATGGGCAGAATTTAATTTTATGGTGTCTGATGGTGAAAAGGGAGAACGCCTGGACAGTTCTGATTATTATGTTAATACCATGAAAGTGATTCTGGATTTCTTCGAGACGAAGGAAGTACCTGTGCAAAAGGAAGAAACGCTGGAAGTTCTGGCGTTGATAGATGCGGCCAGAACCGCCAGACAGCGTCCGGACCACTGGGTGGAAATGCCGCGAGCAGAAAGTTGACGGGATACGGCGGTAAGAAGACCGGAAGAAGGAGAAAAAGATGCACAAAATAAAATTACAGTATTTAATTGGAGACGTACACATGGGCGGACATGATGTTCACCGTGTAGCAGTGAATAATAAAATTATTCTGGATAAAACCGGGGCATTTGATATCCTTATGGTATGTGATGAACCGGGAATTGGGGATATGGGTTTTAATAAATACTTCGAGGGTAATCTTATGGAAGACTGTGATGTATTTGTCTTCAACTGTGGGAATTACCGGTTTAATGTAAAGGAAGAACAGGAACGTCTTGAAAAAGCGGTATTTAACGGAGCCGGATTTGTATTCCTGCATGGCGACCATCCCTGCTATTGGCCAGCAGTAGGAAATGCAGCATGGGAAGAAATCGAAAAAATGGCAGGGCTTTTGTGGAGGGAAGAAACATCTCACGGTGATTATGCAGAAGCACATGTCACGGTAGAGATGCCGGAACATCCAATTATGCAGGGACTTAAAGATTTTGACACAAAAGATGAGATCTTTTGCAATTGTGAAAATGTGCAGCAGGTAGCTTTTGAAGTGCTGGCAAGTGCCTATTCCGATCCGGAAGTGATTTCTCGCCACGGAGTACAGGGAACGGGTAACAGGGAACCTGTTGCCATTACCGGCAGTTATGGAAAAGGGCGCACATTTAATCAATTGTTAGGACATGTATGGCCTTATTATACAGGACATGGACTGGGTGAAAATACAATGCTCAGCTTTTGTCCCCGGGAGTTCCGGCAAATGTTTGTGCGCGCATGTGAATGGGCGGCGACAGGAAAGGTCGAGAAAACGCTTACATATGATGGCGAAGGAAAACTAAAGTAGATGTCTTATCAATTTGGAGGATAGAAATGTTAAAAGACTTAAGAGTGGCATTTATAAAAAAGAAAGAAGCGGCACTTATAGAGGTGGATTTTGACGAAACCCTGAAGCCGGATGAAATATTAGGGAAAAATGTGCTGTCCCTGATTTCAAGCGGTTCTGAAAGGGGTGGTTTTACACAGGAATTCCAGGCCGATAGCTATCCTATGGAGACGGGATCATCTTCCATAGCCAAGGTTGTGAAGGTGGGAGCAGAAGTAAAGGGGTTAAAGGAAGGTGATCTGTTTTATCACAATGAACATCATACTTTATACGTTAAACTCAAAGCAGATGACACCATTTCGGTACCCCGGGAGGTAAAGCCGGAACATGCCCTATTCGGCAGATATGCAGCAGTATCCATGACATCTATTTATCATTCTGCAGCAAAACCGGTGGAAAAAGTGGTGGTTACCGGTCTTGGGATGGTTGGGCTGATGTGTGCCCAGATTGCCGATAGTTTCGGCTATGAGGTTTATGCGGTAGATCCGTCAGAGGAACGGAGAAACATAGCAAGGAAAACAGGGCTGGTTCATGTAGGCAAATCTCTTGAAGAATGGCCCCGGCTAAAAAAACAGGTGGCAACCATGTATGAGTGCTCCGGTAATGAGAATGCACTGCACAGTGCAATCCCTTACATGCGCAAGCGGGGTGAGATCTTTCAGATTGGTGTGCCGTGGAAAAAAGGTTCTGACTGGGATGCACATACTCTGTTGTATGAATTATTTTACAGTTTTATCAGCATTCATGGAGGATGGGAGTGGTCTATACCCTTAAAATCAGACGAGCTGCATTCTCACAGTTCCTACGGACATATCCATTCCGCCATGGAATTTTTAGCGGCTGAAAGAATTAAGGTTATAGAAGAGATGTATGAACTGCGGAATCCAAAGGAATGTAATCAGGTATATCACGATATTACAGTCCCTAAGATGTGTCCAACAAGTATGATGCTGGATTGGAGGAATTTTTAGATGGAGAACAGAGCAAGGGGAATACATCATGTAGGTATGATTTCACATCATTTTGATGACACAATCCGTTTCTATCGGGACGGGTTGGGATTTACAGTTAAACATACCTGGGGAAAAGGGGAAAGAGTATATATGATGGATACCGGCGGCGGAAGCTGCATAGAAGTTTTCGACGGAGGATCAGATGAAGAAACAATGCCCGGAGGAAGCTGGCTTCATGTAGCACTGCATACGGATAATATCCATGAAAGCTATAGGCGGGCAATAGCGGCTGGCGGAAAGCCCAAACTGGAGCCTGCATTTGCTGATATTCTGGAAGCGACACCGAAGCCTGTATATATGTGGTTTGCTTACGTTATTGGTTATGACGGGGAAGAGATTGAGTTTATACAGGAAATTGAGGAGCCATAATGAGCTTTCCGGCAGCTTCGAAGTTAAAAGAACAGTTTTTTCCGGCAGCGCCACCAAAAGAGGATCAGATGCAAAGCAGCCGGAATATTCTTTGGATTCAGGGTGCCATGGCAAGCGTAATGCTGGCATTGAGCACAGGAAACTTTATGGCGGGGTATCTCGCCTATCTTGGAGCAAGTCCGGCAATGGTAGCACGGATTGCCATTATCCCCCAATTAGGTTGTGTGTTACAGATGATATCACCGGTTTTTTTCGAAAGATTGAGATATAGAAAGCTTTCCATCGTAGCAATTTGTTTTGGATTTCGTTTTTCTGTGGGGTTTGCGGTATTTGCCCCGGTATTGTTCCAAACCCGGGACGCAAGGCAGCACTTTGTATTTTTGCTTTATTTTGCAGCATTTCTGGCAGCCGGATTTGTAACGCCTGCTTTAAATCAATGGACACTGCAGATTGCACCGCGAAGCAGGCGTGGACGCTATTTTGCCATAAAGGATATTATGACAATGGTTATGAATTCAGGGATTTCATTTCTGATGGGAATGCAGTTGGATTATTTTATAGGGCAGGATCAGGCGTGGACAGGATATATGGCAGTATATATATTCTGCATCGTACTATCACTGGTGGATGTATTTTTGATGTGCAGGATGAAGGAGCCGGAAAACCAGGTAATGAAGGAATATAACCTGAAGGATATGTTCAGACCATTTCAGGATAAAAAATACCGTTCGGTTTTGACTTATAATATGCTTTCTTATTTTTCTAATCTATTTGCTATGGGGTTTTTGGCAACTTACCAGCTTCAGGAGCTGCATCTGAGTCATACTTCGATTTTAGGCATGGGAGTAATCAGTTCCATAATTGGAATTGGCGGTATTTGGATCTGGGGAAAGGTAGCGGATCATACAGACTGGGCAGTTGTTATTCTGGGGACCCAGATGGTGACCAGTCTTTGCAGTCTGGGGTGGTTTCTGGTCAGGCCGGATGCCCGAATAGCAGCAATGGTGTTGATTTGCGCAGCAGCTTTGGGAAATGCCTCATCCGGAATGGCGGGCCTCAATCTTCAGTATGCTAATGCCCCAGCCAGAGGTATCACTACTTATCTGGGAGTAACGGCAGCGGCAGCTAGCCTGGTAGGATATCTGGGAGCAATGGCGGCAACCTGGATTCAGGAGCAGCTGCAGGTGTATATAGGAACGGGAAGAAGTATTGCTTTTTTATTTCTTATCCAGAGTCTGTGCGGAGTAGGAACCGTAATGTATGGTTTTATAAGGCTGCCGCGCAAAAAAGGTGACCTGTGCTGAATTTGGAAATGGTGTGCTGAAAATATACCGGAGAGGATTGATATAACAATGGCAGAAAATAAGAACATGAGGAGGGACAGAACGTGGAAACATATTTAGGTTTGGACTTTGGCGGCACCAAAATGTTGATTGGAGAACTGGATAAAAACGGAAGAATCCTTAGCAGTAAGCGATACGTTACCGGGTTTGACGATCAGGAAGAAGCAACAAAGGCCATTCTGGGAAATCTGGAAGATTATAAGGAAACAATAGGGTTTCAGGGAGAAATAAAAGCAGCAGGCCTTGGAATCGTCGGAATTGTAGATAATAAAAGAGGTGAATGGGTAGCTATGGGCCATGAAATAACGGCACCGCCAGTACCTATGGCGGCTCTTATGGAATCAAATCTCCATGTGCCATGTGCCGTGGATAATGATGTGAGAAGTGCAACTACTGCGGAATTAATGCTGGGGCAGGGTAAAAGCACCTTGGATTTTATTTATCTGAATATAGGGACAGGCCTGGCGGCAGGTGTGGTTACGGGCGGTCATATTATACGGGGAGCAAACCATAATGCCGGTGAAATTGGTCATATGGTAGTTGATCTTCAAAGCCAGAGACCATGTATCTGCGGCAGAAAAGGCTGTGCGGAAAATGTGGTGTCCGGTATTGGATTTACAGGTCAGTTAAAACATTATGGTCTGAATGAACTGCTGAATGAGCAGGGACGGGCAGACGTGGTGCGGCTTTTTGAAAGAGCAGATGCGGGAGATGCTGTCTGCAAAAAAATCACCGAATATGCAGCAGAGACGTTGGCATGTGTGATTATGAATCTGGTTAGATACAGTGATCCGGATACCGTCATTCTTGGAGGAGGAGTGATTGGTGATGGGTGGCTTTTGGAAAAAGTGAAGATGCGTCTGGAACCAGGCACGATGCGGGGAGTGACAAATGGAATTGTTTTCTCCAGTTTTAGTCCAGCCAATGCAGGTCTCATCGGTGCCGCTTCACTTGGGATGCAGTTAACGGATAGGAGAAGCCGATATGAAAGATGCGTTTAAAAGAGAAATTGAGGAATCTTTATATATTCATTCCATGTTGCCTCTTCACAGGGAAAAATCCCTGGAAGCCTCTTTTCCCGGAAAAAAGGTTGTGAAGAGAAAAGAGCTGTGGAGCTGTGGAGGACAGGCAAGCGCTCCACTGGCAGGGGAAAAAGGAAAGCTCCGTATAGGTATGGAGCAGAATGAGGAATATGTAAGTATCACTGCGCCGGTTCGGAGCGATACCTGGCCCAAAGGAGCTCCGGCAGACGGGGATTACAGCAATTTTGGTATGGCTGAAGTGCATTTTGAACTGCCAGAGGAAGACTGGAGTGAATACAACCGTCTTCATTTCTGGGTAAAACCCCAGGTGCCTGGATCCGAGATAGTGCATCTGAATGTGGGTATTAAAAGCAATGGTACAGTAAAGATACCGGATCGCTTCTGCAGGGAAGGGTTTACGGTATTTGATTTGAATAACAATCAGTGGAATGAGTGCTTCTGGGAATTCTCTATGTTGCCAAGAGACAGGGTTACAGAACTGTATTTTTATACTTTTCTGAATGGACAGGATACAGCCATGGGGCCGGAGCTTACATATAGTTATAAAGATATTGGCATTGAAAAAGTGGAGAATCCTGAGAAAGAATGGGGCTGGGAGTGCGGCAGCAGCCGGATTGTGTTATCAAGTGCCGGATATTTCATAGAAGGCAGGAAAACAGCTGTAGCCAATATCATGGAGCCGGAATTTACCGTTTGTGATGAAAGGACGGGAAAAGCTGTCTATACGGGGACTGTGGAAACGGTATCGAATGAAAGAGGAGATTTTCAGGTACTGGATTTTAGTTCCGTCTATGAGGAGGGCAGCTACTATCTTCAGGCAGGCGGGGTAAAGAGTCCGGTATTTGAGATCAGTGATGATATCGTGGAAGAGAATGTATGGCGTGTTTTGAATTTTCTGTATGGAGAAAGGTGCGGGATGCCGATTACTGGAAAGCATGGGGCATGTCATTTTGATATTGTGGCAGAGCACCACGGATTAAAAATGCCCTTTGCAGGAGGATGGCATGATGCAGGTGATGCTTCACAGCAGAGTGCGCAGACCGGTGAGATTGTCCATGCACTTCTGGAAGTGGCCTCTAAATACAAAGATAAAAGTCCCAGATTATACCAACGGATTCTGGAAGAAGCACGCTGGGGACTGGATTTCATCTTAAGAACCCGTTTTGGTGACGGATACCGCGCTACGAGTGCAGGATCTACCAGATGGACTAATGGTTTGATTGGTGATATGGATGATGTAAATACCCGTGTTTATAATCATGCCTATGAAAATTTTCTGTTCTCGGGAATAGAAGCATATGCATATCAGCAATTAAAGGAGGAGGATGAACCATTGGCATGGGGAAGTCTGGAGGCCGCAAAAGAAGATTTTTTATTTGCAGAAAAAAGGTTTCGGGATCACGGTATGGAAATGGTTCAGATGTTTGAACATACATATAATTCAGGCTTATCACAACACTGTGCGGTTATTGTTTGGGCAGCTTCCACTTTGTACGCAGCCACCAGTGACGAAGGTTATGCAAAAAAGGCGGAGTACTGGTGCGACAAATTGATGGAGTGCCAGGAAACAGGAAAGGCCGGCATTAGGATCAGCGGATTTTTCTATCGTGATGAAAGCCATAAGATGATTGTACATTTTAATCATCAATCCCGGGTACAGCAATTCATGCAGGCGTTTGTCAGTATTTGCGAGACCCAGCCGGATGCACCGAAGAAAAGTCTATGGGTAGATGCTATGAAGCGCTATGCAGGGTACCTGAAGGCGATTGCGGCAAATACGGCACCTTATGGGATGCTTCCGGCCGGAGTACATAAAATGGATGAGTATAAGAATAGCGAGGTATTCCAATATCTGCATGTTACCTGTAACTATGAGGAAGAAAGAGAAAACTATAAAGAGCAGTTAAAAAATGGAGCACTAATCGGAAAAGACTATGTAATCCGGAATTTTCCAATCTGGTTTTCCTTTCGGGGAAATACAGTTGTTATGCTGTCTGAGGGTAAGGCAGCATCTCTTTTGGGGCATTATCTGCAGGATGAAGAACTGCTCCAGATGGGCAGAGAGCAGCTTTACTGGATATTTGGAAAAAATCCCTTTGGACACTCCCTTATGTACGGCGCTGGCAGCCGATATCCGGCACAGTATGCCATTTTTCCGGGAGAATGTGTGGGAGAACTTCCAGTGGGAATTGAAACCTTAGACAATGAAGATGTTCCATACTGGCCCCAGGGAAATAATGCCACATACCGCGAAGTGTGGACCTCATCTGCGTGCCGCTGGCTCTGGCTTGCTGCAGATTATGCAGGTGGAAAAAACTGTAATTAGTGAAAGGAAATAATAATTGAGATGAAAATAACAATAATGAAGACAGAACATGATTTTGATGTGGCAGCTGCCTGGAGAATCATTGGAGAGATGGTAACAAAGCCAAATGCAGTAATTGGTTTATCCACGGGACAAACGACAAAAAATATGCATCAGATTGTCAGCGATATCTATAAAAATTATCCTTTTGATACATCTGGTGTAACCGTTTTTAATGTAGATGAGCTGACGAACCTGGACCGCGCTTATCCGGGAAGTTGTTATACGATGATTTATGAACAGCTGGTAAAGAATCTGAACATCCCTGATGAGAATTTTATTATGCCGCCTACTTTTTCTAATGATTTTGATCAGGAATGCCGATTTTTTGAAGAGAGGATCAAGCAACGGGGCGGAGCAGACCTGCAGATGCTTGGCATTGGCTGGAATGGACATATCGGGATTAATCAACCGGGAACGCCTTTTGAACGTCAGACCTGGGTCTCACCTATGGACCCGGTATTTGAAGAACGGGTACGGAGGGAAACAAATGTGGCGCCGGATTATCCCCTGGGCGGATTGACCAGAGGGATTGTAAACATTATGCAGACCCGTAAAATTGTTTTAATTGCAAAAGGTGAGAGCAAAGCAGACATTATTGAGAAGGCAGTACTCGGGCCGGTTACTACAGATATTCCGGCGTCTGTTGTGCAGCTGCACCCGAATTGTGAGATTCTTTTGGATGAAGCTGCAGCACAGAAGATCGCAGGCCGAATTTGAGCAAGTAATATAAAAATGCTATCGTACTAACCCCTTGCGTATATCAATAGCCTTTACCGGGCACATTTCGTGGCAGCAGTAACAGCGGATACAATTCCGATATAGGATTTTTGCTTTCTTAGATTCAATCTGAATCGTCTTTTGCGGACAGCTTTCCGCGCATTTGCCGCAGCCGATACACTTGGCACTCAGGATTACCGGTTTGGATGAGAGGTAATGAAATACGAAAGCACGAACCGGACGGCGGATCAGCGGAGGTAAAAACGTTGTAAAATCCAGGGATGACTCCCGGGGAACCCGAAAAGGTTCAAGAATGGGTAATTCCCCTATCAGGTTAAGCCGGTCAAGATCACCGCAGCACAGCCCCCGGGAAATGGATTCCTTTACGGTAAGTATGCTTTTTGGGTTAACGCCGATGATTTTACACAGGCAGTAGTCCAGTTCATAGGGATTGTCGGATGCCAGAATAAGTCCCGTCTCTCTCATAGTGCCCCCGGAAGGTCCGTTTCCTTCCATTGCCTGTATGGCATCTACCAGAATAAAGTCCGGACGGATGGTTTCACAGAGATCCACCAGCATGGAACAAAAAGGGGCTTTTTCCGGGAATCTGGCATGATAGCCGGGCTTTGTAAGTCCGGGAATTGTTCCGAACAAATTTTTGACAGCTCCGCTTAAACCGGTCATTGCGTGGGTTTTTAATTTACAGATATCAATAATAAAGTCTGCATCGCAGACAGGTGTGATTATGGGAAACTGTTTTACCAGTTTCCCTTTTTTGTTGTCTAAATTCCGGGAAGAAGTATCCATATTCAGGGTAACGTTATGCCGTTGGCATACATCAGTCATGCCAGAAGCGTGATAGATTCCTTTTAAAGCGGAAACCGTATAGGGTCCGCCAGGGCTGTCAGCAACTGTAATTTTGGTGATACCATTTGCTTTCAGCCATATAATCACAGCTTCCACGATGGAAGGATGAGTGGTGGTAAATTCTCCGGGGGTCCTCTTCATTAGAAGGTTTGGTTTTATCAAAACTTTTGTATCCGATGAGAGCTTTGCAAGAAGGTTAAAACGTTCCAGATGTTCTTGTACCGCTTTATTTACAAGAGGCTGGTCATAAGAAGGGGTCTGTGTAATACTTATTTTGGTCATGAGGTGTTCCTTTCATCCATTGCCGCAAAGCTGATTTGCTCAGCAGGATGAGACATTGGAGTGTGATGGGCTGTTTTTTATTATTACCGCTATTATATAGGATAGTAGGGAGAATGAAAAGGGTTTTATAAAAAGGGGAGCTTCATTGGATGATATTGATAAATAATGAAAAATAGGAAACAAATAGGAAACAAATGAAACAAGATTGACTTTTGATTCAACTGGAATATAATAAACTTAACAGCAAAATCAAAAGAATAGAAGCTGTTTTTATAAGGAAACAGCAAATAGAACAATTAAACTAAAGGACACATATTTTTAGCAGTTTAGATGTAACAGAAGGAAACAATAGGAGGATATAAATGGCATTCACAGCGAGAGATGTAGCAAAAAAGGCAGGTGTTTCCCTGGCTACGGTATCCAGGTATTTCAGCGGGGGAAAAGTGGTGAGTACGGAGCTGGCTAGAAAGATTGAAGATGCTGCTGACCAGCTTGGGTATGAGCATAAAGGGAGGCGTCATCGCAATTGCGGTGTAATTGCAGTTTTAATTCCCGAGTTTCCTCTTGAGTTTTTTTCGGAAGTGATGCGGGAGATTGTAGATCAGATGCCGAGATACGATTATCGTGTGGTTTTTATTCCGATCTTAGAGGGGAAAGACGATTACAAACAGTATTTTAACGAAATGAATATAGAGGGCGTTATTTATCTGGATGAAAATATCAGCGAAGATATCCTGAATTACATTGCATCAAAGAATATCAGGACCGTAATGTGCGGCGGCGCAACTCTTGACAGGCGCCTGGGAATGGTACACATCAATGATCTTGCGGCTGGATATGAAGGAACCCGGTATTTGCTGGGATTGGGGCACGAAAAACTTTTGTTCCTGTCTGACCGCAACAGATCTATCAGCTCTGTCTTTCAGCGTCTGACCGGTGCAAAGCGGGCAATGGAAGAAAAAAATATACCTTTTGATGAAAGCAGTATGGTGCTGTTTGGTTCAGTGACCTATGATATGGGGTACCGCCTTGCCAAACAGGCGGTAGAATCAGGAAGGGAATTCACAGCAATTTTTGCATTCAGCGATGAGATGGCTGTGGGGGCAATGGCTGCGCTAAAGGCATGCGGCGTGGATGTTCCAAAGGATGTGTCTGTATTGGGATTTGATGATATCACAGCAGCGGGAAGGGCAGTGCCGCCCCTTACCACCATCCATCAGCCCATACGGCAGTTTGTAACCAAATCACTGAATATGTTCTTGAATCTCTATGGAGAAGAAGAAAATATGGATATCACGCTGCCTTTTGATATTGTACAGAGAAATACCTGCCAAAAGAGGCAGTAATTATAAAATGGAGGATACGAAGATGAGCAAATCAGGAGCGAAAAAAATTACGGTTATAGGAGGAGGCGGTGTCCGGTCGATGTTTCTGGCGAAAAGCCTGGTACAGCACGCCAAAAAACTGGGATTTACAGAGATTGTATTTATGGACAACAATGAAACAAAATTAAATATCTATGGAAAAATGGCGGCTCAGGTTGCCAGGCGGATTGATGATACGGTAAACTTTTCCCTGACATCGGACCCGGTGGAAGCTGTCAAGGATGCGGACTATATCATTACCACCATACGTGTGGGAGAAGATGAAATGCGAATTCAGGATGAGCGGACGGCACTGGCACTTGGAATTCTGGGACAGGAGACAACAGGAGCTGCAGGATTTTCCTTTGCTATGCGTTCCATTCCGGCACTGGTTCAGTATTGTGAGCTTGCGAAAAAATATGCAAATCCCCAGGTGAAGATTTTCAATTTTACAAATCCAGCCGGGGTAGTGTCACAGACACTGCGGGATATGGGATTCGATTTTACTTACGGAATCTGCGATGCACCCAGCAGTCTGCTTCATTCCTTTGCACAGATGTACGGTGTAAGCACAGACTTGATCACGGGAGAATGCTATGGCTTAAACCATCTTTCCTTTTTTAAAAGCATTAAGCTGGACGGAAAAGAAATTATGCCGGAACTGCTTCAGAAAGACGAGATTTATGAAAATACAGAAATGCGGTTTTTCCATAAAGAACTGGTAGAACACGTGGGATGTATTCTAAATGAATACCTCTACTATTTCTATTACCGGGAAGAGGCAGTGCAGAACATCTTAAATGCAAAAGTAACAAGAGGAGAAGTGATCCGGGATGTGAATATCCATATGACAGAAGAGCTTTCCAGGATGGATATCGAAAATAATTTTGACGAATGCCTGAAGGTATTTGAAAAGTGGTACGGCAAAAGGGAAGCGGCATATATGGCAAATGAGACAGGGATAGACAGTAAAAAGCCCCCTTATCATTTTGATATTTATACAAAGGACAGCGGCGGATATGCAGGTGTTGCGCTGAAATTTATTGAATCGGAACTGGGACAGGAAGAGAAAGAAATGATTCTCTGTGTGCCAAATAATGGGGCAATCAAAGGACTTGAGGATACCGATGTGGTAGAAATCAGCTGTACGATCAAAGACGGAAATTATTACCCCCATGAGATTGAACCGGACCGCATTCCCATGGAAATGATACGCAGAGTCAAGATGTATGAACGGCTGGCATCCGAGGCAATCAGGGAAAAGAGTATTGAAAAAGCAATCGACTGCCTGATGGTGCACCCACTGGTCAACTCTTATACCTTTGCAAAGAAGTTAGCATATGAATATATGAAAATAAATGAAGCATATATGAAAGGATGGAGCTGATATGGAATTTGCAGCAGGTGTGGGATATGTAAATCTGGATCTACTGTATCTGGGAGTGGGACATCTTCCAAAAGAGGGAGAAGAGGTTTATGCAAAAAGCCTGGATATTCAGCTGGGCGGCGGAGTCCCTGCAACCATGATTACACTGTCCAGACTGGGCGTTGCTTCTAAGATAGCAACTTTTCTGGGAGAAGATGTATTTTCCGGGTATGCAGCAAAGCTGCTGGATGCCTGCGGTATCTCTTATGCAAATCTCTACCGTGGGAACGGCATTCCGGTAGCTGTAACATCTGTTATGATCACGGAAAGGGACCGGACTTTTATGTCAGCCCTGGACCGGGTGGACATCACACCGGATATTCAGGAAGAAACATACCGGCAGCTGCGGGGAGCAAAAGTCATCGACATGCACGCAGGATTCCTGGATGCCTATAAACGGCTGAAAGCAGAAGGGGCTGTTCTGGTATTTGATGTGGGCTGGGATGAAGGACTTTCCATAGAGAAATACAGAGAGTATCTGGAGCTTGCGGACTTTTTTACACCGAACCAGAAAGAGGCATTAAAAATGACCGGAAAAGACAATGTAGAAGAAGCAGCTGTGGAACTGGGCAGATTTTTTCCGGAGGTTATAATCAAACTGGACAGTGCAGGATGCCTGTACTGGAAGAACGGGGAAAGCACGGTCATTCCACCAATGGAAAATGTAAATAAAATAGACTCCACAGGTGCCGGAGATGCATTTATGGCTGGTTTTATCTATGGGCTTTATCATGACTGCAGTGCAACAGACAGCATCATATTTGGTAACGTAACAGGCGGAACCTGTGTAAAAGGAGTGGGCTGCCTGACAAAATATGTAAATGAAAAGGAGCTGCTGGAGAAGGCAGAAGAGATCAAAAAACGCCTGTAACGGCTGATTATCATATATATTCTGGGGCATTAAAATTGTGTTAAGACTTTTTGTGCAAAAAAAATGGATAAAAAATGGCATTTTTTGTAGGAAAATCCCAAAAAGTCTGTTATAATAGTTGACATAAAAATCTTAACATGGGGGTGCACAAAATGAACAATTGGAAGAAACTGTTAAAGAACAACATCACCACTGCAAAGGAATTAAAAGAGGTCCTTAAATTGTCAAAGGAAGAAGTAATCAAAATGGAGGAAATACTGGAGCACTATCCAATGTCTGTGCCATTGTATTACTTTTCTCTTATCAATGCAGATGATCCGGATGACCCAGTTCGAAAGATGTGCATCCCCAATATCCGTGAAACGGATCTGGGAGGGAGTTTTGACACCAGCGGTGAAGCAAGCAATACCGTAATCGTAGGTATGCAGCATAAATACAGGGAAACCGCACTGATTCTTTCCACGAATCAATGTGCCATGTATTGCAGGCATTGTTTCCGGAAACGGATGGTGGGTCTGTCAGATGAAGAAATCGCCAGTCACTTTGACGAAATGATGCAGTACATACAGGAACATTCTCAGATCAGTAATGTCTTGGTCTCCGGTGGAGATGCCTTTTTAAACGATGATGAAGTAATCGAAAAATATCTGCACAGCCTGTGCAAAATCGAACATCTTGACTGTATCCGCTTTGGAACCAGAACGCCGGTAACATTTCCGGACAGGATCCTGGAAGATCCTGATTTGATTAATATCTTGCGCACTTATAGTGAAAAAAAGCAAATCTATGTGGTGACACATTTCAATCATCCCAATGAAATTACTGAGAAATCAAAAGCAGCAGTCAGAAGTTTAATTGCTGCGGGAATCATTGTCCGGAATCAAACCGTATTAATCAGGGGAGTAAACGATGATCCAATGACTCTTGGAACTCTTTTGAAATATCTGACACGTATCGGCATAGTGCCTTATTACGTATTCCAATGCCGCCCGGTGACCGGAGTGAAAACCCAGTTTCAGGTGCCTTTAAAGCGGGGCTGTGAAATTGTAGATCAGGCAAAAAATATGCAGAGTGGACTCGGAAAATGTATTCGTTACGTTTTATCCCATGAAACTGGAAAAATAGAGATTCTGGGCAGTCTATACGACGGGGAAATGCTGTTTAAATATCACCAGGCAAAGGATGAAGAGGATTCTGAACGAATCTTTACAAAAAGCATAGAAGATGGGCAGTGCTGGCTGGAAGATTAAAATAAATTTATAATGACAGGAAGGAAAACGGGAAATGGAAGTCCTGTTTTCTTTCCTGATATTTTCTTTCCTATCTAATATTTTGTTAATATCTGTTTGCATTCTTATAATTCTAAAAACACCCAATCATTTGTTTATTTAAAAAACTATATTGTTGTAAGCTTTTTTTCATGATGCTATAATGTTAGTACAACCCCGCTTTCGTCCTCTGCCTAGCAGGCTGAAAAACTATTCAGCACTGTCAGTCTGGTTTCTGTCAGGATGGACGACTGGTCTGTTTTTCAGTAAATAACAGAAGTTTTATGCTGGCGTGATTTGGCATCAGGTCCGCAGCGCAGCCTGCCGATTCTCATATTTTTTGAATTTTCGTATAATAGGAAAGGGGATTTAGTCATGAAACTACGTAATGTCTGTAAACGGGTCCGGGTATATTGCCGCTCCCATATGTGGTGTTCTTTTGCCGCTGCTATCTGCTTTGCAGTTTTGCTGGTGGTGGTTGTCATGCAGTATTATCTGAAAAATGAATATGTAAAGTACCTGGTTGACAGCACCTACGATACAGAAAAAATGTTATTGACCTCCGTTAACCAGAATATCAAGAATCAAATGGACGATTTTATTAAGATCGGTTCGGAAATAGCCGTGGATGATACAAATGCGGATCTGATCAACGAGTACAGCACCAATCCGGAAAATATTGCTCGCAACACCAAAGATCTGAAGAATCTCCTTGCGAATTATGCCAGATACTCCCAGTATATAGCGGCAATAGCCATTGCGTCGAAGGATGGGCTTGTCTATCAGTATGAACGCAATGAAAATACGATTAATGTGGTGAATATCTGGAATAAGGAGAATAATAACATACTGGTTGATACTTTCATAGAGGTTAATGAAATATCAAAAAGCATGGTTCTGCCCAGATATCAGGTAATCACCACCCCAAGCGAACATCCGGGAGATGCATCAAAGCAGTTTATACATATTGCTTATCCGGTGAGAGGAAAACACTTTTACCAGGATATTGAATACATCATGATTGTAACGTTTAAAAGGGGTGTATTGGACAACCTGATCGGGCAGCTGAGCGGGAGCAAGGATGATGTGGCACAGGGATTTATCTCTGCTAAGTCAGGAGAAATACTGTATCATACAAACAGCCAGAACAACGGAATGAAAATGGATGCGTATATAAATGACCAGCATCTGACGCACTTAAGTACGCAGGTTGGAGTATTTGACTGGAATTTAAACATTGCCATTAATAAGAATGCACTGCAGGCAAAGGTGAATGAGATGTATACCAAAGCAATTTTTCTTTATGCCCTGGTGATTATAGGCATTTTACTGATCCTGTTCTGGGTGACCCAAAGAATATTAAAGCCGGTGGATACTATTAACCGTTCCATTAAAAATGTAAAGCAGGGAAATATGCAGGAACGCATTGAGATTAAGGGGACCCATGAGATCTGGCAGCTTGCCAATGAATACAATGAAATGATGCATGCCATAAGGAAGATGAACCGCCAGGTGGAAGGACAGCATTTGGAAGTGGTGGAATCTCTGAAAATGAAACAGAGGGCGGAGCGGGAAGCGCTGGAGTCTCAGATCAATGCGCATTTTATCTGCAATACCTTGAATGCCATTAATTATGAGGCAATCGAAAGCGGGAACTATAAGGTCTCCACGCTGCTGAAAAAGCTGTCTAATATTTTACGTTATACCTTTGACCAAAAGCATCAGAATGTCTATATGTATCAGGAGATTACCTGGATTGAGCAATATCTGTATCTGCAGAAGGAACGGTTGGAAAATGTGTTTAATTACAGCATAGAGTTTGATCATGAATATGACCAGTGGCCTTGCAGGAAGCTGATGCTTCAGCCCTTTGTGGAAAATTCCATACTGCATGGATTCGAGGGGAGGGAAGAAGGAGGCTGGATTCATATAACAGGCACCGGAATGGGAGAGTACCTCTGCTTATCTATTGAAGATAATGGCATAGGGATGACAAGGGAAAGGGAGCAGATCATACAGGAGGTGCTGGCTAACCCGGTGGTATCAAAGGAAAAAGAGGTGGGTATTGGAATATCCAATGTGGTGACACGCATGAAAATGTACTATGGAAATAAGCTTCGGGTTTCCCTTGAGACGTCTTACCAAAAGGGATGCAGATTTACGTTTTACATTCCAAAACCACATAGCATACAGGAGGAGGTAACATATGAGAATTATGATTGTCGAGGATGAGCAAAGGGCAAGAAGAGGACTGCGGAATCTTATTACCACGATTTCGGATGAGTATGAGATTGTGGCGGAAGCATCCGACGGAAAACAGGCTCTGGAGCTGATACACATTCTAAAGCCGGAAATCGTATTTACCGATCTTAAAATGCCCTATATGGATGGACTATCTCTGATCAGAGCCGTACATGCAATGGAGATTTCCACACAGTTTGTAATTATAAGTGCCTATGAAGAATTTGATGTGGCAAGGCAGGCAATTTCACTGGAAGTACAGGATTATCTGATAAAACCGGTAACTTATGAGGAGGTGGAAGACCTGCTTGTTCGCCTCTCAAAAAAGGAGAAGCTGTATCTGGAAGACGGAATAAAGGATTTTCGGGAAAAATATCCCGGTGCCCATCCCCTGGTTATTAAAGCGTTAAATATAATTGAAAAGAGCTATGCTGCCAAAATAAGCCAAAAGGATCTGGCGGAAGACCTGGGAATGACCCAGGAGTATTTCTGCTACCTCTTCAATAAAGAAATCGGAGTGACATTTTCAAAATTCCTGAAGCACTACCGGATAGAGGTGGCAAAAGGACTGTTAATAAATAAGGGAATGCCAAAGGAAGAAGTACCCTATCATGTAGGCTTTTCAGATCCGAAATATTTCAATAAGGTATTTCGCGAGGTGGAGGGCGCCAGTGTTGCTGAATTTCTGAAAGCCCATGTCAAATAAATATGCGATCCTTAATTCTTAAAATTTTCCTCCAATCTTAAAATTGTATCTTAAAATCGTATCCCAATTCTTAAAATCTTAAGTTTATCATTTAAACTAATCTTATTATAATAAGAACATCTTAAATACGATAAAGGAGGAAACAAACTATGAAGAAGAGGTATCAGAGAGTGGCTGCGGCAGCGTTGGCTGGAATAATGATTACGGGTCTTGTGAGTGGCTGCGGCAGTTCTTCAGCGGAAAATTCCGCCGGGGGTAAAGGCACAGAAGCATCGTCAACTGCCCGAACCACAGAAGCAGCGGCGGACACAACAGCACAGGATACAGGGACACAGGATACCGCAGCCAGTGATAGTAAACCGGCATCTAACGGGGGCAAAGAGGTTACCTTGTGGCATTACTTTGAACATGAGGCGCCGATACTGGAAAAAATGGTGGAAGAGTACAACTCCATGCAGAGTGATATCAATATTGTGTGTACGTATATTTCACGTGAAGAACTGATGAAACAATACACAATAGGTGCCGTTTCCGGTGAGCTTCCCGATATCGGGATGGTGGATTCACCGGATATGGCTTCCTACATTTCTTTGGGCGTATTTGAGGATATTACCGATCAAATGAAAGGCTGGAAGGATCTGGAGCAATTTTATCCGGGGCCTCTTAGCAGCTGTAAGGATGCGGATGGTAATATTTATGGAATCCCCAATAACTCCAATTGTCTGGCGATCGCTTACAATGTGGATTTGTTAAAAGCGGCAGGATTTGATAAAGCACCGGAGACCTGGGACGAGTTTGAAGAGGTCTGTGCCAAAACTACAAACGCAGCAGATGGGGTATATGGTTTTGCAATGTCTGCAATTGGTACGGAAGAGGGAACCTTCCAGTTTATCCCGTGGCTGTATTCGGCAGGTGCTGATGTGGGATCTACAGATTCGCCGGAAGCCGCAAGGGCGCTTGACTATCTGGCAGGTCTGGTAAACAAAGGTTATATGAGTAAGGAAGTGGTAAACTGGTCCCAGTCGGATTCTTATAACGCATTTTGTGCCGGAAAAGCAGCTATGCTGGAATCCGGTACCTGGCAGCTCGCCCAGTTTGACGAAGGAATTAAGGGCGCATTTGAGTACAAGATCGCTTTGCTGCCAAAGGATAAGAAGTTTGCTTCCGTTATCGGCGGTGAGAACTTTGGCGTATGTGCCGGAAGTGAAGAAAAAGAAGCTTGCGTTGAATTTTTAAAATGGATGACCAGCGCACAGAATAATGCAACCTGGTGTGAAGGTGCAGGAAAGTTCCCGGTACGTGAGGATTCCGTGGCACTGAATACCACCTGGTCAGATGACGAAAGATTTGCTGTGTTCAGCGATGAAATGAATTATGCGGTAGCAAGAGGCCCTCACGAGTCCTGGCCTACTATTTCAGAAGCATTATATACGGCTGAACAATCAGCGCTCCTTGGAAATAAGACCGGCGAAGAAGCCATGAAAGAAGCAGCAGCAGTAATTAATCCAATCCTTCAGGAGACACCAATCGCCGCACAGGAATAATACGCGGCTATATATTGGGAAAGGACGGGAGTAAGGGCGTGTCTGAATTTCAAACACACTCTGGATCTCTCGTCCTGATGAAGAAAGGAAGTGGATGATTTATGAAAATGAACATGGCTAAGAAGAAACGTTTTGAAGGTTATACCTTTATAATGCCTGGATTTCTCTATATGATTCTCATTTTGGGATATCCCTTAATCTATAACTTTATACTCAGCTTTAAGAATACGAATATTAAAAATTTTAAATCCGGTGCTTCTGTATTTGTGGGACTGGAGAATTATATGCAGCTATTTAAGGATCCCACATTCCAGCTGGTTATCCGGAACACTTTTATTTTCACCATCGCCTGTCTGGTGGTACAGTTTACCATCGGTTTTCTGTTTGCAATGTTTTTTTCCAAAAAGTTTACTTTTGCGGGACCGATCCGCGGGCTTGTATTAATCGGCTATATGATGCCAATGTCTGTCACCGCACTGCTGGGTAAAAATATGTTTGGCGTGACAGAGGGAGTCATCAATAACCTGTTGATGAAGCTGGGTGTGATACATACTCCGGTAGAGTGGCTGGTCAGCACCAGTACGGCACTGATTGCAGTGATTGCAGTGAACTGTTGGGTTGGAATACCATTTAATATGCTTCTTTTAACCTCCGGTCTTACGGGGATATCGGATGATATCTATGAAAGTGCCTCAATGGACGGTGCCAACAAACTACAGCGGTTTCTGCATATTACACTGCCGCTTATGAAACCGGCTATACTATCCGTACTGATGCTGGGCTTTATCTATACATTTAAGGCGTTTGACTTAATGTTTGTTATGACTGCAGGAGGTCCTTTGAATTCTACCGATGTACTGGGTACTTATTCCTATACCCTGTCGTTTACACAGTATGAATTTTCTAAAGGGGCGGCATCGGCTATGATCCTGTTTGGCTGTTTATTTATCATCGGCCTGTTCTACCTGAGACTTACTGCAAAGGAGGACGATTAGAATGAATGAAAAGACGAAAACTTCAGGGTTTCATATGTTCCGGTATAAGTCAGTGAGGGTCAATGTCATTTACTGTATTATTTCTGTGCTGATCGCAATTGTTTTTCTATTTCCTATTTACTGGCTGATCAGTATGTCCTTTAAGACAGATATGGAGTCATTTGGAAAGCTGGTGACCTATTATCCACATCAGTTTACCTTTGATCCATGGCTTCAGAATTTACAGGATAAGGATTTTCTGACTTCTCTTAAAAACAGTGCATGTATTGCAGCTTGTGCCATGTGCATTTCACTGGTGTTCGGTGTTCCAGCAGCATATGGAATGGGCAGGTATAAGGTGCCGGGACAGAAAGGATTTTTGTTAACCTTTTTAGTAACTCAGATGCTTCCGGCATCCCTGATGCTGACTCCCATGTACCTGATCTTCAATAAAATCGGCTTACTGGGGACCTATATCGGACCCGCACTTGCCATCGCTTCCGGTACGGTTCCATTTATAATTGTTACGTTAAGACCCTATTTTAAATCCATCCCTACCTCTCTGGACGATGCGGCGCGTATAGACGGATGTGGAGTGTACAAATCCTTCTTCAAGATTATGCTGCCTGCAATCAAGACCGGAATCATCACAGTTGTGGTTATATCCTTCTTAAACGGGTGGAATGATCTGGCATACTCCATGACGTTTAATGTAAAACCTGAGATGAGGCCTCTGACGGCGAATATATATAAATTCCAGAGTAAATACGGAACAAAATGGAACTGTATTATGGCATACGGGGCGATACTCGTTCTGCCGGTAGTGATTATATTTGTATTTTTACAGAAGTATATTGTTGGCGGACTGACTGCAGGGGCTGTGAAAGAATAGTTGCAGGCAAGTTAAAAAAAAATAAGACAGATAAAAAAGGAGAAGACAATGATTAAATGTGAGAGAAATAAAATATGGAGGCGCTTTGATAAAGAACTGCTGTGTGTGGAACCCTGGGGGAAAAACAGTCTCCGTGTCCGTGCCACTCAGCGGCACGAATTATTGGCAGAAGACCATGGAGCACTACTGGAACCGGCAGAATGTGACAGCAGGATTTGCCAGGAAAATGGGGATACCATTCTCGTAAATGGGAAAATCAGGTGTGAAATAACGCCGACCGGCAAGCTGCGTTTCAAAAATGATAAAGGGGAACTTTTGCTGGAAGAATATGAACGTATCCGAGAGGAAATCCAGGGACGGAAGGAGTTCAACAGTGCCCTTGAAATTGTTCCGAGAACTTTTGAACCTCATCCCAATACCGATAATTACCGCCTGACGGTACGGTTTGAGCCTAACGAAGGAGAAAAACTTTATGGCTGCGGACAGTATCAGCAGCCTTATCTGGATGTGAAGGGCTGTACGCTGGAACTGGCACACCGCAATTCTCAGGCAAGCATCCCCTTTGTACTTTCCAACAAAGGTTATGGGATGCTATGGAACAATCCTGCAATCGGTTCTGTTACCTTTGGTAAGAATGTAACAGAATGGGCGGCGCACTCCACAAAGCAGATGGATTATTGGATCACAGCCGGGGATTCGCCCGGGGAGATAGAGGAAGCATATGCAGATGCAACGGGGAAAGTGCCGATGATGCCGGAATATGGAATGGGCTTCTGGCAGTGCAAACTGCGGTACCAGACCCAGGATGAGATCATGGAAGTAGCAAGGGAGTACAAGAAGCGGGGGCTGCCAATATCGGTGATCGTAGTGGATTTCTTCCACTGGCCTAATCAGGGTGACTGGAAGTTTGACCTGGACTATTGGCCCGAACCGAAGAAGATGGTGGACGAGCTAAAGGAAATGGGGATAGAATTGATGGTTTCTATCTGGCCCACGGTAGATGCACAGAGTGAGAATTATAAAGAGATGGAAGAACTGGGTTATCTGACCCGTTCAGAACATGGCAAACGGATCGGACAACTAGGTGACGCCTGTATCATTGATCCCACAAATCCGGAAGCCAGGGCCTATGTATGGAATAAAATTCGCCAGAACTATTATGATCTGGGCATTAAAATATTCTGGCTGGATGAGGCGGAACCGGAGTTTACCGGATATGAGTACAGCCATTACCGCTACTTTAAGGGGGCGGATATGGAAGTGGGTAACATTTATCCCAGGGAATATGCCAGAATGGCTTATGAAGGAATGGAAGCAGCCGGACAGGAAAATATCGTGAACCTGCTGCGCTGTGCCTGGGCAGGTTCCCAGAAATACGGAACGCTGGTATGGTCCGGGGACATTGATTCATCCTTCCGTTCCATGCGTAATCAGCTGGCAGCCGGACTGAATATGGGGCTATCCGGAATCCCCTGGTGGACAACAGATATCGGAGGCTTCCATGGAGGCAATATTAAGGATGATACATTTAAAGAGTGCCTTGTCCGTTGGTTTGAATTTGGAACATTTTGTCCGGTATTCCGGCTGCATGGTTTCCGTGAGCCTTTTAAAGAGGCACTTGGGACAACCGGAGGAGGAAAGCATATCAGCGGTGCAGAAAATGAAGTCTGGTCCTATGGGGAAGAGGTTCTTGCAATCTGCACAAAGTATATGGAATTGAGAGAGAAGATGAAACCCTATATTACGAAGATCATGAAAGAAGCCCATGAAAAAGGAACACCCGTCATGCGCCCGCTATTTTATGATTTCCCGGGGGACAAAAGGTGCTGGGAAACGGAGGATGCATACATGTTTGGACCAAACCTTCTGGTAGCGCCCGTACTTTATGAAAATGAGCGGCAGCGCAGGGTATATCTGCCTGAGGGAGTATGGCGTAACATTCATGATAACAGGGAGTATCAGGGCGGTCAGGAAATAGAAGTCAAGGCACCGATAGATGAGATACCGGTATTTGCCCGAAATGGGGAGCTTCTGGAAAAATAAATAGAAAAGTGAAAGAAGATCGCTTTCACACTGCAAATTTAGGGATGGCGCAAGCCGGCTTGTGCTATCCAGGGGGGATCAATATGGATAATCAACGGCTATTTGACTTTGGAGGCGGCTATACAGGAATGTTGGGAAAGATTTTCGATCTGCTGCTGGTGGGAATCCTTTGGATTATCTGCTGCCTGCCCATCCTTACAATTGGTGCATCCACAACAGCTCTTTACTACAGCGTCGTAAAATCAGTTAAGAAAGGAAACGGCTATACATTCCGGGAATTCTTTCATGCGTTCCGGGTAAACTTTGTGCCGGCAACCGGGATATGGGCGGCAGTAGCCGGAGTGACTTTTCTCGTCCAGCTAAACATGGGAATTCTAATGCAGAAAACCAGCGGTTATACCGGACTTTTCTTCATCTGCTTTTATTTTCTGGTATCTGTCTTTTTATTTGCAGCGGCTTGTTATGTCTTCCCGGCATTATCCCGGTTTGATATGAGTGCAGGGTGGATACTGAAGCTTGGAATGTATATGGCTGTACGGTACATTCTGACTACGCTGGCGGTATTTCTGGTAATCGGCTGTGTTCTGGCTCTATTTTGGGCGCTGCCAATGAGTATATTTTTTACTCCCGGTGCAGCGATATTTATTATTTCGGATTTTATGGAACGGGTATTAGAAAAGCATATGCCCGGCAAAATGGGTATAGTGTGAAAGAAGATCGCTTTCATACGGCCTATTTGGGAAAAGAAGAAGAATCTGTGGAAATACTCATAGAGGGTACCGGGAACCAGATTATAATAGAATGTTAAAAAACAGCCCGGGGCGTGTTTGAAAATTCATTACTGCCATCTGCACGCCCCGGGAAAATCCCGGGCTGTTTTTTTATTCTTTGCCATTCCAGCAATAAGTACACAGTTTACATGGTTCAATTCCGATTGAAGCCAGCATATCATCCAGACGGTGATAACGCAGGGTTGTGAAATTGAGCTGTTTTCTGATCTCATCTATCATTTCGATATAATTCTGGCTGTCCGGATTCGTATAGTCGTCCAGCATATTAATATCGTTTTCCCCTTCTCTTTCACGGATAATACGTCTTGTAATCAAATCCATTTCGGAATTTGAACGTGAAAAATTCAGATATTTGCATCCGAACATCAAAGGCGGGCATGCAGGACGGATATGTACTTCTTTTGCACCCTCCTGATAGAGAAACTCGGTAGTTTCCCGAAGCTGGGTACCGCGAACAATAGAATCGTCAATCAATAACAGTTTTTTGTCACGGATCAAAGCTTCTACCGGAACTAACTTCATTTTCGCGATCATATTACGCTGGCTCTGCTTCGTGGGCATAAAGGAACGGGGCCAGGTTGGTGTATATTTAATGAAAGGACGGGAATAAGGAATCCCGGTTGCATTTGCATATCCGATGGCATGGGCAACGCCGGAATCGGGAACACCGGCAACAACGTCAGGCTTAACGGTATCGCGGTTAGCCAGTAGACGTCCGCAATTGTAACGCATCTGTTCTACATTGACACCCTCATAGGAAGATGTTGGATATCCATAATACACCCAGAGGAAAGAACAGATTTTCATTTTTTCTCTTGGCTTGCTCAGGGTTTCCACACTTTCCGGTGTAATCTTTACAATCTCGCCGGGACCCAGTTCTTTATAATCCACATAGCCCAGGTTGATGTATGCAAAACATTCAAAAGATACGCAGTAAGAGTCCTCTTTTTTTCCAATGGCAAGAGGGGTTCTGCCCATTCGGTCTCTGGATGCATAAATTTCAGTTGGTGTCATGACCAGCATGGTCATGGAGCCTTCCACCATCTCCTGAACATATAACATGCCTTCTAATATAGAACTTTTCTGATTAATCAGAGAAGCCACAAGCTCTGTAGCGTTTATATGGCCTCCACTCATTTCCAGAAAATGAGTACAGCCATTGTCGTATGCATTTTGTACCAGCTGATCCATATTGTTGATTTTACCTACGGTTGTTATGGCAAAGCTGCCAAGATGGGACTGCACCAATAAAGGCTGAGGTTCATTATCAGAGATACATCCGATTCCCAGATTCCCTTCTAATTCATCAATGTCCCGTTCGAATTTAGTACGAAAAGGGGAATTTTCAATATTATGGATTGCCCTGTTAAATCCGTCTTTACCATATACTGCCATACCGCCTCTTCTGGTGCCCAAATGAGAATGATAGTCAATTCCAAAGAATAAATCCTGTACACAGCTTGTCTTTGAAGCTACGCCGAATATTCCACCCATGTATTCCACTCCTTCATGTTTGCGTTTTTTTGATACAGCTACATTCTAACATAAGATGACAGGAAATAACAAGGGGATTTATATAATCACATTTTGTCTGAAAGTGGACTACATAAAAAGGTCTTTCCCACTCATAGATTTTGTGATAGAATAGAGTAGTTAATACTATCCTTTTTTAAGTATGGGAGTACAATCTATGAAAAAGATAAATAGAAAGATAAAATATAGCGGGAAATTAAAGTCATATATGCAATGGCCGCTGGCTCTGGCAGTGTTTTTACTGCTGATGAATATTGCTGTATTTGCAGTGAATACCAAGGCCGGAATAGTAGCAGCGCTGTTCAGTGTGGTATATATCGTTATGATTATCGGCGTATTTGTATTGTACAAACCCCGTATTATGACCGAGCTTGTTTCATTTGCCACGCAGTATGGGCAGATACAGAAGAAAATGCTCCAGAAATTTACCATACCATATGGTCTGCTGGACACAGAGGGCAAGATCATCTGGATGAATGAGGCGTTTTGTAATGCGGTGGGAAAAGATCCGAAATATCATAAAAATATATTAAACCTGTTTCCTGAAATCAGTGTCAATGTCCTGCCTAAAAATGAGGAAATCCAGACCATAGAAGTTCATTTTGAAGGTGAGGATTACCGTGCGCAGCTCCAGAAGGTATCCATAGAGGAACTGACGGAGTCCGTTAATATCGTGGATGTGCCCGAGGACCAGAATTATTTAATTGCAGTATACCTGTTTGATACAACAGAATTAAATCAGTATATCAGAGAGAATAAAGAACAGAAACTGGTTGCAGGTCTTATTTATATTGATAATTATGATGAAGCTTTAGAGAGCGTGGAAGAAGTCCGCAGATCTCTTTTGATGGCATTGATAGATCGTAAAATTAACAAATACATGGCAAGCCTGGATGGGATTGTGAAGAAGATTGAAAAAGACAAGTATTTTGTCGTAATTAAACAGAGGTCGTTGACAACTCTGGAATCTAACCGGTTTTCCTTATTAGAGGAAGTAAAGTCCGTTAACATCGGCAATGATATGAGCGTTACCCTGAGTATAGGTATCGGTGTAAATGGAAATGGATATGTACAGAATTATGATTTTTCACGTATTGCAATAGAGCTGGCACTGGGCCGGGGCGGCGATCAGGCAGTCGTTAAGGATAATGAGAAAATTTCATATTATGGTGGAAAATCGCAGCAGATGGAGAAGAGTACCCGTGTGAAAGCAAGGGTAAAAGCACATGCCCTGCGGGAATTTATTGACAGCAAGGAAGATGTGGTGGTCATGGGCCACAAGATTACGGATATTGATTCTTTTGGAGCTTCCATCGGTGTATACCGTGCGGCAAGACTCATGAATAAAAAGGCTCATATTGTAATCGAAGATGGAAACAGTTCGATCCGTCCCTGGATGAATATGTTCCTGAATAATAAAGATTATGAAAGTGATATGTTTGTAAACCATGCCCAGGCGGAAGAAATCGTAGACAACAATACCGTTGTGGTTGTAGTGGATACCAACCGTCCAAGTATGGCGGAATGCTCGTCCATACTGGATCAGACGAAGACCATTGTTGTTCTGGACCATCACCGTCAGAGCAGTGAGGTTATTAAAAATGCAGTTCTGTCTTATATTGAGCCATATGCTTCTTCTACCTGTGAAATGGTGGCGGAGATCCTGCAGTATTTTGTGGATGGTATTAAGCTGAAGAATATTGAAGCGGATTGCATCTATGCAGGAATTATTATTGATACGAATAATTTTGTGGCTAAGACAGGAGTCCGTACTTTTGAAGCAGCAGCATTTTTAAGACGCTGCGGAGCGGATGTAACAAGAGTCCGTAAAATGCTGAGAAATGATATGGCTGCATATAAAGCGAGAGCAGAAGCGGTCCGGCATGCGGAGCTGTTCCTGAACTGCTATGCGTTTAGTATCTGCCCGAGTGAAAATATTGAAAGTCCTACAGTAGTAGGGGCTCAGGCAGCGAATGAATTATTGAATATTATCGGTGTGAAGGCATCTTTTGTGTTTACGCCGTTTAATAAACAGGTATATATCAGCGCCCGTTCGATCGATGAGGTCAATGTACAGATCATTACAGAACGCATGGGCGGTGGAGGCCATCTGAATATAGCCGGTGCACAGTTGAAAAATACAACGGTAGAAGAGGCTATCAGTAAATTAAAAGATGTAATTATTAAAATGACAGAAGAAGGAGCGATTTAAATGAAAGTTATATTATTGGAAGATGTAAAATCACTTGGGAACAAAGGCGCTATTGTAAATGTCAGTGATGGCTATGCCAGAAATTTATTCACGAAAAAATTAGGTATTGAAGCAACACCGAAGAATATCAATGACCTGAAGCTTCAGAAAGCACATGAGGAAAAAGTGGCACAGCAGATTCTGGACGAGGCAAAGGCATACGCGGCTGAAATTGCAGAAAAGCAGGTTACGGTATCTATCAAAGTGGGTGAGGGCGGAAGAACGTTTGGCTCTGTTTCATCCAAAGAAATTGCAGAAGCAGCGAAAGCGCAGCTGGGATATGACATTGATAAGAAAAAAATGCTGCTTACAAATCCTATAAAGGCGCTTGGCACTACAATTGTGCCGATTAAGCTGCATCCGAAAGTAACAGCAGAATTAAAGGTTGTAGTAAAGGAAGCTTAGGAGGAAGCCTGACATGGAAGAAGCACTCATAAAACGAGTATTGCCACATAGCGTCGAGGCAGAACAGTCTGTAATTGGCTCTATGATCATGGATAGAGAAGCGATTATGACTGCTTCCGAGATTATCAGCAGCGAAGATTTCTATCAGCACCAGTACGGGGTTTTATTTGAATCCATGCTGGAGTTGTACAATGAAGGCAAACCGGTAGATCTGATTACATTACAGGACAGGTTAAAGGAAAAGGAAGTACCTCCGGAAATCAGCAGCCTGGAATTTGTAAGAGATCTGTTGAACGCAGTGCCCACCTCGGCTAATGTAAAATATTATGCCAATATCGTCCAGGAAAAATCAATGCTCCGGAAACTGATCCGGACGACGGAAGATATTGCAAACACCTGTTATGTGGCAAAGGACAGGCTGGAAGATATTCTGGGTGATACCGAGAAGAAAATATTTGATATCGTGCAGTGCAATACTTCCGGTGATTATGTCCCGATTAAAGAAGTTGTGCTGAATGCATTGGATAAAATCGAACAGGCTGCCAAAAATAAAGGGAGCGTTACCGGAATCCCTACAGGCTTTATTGACCTGGATTATAAGACATCAGGATTCCAGCCTTCCGATCTTATTCTGATAGCAGCCCGTCCTTCTATGGGTAAAACGGCATTTGTATTAAACGTTGCACAGAATATGGCATTTAAAGAAAATAAAACAGTGGCGATATTCAGTTTGGAAATGTCAAAAGAGCAGCTGGTTAACCGTCTGCTCTCTCTGGAATCAAAGGTAGATTCCCAATCCATCCGAACCGGTAATCTGTCGGATGAAGACTGGTCCAAACTGATTGAAGGCGCAGGCATTATTGGAAAATCCCATTTGATTATTGATGATACGCCGGGTATCTCAATCAACGATCTTCGTTCCAAATGCCGTAAATATAAACTGGAACAGGATCTGGGAATCATAATTATTGACTACCTTCAGCTGATGACCGGAAGTAAAAAAACAGATTCCAGGCAGCAGGAAATCTCAGATATATCAAGATCCCTGAAAGAAGTTGCAAGGGAACTGCATGTACCTGTAGTTGCGTTATCCCAGCTGAGCCGTGCCGTAGAACAGCGTCCGGAACACCGGCCCATGTTATCTGACCTTCGTGAATCCGGAGCGATTGAGCAGGATGCCGATGTGGTTATGTTCCTGTATCGTGATGATTATTATAACAAAGATACCGACAGGCCCAATATTGCGGAAGTTATCATTGCAAAGCAGAGAAATGGACCTATTGGTACGATAGAACTTGTATGGCTGCCGAATTATACGAAATTTGCAAACATGCAGAAGTAGCAGGAAAAGCGTTCATCTTAAATCAGGGTGGGCGCTTTTTCGTGGAATATAGATAGGAAAAATAATATGTTGCAAAATATAAATAAAAAAATATAAATTTAATATTTGTGTTGACTTAATAATCGCTTTGTTCTATAATAAAATATATATTTCTAATTAAGCAGATCTGCTTTGACTTCCCATTATAAGAATATTTAAGTGAAATTTTAAAGAATATCCATGGCAAGGAATTTATTTGGTTGTTAAAGAGTTGTTAATCATTATTTTTATCAAGGATCTTTCGCTTCTGATCTTGAGGCATTCAATTACTGAGGGAATGGATCCATAGAAGGGAGTGGATTCATGACAAAGGAGATGTTACAATGGCATCCGGCATTTTATGCTGTACTTCAGATAGAACTGCAGGATGAATTTAAACATCTGGACTTTGAGAATGAACATATGCTGGGGACAAAACCAAAGCAAATTGATGTGTTGGTAATTAAGAATAAGGAGAATATCCGGATTAAAAAGAACATTGGTCGGATTTTTCGAAAGTATAATATTATTGAATATAAGAATCCTAAGGATTATTTAAGTATAGATGACTTTTATAAATGTTATGCTTATGCCTGCCTGTTCAAGCAGGAAGGAAGTGGCCGTGACCCAATTGATATCAGAGATATCACCCTTACATTTGTAAGCAGGCGTTTCCCTTTAAAATTAATAGATCATTGGAAGAAGGTAAGAGCATTTCAAATAGTAAAACATGAGGAAGGGATCTATTATATTATAGGGGATATTATACCAATACAATTACTCATAACCAGAATGCTTACAAAAGAGGAAAATCTATGGTTAAGAGGATTAGATGAAGGCATAAATGACAGAAGACTGATGGAACATTTATCAAGGGAGTATGAAAAGAATCAGAAAAACCAGCTATATCAGTCTGCGATGGATATGATAATAAGAACCAATAAGAAAGAGTTTCAGGAGGCGAAGAACGATATGTGTGAAGCAATCAGAGAATTATTTAAGACAGAACTGGAAGAGGCAGTTGAAGAGGCAGTGACCCATGCAACCGGTAAAGCCAGAAGTGACATATTGAATGCCTTAGAAGACATTCATAACAATATACCACTTAAAAAGGTGCAGGAAAAATATATTTTAACAAAGCAGGAAGTATCCCGTCTTGAGAAATTAGCTATGTATTAATCAGGTTAGATGGGAATTACGTCGAAGCCTGAATATTCCTGATGAATCGGGTATTTTCATGACATTATTTGCGATATCTCCATGTTTGAATCTAAGAATCAATATGATATAATAGCCATGTGCAGATTTACGTTTTGCTTATGGCCAAAATGCCTGTATAGATTCTATTTTATAATGGAGGGGACGTATGGAAATAATGGACGAGACGAGATATATGATCTCCGATGCTGCGAAGAAAGTCGCAGTAGAAGCGCATGTTCTGCGTTATTGGGAAGAGGAACTGGAACTCCCAATTGCGCGGACTGAACTGGGTCACCGATACTATACAGAAGAAAATATTCGTATATTTCAGAATATTAAAGAACTGAAAGAGAGAGGTTTTCAATTAAAGGCAATCAAAGTTTTAATACCGGAGATTGCTAAAAGGGAAATCAAAAATACAGATAATATTATTCACCTGGAAGAGAAACTAAACAGGAAATCACTTGATAAAGATCATGAAGCAGATAAACCGGTACAAGTACAGGCTGCTGCTTCAGAACCCGAGAAAGGCAAACAGAAAGAACAGACAGCAGAAGGTATGCAGAAGGCTCATAAAGAGATTTCAAATGAGAACTCTAAGGACAAGCCGCATCAAAATGGAAACAGTCAGGAAAGAGCAGTGAAGGACGGCAAAAAGGAAACAGCATCAGATAAAAAAGATTCTGAAAAATGTGTTGCGGATGTATTGGAAACACCACTGTCGGAACTGGAATTTGATGTGGATAAACTCCTTCAATTTGAAAAAATTGTGGGTAACATCGTCACGACTGCGCTAAAGGAAAATAACAAAGAGCTGAACGATCAGATCAGCGAAAGTGTTTCCAAAGAAATTGACTACCTGCTGAAGCTGCGTGAGGAAAAAGAGGAAGACAGATACAGACGATTGGATGAGACGATCCGGGCACATCAAAACCAGGGTTCTAAACGTCTTGTAGCCGCAACCCAGTCCGAGGATGTGAAACCCCAGAAAAAAGGATTCTTTTTTTGGAGGCATTGATTATAAGTCACAATTTTCCTCTATATACCTATGCTTCTTTCATGTCTGGTATTACAAAAGTTCTCACCTAACAATTCCAGGTGAGAACTTTTGTTAATACGGTGAGTCAGGATTCAAAATACACAGATCTAATCATATCTGAATCCTGTAATTTTTCCAGATCTTCTTTACTAAGCCAGCTTACAAAACCGTAGATAGATAAACCATTTTCTTCTATATAAGTACTACTGGACGCTATGGTTTCTCTTTCAATTCCAACCATTTTACAAAAAGTATTCTGATGGAAAAGATAGCGCAGCATACTGATCATATGGCTTTCCATAGTAGTTTCATCATTTGTTAATGCATCCAGTTCATTCATTGTCAGATCGGTGGAATCCAGCTTTAAATATGGATACCGGTCAGGATATGGGTTATGGAGAATGAGCCCTTCCGGCTGCGTCTGGAAACCGGTAACGTAGTCTGAATAGGAAGCTGTTTCACTGGTTCTGCATGCTGCCCATGACAGGTTTATAAGATGTTCCTTTTCAAATGATTTGTAATCTGAGAAGGATTGATAGTCTTTGAAAGAGACATAGGCCCGATACATTTGGTCATCCTGTAAAGCTGAGATTTTCTGCTCAATGTCTTCTTTGGGAATTTCGCTCCAGGTCCACTGTGCATAATGGTCTTCCGGCTTGAGAAGCAGATTGCCCACGGGTAAGTTTAATATATTGGCGTCATACATCGTTAAATGATTGCGTGTTATTTTGCCGGCATAAAGAGAAGGAAAGGAATTTCCCCTGGTAACGGAAGGCTGCAGGAAAATATCATAGGACCCGTATTCTGTTGAGGATACGGCGACGGAGTCCTGAATATCCAGCGGCATCATCAGCTCTGTAAATACGCTCATATCCAGGGTTATTTGATTCATGTTCTCATCCAAAGTTTTTGCAGGATTATAGAAAAAGCTTTCCATAAGCGGTGAAAGACCAAATTGTATAAAGAGAATGAGAATCAATGATATGGCAGTAAATACCGCACCCATTTTTAAGAATGCCCTTCGAATGGCTTTTTGGATCAGTGCTGAATCGGTGTCTTTATGAGCATGCGTTTTATTATTTTTGGCATCTTCATTATGATCTTCACGGTAAAGATGTTCCAGCTTAAGATCAATGGCTTCACTAAGATATTCTTCGATTAACTCATGTTTTTCGATTTCTTCTTCAATCCAGGCAATCTCTTCTTCAGTTGCTGTGTGGTTTCTATATTTTTCAAAAACAACTTCAAATTTCATGTTTTTCCACCTCTTTCTTAAGCTCTTTTTTTGCACGGTGCACAATAATGCGCACGTTACCGGGAGACAAATCCAGTATCTCAGCAATTTCACGCTGAGGCATTTCAAAAAAATACTGCATAACAAGCACTTCTCTGGACAGTATAGGAAGCTTCATTAATGCTTCCATTAGCAGACGGTTCTGTTCTTTTTGCAGAAAATCATCCAAGGGGGAGCCGCTTTCCTGATAATGTTCCATGTCAGCTTCTGAAACTGTTCTTTGCTGTCGCTTTAAGTAATTCAGGCTTTCGTTTTTCCCTACTTTATACAGCCATGCACGGAAATTCGGATGTGATTTGTCTAATGACAGAAAAGCCTTTAAAAATGTTTCCTGCAGGATATCTTCTGCTGCAGAGGTATCCCGAAGAAGGGTATAAAGGTATAAAAACAGCTCTCTGGAATAGCGCCGGTAGATCTCTTCCAGAATATTTGCTTCCATAAACATTCCTCCTCTCCTGACTATATAAAGTAATAGCGTAACTGTTCAGTACCATCGCAGTTAGGAGCAAAAATCCATTTGAAATCGCCTTTGGCAATAGAACTTTTTCCTGCTGTCCTACGAATCGATGGTTAGTGCAGCAAATGCTCAAACCTGCTGTGTAGTACGTATTATTTTCTTTCTTATTAAGTATAACAATTAAGATTTCATTTTGTTACAAAAATATTGGTTTTTTTTGATTCATCTTAAAAACCAATATGCCGCACAGCGAAACGCACATCTGGTAGAAAGCAATTTACAATCAAATTCTGGGGAATATTAATTTCAGGCATAAAAAAAACACGGGAGCATTACTCCCGTGTTCGAATACCTTAATTATTCTGCTGAGATAGCGCCTGTTGGGCATTCAGCTTCGCATGTTCCACAATCTAAGCAAGTATCTGCATCGATTACGTATTTTCCATCACCTTCGCTGATTGCTTCTGCTGGACATACTGGAGCGCATGATCCACAAGCTACACATTCGTCTGAAATTACATATGCCATGATAATATCCTCCTTAATTTATATACTGTTTTTTGACTTGTCTGCCAAGCCTTTCAATTTATTCTAATACATTTATTATGATTATACAAGTGAAATATTTGTTAATTTTTACGCCGTTTTTGTCGAATACCGTCTAAAATCAGGGATTTTGCCCATATAACTTTCTCCTTGGGACAATTCTCCAGATCTTTTAGCGGATAATCCATTCCCAGCTGTTCATACTTACTTTTTCCCATATTGTGATAGGGAAGTACATCCAGTGCCTTCAGGTTAGACAGCCCCCCTATATAATTGCCGAGCTCAGTCAGATACTTGGGGTCATCGGTAATCCCGGGTACCAGTACGTGGCGGATCCACACAGGAATTTTCTTCTTCTCCAGATATTCTGCGAATTGAAGAATGCGTTCATTTGAATGTCCGGTCAGCTTTTTATGGGCTTCCAGGTTAATATGCTTGATATCCAGCATAACCAGATCGGTCACAGCTAACAGACGGTCCAGTTTTTTTAGATACTCAGTATTTCCCGGTGCAAAGGTAATCCCAGAAGTATCAAGGCAGGTATGGATATTCTCTTTTTTAGATTTCTCAAATAGATCGGTAACAAATTCAATCTGGAGGAGAGGCTCACCGCCTGTAACGGTGATACCTCCATTTTTATAAAAGGCACGGTTCTTGTCGTAGCTGGACAGAATCTCTTCCGAATCCATCCAGGTGCCGGCATTTACCTCCCAGGTATCCGGGTTGTGGCAGTATTGACAGCGCATCGGACACCCCTGGGTAAATACAACATACCGGATTCCCGGTCCATCAACGGTACCAAAACTCTCTAAAGAATGAATACGTCCTTTCATAGTTTACGCCTCCTTTGATTGATGACAATCACGCAGTTTTACATTGCGCCATGGAATGTTCTTGAAATAACTTCATCCTGCTGAGCTTTTGTCAGTTTGTTGAAGTTTACAGCATAACCGGATACACGGATGGTAAGCTGTGGATATTTTTCAGGATGAGCCTGTGCGTCCAGTAATGTATCACGGGTGAATACGTTTACATTTAAGTGATGGCCGCCTTTTTCAACATAGCCGTCTAAAAGATTAATTAAGTTTTCAACCTGAGCATTATTTACTGTCATAGTATTGTCCTCCTTATAATAGATAATTGCCTGTGAGTCAATCGGTTACATCTATTTCGAATATATGGAGAGGATAAATCCCCGCCATATAATTAATTTAAAGATTTTAGTTTTCTTCGTCTTCTACGCCTTCAAAAAGTGTAGGTGCATTACAGCTTCCGCAGCCCAGATCTATATCTACGGAGATATCTCCTGCAAAGATCTGATCATCTTTACCAAGTGCTCCCGGAATAATAGAGAAGGTATTGGAAATACCATCCTGTGCTTCACGGAATGGAAGCTTGGATACTGAAGCGAGGGAAGCAACTGCTCCATGCTCATCACGGCCATGCATAGGGTTAGCACCCGGTGCAAATGGTTCTCCGGCTTTTCTTCCGTCCGGTGTGGATCCTGTATTTTTACCGTATACAACGTTTGAAGTAATTGTCAGGATAGAAGTTGTAGGGATACCGCCACGGTATGTGTGGTTTCCGCTGATATACTTCATAAATGTTCTTACAAGATCAGCTGCGATGCTGTCAACACGGTCATCATCGTTTCCGTATTTCGGGAAGTCTCCTTCTACCTGGTAATCTACAACGATTCCGTCTTCATCACGGATTGCTTTTACTTTCGCATATTTGATTGCGGACAGAGAGTCAGCAACTACAGAAAGACCAGCGATACCGGTTGCAAACCAGCGGGTTACTTTTTCATCATGCAGAGACATCTGTAATTTTTCATAGCAGTATTTATCATGCATATAATGAATGATATTTAAAGTATTTACATAAACTCTTGCAAGCCACTGCATCATGTCTTTGTATGCAGACATAACTTCATCGTAATCGAGGTATTCAGAAGTGATTGGTCTGTATTTTGGTCCAACCTGTTTCTTGGAAACTTCATCAACACCACCGTTAATTGCGTATAACAAGCATTTTGCAAGGTTTGCTCTGGCGCCAAAGAACTGCATTTCTTTACCTACACGCATGGAAGATACACAGCAGGCAATCGCATAATCATCACCATGAGTTACACGCATCAAGTCATCATTTTCATACTGGATAGCGGAAGACTTAATGGACATTTTAGCACAGAAAGCTTTGAAGTTATGAGGAAGTCTTGTGGACCACAGTACTGTCAGGTTCGGTTCCGGAGCCGGTCCTAAGTTATCTAAGGTATGGAGATAACGGAAGGACATTTTTGTTACCATAGGACGTCCGTCGATACCAACACCAGCGATAGATTCCGTTACCCAGGTCGGGTCACCTGAGAACAGGTCATTATATTCAGGTGTACGTGCAAATTTAACAAGACGAAGTTTCATAATAAAGTGATCTACGAATTCCTGAATTTCTTCTTCTGTAAATGTGCCGTTCTTTAAGTCGCGTTCTGCATAGATGTCGATGAAAGTAGAAGTACGTCCAAGGGACATGGCTGCACCATTTTGTTCTTTTACAGCTGCCAGATAACCAAAGTATAATGCCTGAATTGCTTCTTTGGTGTTAGTAGCCGGTTTAGAAATATCGCATCCGTAGATTTCGCCTAATTTTTTTAATTCTTCCAAAGCACGGACCTGTTCGGATAATTCTTCACGGTTACGGATAACATCAGAGTACATGATAGTACGTGTGCTGTCTTTCTGGTCTTTTTTGTCTTCGATCAGACGGTCAACACCATACAGAGCAACACGGCGGTAATCGCCGATGATACGTCCGCGTCCATAAGCATCCGGAAGCCCTGTGATGATATGGCTGGAACGGCATGCACGCATTTCCGGTGTATATGCATCAAATACACCTGCATTATGAGTTTTTCTGTGTTTGGTGAAAAATTCATCAACTTCAGGATCTAACTGATAACCATTGTCTTTACAAGCTTTTTCTGCCATACGGATACCGCCGTAAGGCTGTAAAGAACGTTTGAAAGGTTTGTCAGTCTGGAATCCAACTATTGTTTCTTTATCTTTATTCAAATATCCAGGACCATGGGAAGTAATGGTGGAGATAATCTTAGTATCCATATCCAGCACGCCGCCGGCTTCCAGTTCCTTTTTGTTCAGATCCATTACCTGAGCCCACAGTTCTTTCGTGTTTTCTGTTGCCTCAGCCAGGAAGGATTCATCACCTTCATAAACTGTATAGTTTTTTTGGATGAAATCGCGGACATTAATTTCTTTTGTCCAAACACCACTTTTAAAGTCATTCCATTCGCTTCTCATACATTACCTCCTACGATATGATATTCTTAATTTTCCCCAAAAAAGCAGGGGAATATTTATTGAAGTATTGTTAATTAATTGACAGGATCATCATAACATGTACATTGTATACACGTCAAGGGCACCGTTGCATTTTTTCGAATACAGTTGGGCTTAATGAAAAAGATTATTATATATTGACAAAATTGGTATGATATAAAATCAATATTTGTAAATAATGCGAAAGGATTGTTATAATATAGCATATTTGATGTTATATTGAAGCTGGAGTGTATAACACTCTGAGAAGAGGTTGCTTTTTGTGGAGAGTGAGATGTAAAATGTGGATAATACGAGGAAAATAAGGGGGAAATGTGGATTGGGGAAATTCAGAGATTTAACGCTTAAACGGAAATTATTTTCATCATTAGTGACCTTTGTTATTATACCGCTGTTGATAGCAGGGGGATGCTTTTCTATATGGCTCAACCATATTGATAAAAAAAGCAGCTGTGAGTCTGGCATAATTATTTTAAAAGAGGTACATAAAGATGTGGATAAAATTTTTTATGATGTAGAGGATGTTACCTCAAAGCTAAAGATTAACAGCTGGATGCAAAAAATATTGCTTGGTACGGCAACGAAAAAAGACTAAGCTTTTGGTCCGAACCTAGTATTCTGGATTTGTTTTCGGTATATAAAGAAGATAAAAAAGAAACAGTTGTTACATATTATAATGGGATACATCCACAGGATGATGTGGGCACAAGCGCTACTTTTTTAACGGATAAAGGCATTCCCATAACAGTAGGGTTACTAAACTTTCAGGGCATGTTCACCACAAATTGGCCAATGCTTACAGCAGCAATCTGTATTGTAATGCTTCCGCTATTTTTGATCTTTTTATTCCTGCAAAAGTATTTTGTTGCTGGACTGACAAACGGAGGAATCAAAGGATAAAATGCTAGAATGTTATTGGTAAATTTTTCAAATTCTATATAGAACAGGGTTCTAATATTTATAAACTTACTTATATAAAAATAGGCTTATGGTAGAAGTTATTAAGGGATAATCTTTTCGATAATATTTTTACATTCTCAAATTAGTCAGGTGTGTGGGGATCAGGTATCATTTTAGGCTTGACTCTGCA
The DNA here is from genome assembly GCA_900540475.1 of uncultured Robinsoniella sp. Taxonomy (GTDB): domain Bacteria; phylum Bacillota; class Clostridia; order Lachnospirales; family Lachnospiraceae; genus Robinsoniella. The sequence continues at coordinate 132,949 of UQGG01000008.1, read as the reverse complement.
TAATCTTTTAACAAAATTGTTTGATTTCTCTGCTCCTGGTGGCAACAAATTGAAACACAAGCACTTTAGTGGGAATCTATGGGATTTGCGGGGGAATGCGGTAAGTGGTGTTTAAAATATTTACAATCAGTTTCAGATAAAAATGAATTGATATTTACGGAAATGTTAAAAGCGGGCAGGCAATGTCCGCTTTTTATTGTAAAAAAGATATAGTAAAAAAGTAATCATTTCGAATAGTAAGGTAAAAAAGACGAAAATAAGGGGTTGTACAAAAAGGGGAAATCAGATTCTAAAAATGTAAAATAGTGTAGTAACATGGTACAAACCCTTGTTAAAATTGCGTTAATAATTGTGACTTAGTACTATGCAAATAGAAATTCATCTGTTACAATAGGGCAAGAGGCGATTCTATGAACGAAATCAAAGATTTTTTGAAATCCAGGGCTATAATGAATTTGGTTATAGTTCTGCTTAATATTGGTGTTTTTATTGTAATGGAATTAATAGGAGATACAGAAGATGTACAGTTCATGCTGACCCATGGTGCAAATTATACACCCTGGGTTTTAGAGCATGGAGAATATTACCGGATTTTCACCTGCATGTTTTTACATTTTGGAATAGAGCATCTGTTCAGCAATATGCTGGTGCTTATTTTTCTGGGAGATACACTGGAAAGAACAGTAGGGAAAATTCGATATCTTCTGATATATGTGATTGGTGGTCTTGGCGGCAATCTGTTGTCGATGTGGTATGATATGAAAACCGGTGATTTTGCAGTTTCAGCCGGAGCATCGGGAGCAGTATTTGCAGTAATCGGAGCACTTGTATTTATTATTGCAAGAAATAAGGGGAAACTGGAAGATCTGACTGGTAAAAGGCTGGGTCTTATGGCAGCACTCACCTTATTCCAGGGGTTCTCCAGTGCCGGAATAGATAATTCGGCGCATGTAGGAGGCCTGATAACAGGCGTACTTCTTGCGGTTTTGCTCTATCGCAAAAAGAAACGTGTTTCGATAGAGCAAGGTAATTATGATAGCATGCAATAATTAAATAAATATTCATGACTAAAAGAATGCAGCTATGTAGGCTAGCAACAAGGAAGGAGGATGGTAAAGCAGGTTCCTGTACCAAGGGTGGATTCCACTTTCAAAAACCCGTCATGCGCTTCCACTATGCGTTTGGTAATGGCAAGCCCAAGTCCGCTGCCACATTTTTTATGTGTTACAAAAGGGGCAAAGAGGGTATCCAGATCTTCTTCACGGATGCCACAGCCATCATCAACAACCTGGATGATCAGATCTTTTTCTTGCGTGTACGCCCGGAAGATAATATGACCGCAGTCATCTAATGCTTCTACGGCATTACGCAGCAGGTTATAGACTGCCTGGTGCAATTTTGTATCGTCAGCAGTGATATAAGGCAGTTCTTTTTGAAAGTCACAGGAAAAATCAATATCAGTATCTCGTAAATGGGTTGCAATAGACCCCGCAAGAGCCTCTAACCAGGACTTGACATTCATCTCCTGAAGAGCGAGGCGTTCTCCGTTATTGAATGAAGATAATTCGTCCAAAAGTTTTCTGAGGAACATCATATCTTCCATCGTTTGATTCCAAAAAGCAAAGCTTCTTACTTCCGGATGTTGTTTTTCAATCAATTGCAGAGAACTGTTTATTAAAGTAACAGGATTGCGTATCTCATGTGAAATCTGGGACACAGTAAATTGTTGATCTTCTTTCAGCTTTTCTATGATATAGCGGAAATCCTCACGCTCATTCATGAGGGCTTTCATCTGTTTTTCGTCATTTTTAGTTAACATATCGACACCTCCATGCATAGAATAGCATTGGTTTCGAAAAATAGCAAATACATATTATTGACATAATTTTACAAAATGTTTAACATATTGGTGAATAATTATAAGAAAAAGGAGAGAGTTTATGAAAGAAAATGATTGCATTTTTTGTAAAATAGCGAATGGCCAAATACCCTCAGCCGCAGTATTTGAAGATGAAGATTTTAAGGTAATACTTGATTTAGGACCGGCATCCAAAGGACATGCCCTGATTATACCCAAGGAACATTATGCGAATATTTTCGACATGCCGGATCCATTACTGCAAAAAGCTTACACTTTAGCTAAGAAAATGGCAGCTCAGTTAAAAGACACGCTGGAGTGCGACGGGATTAATATCCTGCAGAATAATGGGGAGGCAGCAGGACAGACAGTTTTTCATTTTCATATCCACCTCATACCGCGCAGAACAAAAGATCATGTCGGTATAACCTGGAAACCCGGAACCTTGACGGAGCAAGACAAAGAGGAGATACTTTCCAAATTTAAAGCATAAGCTGAGAAGAGGACACTACAAAAGATGAAGAATAAATTGTTTACAGACGTATATAACAGGTATCATCGTCTGGTCATAAAGGCGGCTTTGGATCAGACTGGAGATTTTGAGTTGGCACAAGAAATCTGCCAACATGTATTTTGGAAATATTATGACAATATGGATACAGTAGCGCCGGATTTTATCAAGGCGTGGCTTCTGATCACTGCGAAAAGGGCAATTATAGATAATTCCAGAAAAGCAAGTGTCAGGAGAGAAGTTATTATGCCAACTACGAGTATGAACACGGCAGTACAATACTCCATTGATGAGTTGGTAAACAGAACAGCAAATACACAATTGCTGTTTACAATTTTCGACGATTTAAAACAGATGAATGAGAGATGGTACGAAGTGATTTACCAAAGCTATGTGAATGGACTGACCCAGGAAGAAGCAGCGGCAAAACTTGGAATTGCAGTTACCGTATTTCGTGCGAGATTATGCAGGGCAAAGAAATACATAAGGCAGAAATATCTGAAAGATTATAAAGAAAAGTAGAGGCGCGCGCCTCTACTTTCCTTGTGTAACCTGGTCGATTAATGACACTATTTTTCCGATGGCATCGTTTTGCTGGCTTTTCTCCATAGCTGCAATATAGGTGCGCCGGGATTCGTAAAGTGTCTGAATTGTGTGAAGCAGAGCTTCCGGTGACAGGGTTTCTTCTTCCAACACCTCGCTGAACCCCTGGCGCTTGAAAGAAGCAGCATTTAAAATCTGATCTCCACGGCTGGCTGCGGCGGAGAGGGGTATTAAGAGATTTGGCTTGCGCAGTGCCAGTAATTCGCAGATGGCATTTGCGCCTGCTCTGGAAACAACTACATCTGCCAAGGCAAAGAGATCAGCCAATTCTTGTTTTATATATTCGTATTGTACATAGCCTTCCGTATTTATGAGAGATTCATCAATTTTATCCTTTCCACATAAATGAATTACCTGGAAAGTTTTCAAGAGTTGTGGTAAAATATTCCTTATAGCGGTATTAACTGCAGCGGAACCAAGACTGCCGCCAATAATGAGCAGGACTGGTTTATTTGCAGTAAATCCACAGAACTTCAGTGCCGCAAGTTTGTTACCGGATAAGAGCTCTTGACGTATGGGAGATCCGGTTAAAAAGGCTTTCCCTTCTGGAAGATGGGACAGTGTCTCCGGAAAATTACAGCATATTTTATTAGCAGACGGGATCGAGAGCTTGTTTGCCAGGCCGGGAGTCATGTCTGACTCATGTATGATAACCGGAATATGTCGGTGCTTAGCAGCTAGGACCACCGGTACAGCTACAAATCCGCCTTTGGAAAAGACAACATCCGGTTTCAGGCTTTTTAACAATTTTCGAGCCTGGAAGTAGCCCTTAATTACCTTAAAAGGATCTGAAAAGTTTTTTGGGTCAAAGTAACGTCTCAATTTACCGGAAGCGATTCCATAGTAGGGAACCGAAAGTTCTTCAATTAATTTTTTTTCAATTCCGTCCAAGGAACCAATGTACTGGACATCGTAGTCAAGTTCCTTAAGGCGTGGGAGTAGTGCAATATTAGGTGTAACATGGCCGGCAGTGCCGCCACCTGTAAGAATAATTCGTTTCATATTCATCCTCCAAAAAGTTCATCATAGATACATATTATACTGTTATGAAAAAAAGTCAAGACAGGACTGGGCGGGATGGGATATAATTATATGAAAAAGCTATCGGATATAAACGCAACGTTGCTCATGCAGAGGGGAGTAAATAGTGGAAGGAAAACTAAGAAAAAACAGTGATAAAATTGAGCCTTTTCCTATAGTCTCGGAGACTAACGAATCCGTGGATGATATGGATGAGGCTCTCCGACAGCAATTGATAAAAGCGGCAGATGAATACGAAAAAATATTAAATTCAGATCCGAGTTTGGATTACATAGATGAGATGGAGGAATCCCCGGAACTTTTTGCAGCAGTTATTCAGCAACTGAAAGACGAAAAGAAGTGGGTTGATGAGGACGAAGAAGACTCAGCCAGGAAACAAGAGGCTTCGGAAACTGCTATGGGAGAAGAAAAGAAGGATAATGTTCAAAGCGAAGAAAATCGTGAGAAGGTCTATGAGATGCTTTCGGATGAGGATCGGAAAGCGCTTGCGATTGGACGAAGAAAGATGGCTCAGCGCCGACGGGATAAGGTTTTAAAATATGCTGGGTTTGCGGCTATGATTTGCTTGAGTTTGTTTGGGGTTAGTATGACAAGCTCGGCTAATAGGGAATATTTAATGTCGATTATTAACACCATGGTAAATAAAAATTTACAAGTAAGGCTAAACGATGCCAACGAAGATCATGTATTAGGTGATTTATCGGAAAATGAAGCTTGGGATAAGATAGAAAAATTATTAGATGTAAAGATGCTGAAATTTGATTTCAAGCCAGATAATATGAAGTTCTTATCAGTAAATATTGATGATTTAACGTATAATGCAGTTATGCAGTATATATATAAAAATGATACTATAGTAAATATATACGTATATAAAAATAGAAAAAATGCATCATCTTCTCAGGTATTTGATGGTGAAATGAAAGATAATTTTGTAATTGAGTCGAGAGAAGGAGATTTAATTAATGTAACAGAATTAATGAACCCTAATAATGAAATATCTTATGCGGCATATTTTAATAAAGACGAATGTTATTATTCAGTAACTGCTATTATGGAAAAAGAAAATTTTACAAAAATGTTAAAAAATATTTATTTTTAGTTTTAGCGTTATATTTTTGGTTCTAATACGTTTATATATATGTAATGTAAATATTCTAAAGAAAAAGGAGGAAATATGAAAGTGAGTAAAAGAGTAATAAAAATAGTATCAATTATGTTAAGTTTGATGCTATGTTTAAGCTTTGTTCCCTTGAATGCAATGGCTGCCGAAGAATATAAAGCTGGTGATATTGTAGAGGGTACATTATTAACATCTGATTCAACATCTGAGGGATTTTATCGAGCTATTGCAAGAGGTTCCTATTTATCAAGTGCATCATGTAATATTACTAATGGCGGGGGAGGTGTCGTATACATTGGCGGCACTACTATAGCTAATCGTGTATGTGATTCTGTAGAAATATATATAGATATAGACAGACTGGTTAATGGCAGTTGGGTTAATGTAGATCATAGAGGTCAAGTAGTCAATAATACAGCTCAGTGTAATTACAGCACATCGTTATATGTTACCCCTGGTTATTATTATAGAGTTACCGCATCACATATTGTACGTAAAGGTGTTGTTAAAGAAACTGCAAGTAGTCATAGCGATGGCATACTTATAAAATAATTAAATATAATTCAATGAATGTTTAAATTACATTACCTTTCATTGTGTATTATAATTAATAATTTTAACGAGATGTTATCAGTAACATAATAAACGAATTAGACAAAGGGGAGTAAAAAAATCATGAATGCAAAGTACTATCGCTTTTTATTTCAAAACATTGAGTGTGGAATATGCCATACAGGAAGTATCGTGGACAACTATATTGATGAGAAATGCCAGTTTATTTACATTAGTGGAGTGTTGAATACGGCATGCAAGAAGACAGAACCAGACAAGAGATTTCATAAAGTGCCTGAGTATCATTTTATGATTTTGGCGGATTTATGCTCATATTCAATACATAAAGCTGTGGAAGTTCTGATGACATCAAAAGTCAGTAAGGTCATTATACCTGATTTTACTTTGGAGGAATTGAAAGGGCTTACAAATCAAGCACAAGAAGATAAGGTATTTGATGAAAATGAACTTAGCTTTATCAGAAATCCATATGATTTTATGAAACACATTGGTGTGGAGGAAATTTGCAGGGTTGAGAAAGATTTATCCTTTATTAGTAATGGATGGCGTTTCGAATTTGCTGTCTATGGTGAAGGGGATGAAAAAGGATTGGTTGTATACCATGGTTCAGATAAAATGGACAAGAAGATGGAAGATACAGTCATGGCGGTTAAGTATATCTCTGATGATACGCCTTGCAGTGTATGTATCAATCTTGGGGTGCCAAGCTGCGGTATGAGATGTGGCTTATATAATGATTTTGATTTATGTAAAAAGCACAATGGTGCCGGAGAGCAGGAATACATAGATGGAAGCCTGCTCTTGGGAACCGTCAATCTCCAGGAGAATCTGGAAGCAGTGAAAGAGCGCTTTGCAGATGTCTGGAGTAAGATCAGAATTGTCGCAATTCCAAACGGAGGGAGCGCGGCTGAGTGGAATCAGGGAATACTGGATATTGGAAGCAAAGGATATAAACAGTATTTTGTGGGACCGAAATCCGATGTCAGCAACGCAGAAGCAATCAGAGACATTGGGATGAGTAGTCCATATCAGCATTTTACAGTGACCTCAAAAGAATTCGGCTTATGCTGTTCTGGATTTTACAAGCATCGTGAGTACAATTAAATATTAATTAGAAAATGCCTATCTTAATAGCATCAAACAGAGTATAATATTCTTATAAGACTATGTTTGGGCGAAAGGAGAGGCATTTTTTATGAGACTGACATTTTTAGGGGCAACACATGAAGTAACGGGGAGCTGCTATTATCTGGAGGCATGCGGACAAAAGATTTTGATCGACTGTGGTATGGAGCAAGGTCCTGATTGTTTTGAAAATCAGGAAATACCCGTTCCGGCCAGTGATATTGATATGCTGCTGTTAACACATGCCCATATTGATCATTCCGGGAAGATTCCCCTTTTATACCAGAGAGGATTTCGGGGGCAGGTATTTTCTACCAGAGCTACCCAGGATTTATGCGAGATTATGCTGCGAGACAGTGCGCACATTCAGATGTTCGAGGCTGAATGGAAGAACAGAAAAGGAAAAAGAGCCGGGAAGGCAGAAGTTGCACCATTATATGATATGGAAGATGCAAACGGAGCAATCAGCTGCTTTATCGGGAATGAATATAATAAAATAATACCCATTGCAGACGGAATAAAAATACGTTTCATTGATGCGGGGCATCTGCTGGGTTCATCATCGATTGAAGTGTGGATCAATGAAAAGGGCTGCGAGAAAAAGATCGTATTTTCCGGTGATATTGGAAATGTAAATCAGCCGTTGATCCGGGATCCTCAATATATTCAGGATGCGGATTATGTTGTCATGGAGTCTACCTATGGAGACAGAAGCCATGGAGGGAGACCGGATTACGTTGGTGAGTTTGCCAAGATTATCCAGAGAACTTTTGACAGAGGCGGAAATGTGGTGGTACCCTCTTTTGCAGTAGGGAGAACCCAGGAACTTCTTTACTTTATCCGTAAAATAAAAGAAGACCGGATGGTTAAGAATCACGAAGGTTTTGAAGTGTATGTAGACAGCCCGCTGGCAGTGGAAGCTACCAGCATTTTCCGTGAACGGATGCGGGAAGATTTTGATGAAGAAGCCATTGCACTTCTGGATCAGGGGATTAACCCTATCGGTTTTCCGGGTTTAAAGACGGCAATTACCAGCGATGAATCGAAAAATATTAATTTTAATGACAGCCCGAAAGTGATTCTCTCCGCAAGCGGGATGTGTGATGCGGGAAGAATAAAGCATCATTTGAAGCATAATCTTTGGCGTAAAGACAGTACGATTGTATTTGCGGGTTATCAGGCAGTTGGAACATTAGGAAGGGCAATTTTAGAAGGTGCCAAGACGGTACGGTTATTTGGTGAAGAAATTGAAGTGCATGCTGAGATCTGCAGGCTTCAGGGGATCAGCGGACACGCAGATAATGAAGGACTGATCAAGTGGGTTTCCTCGCTCGAAAAGAAGCCGGCAAGAGTGTTTGTGACACATGGGGAAGACAGTGTCTGTGATATATTTAAAAATCGTTTGATTGACGAATTGCATTTAAAAGCAACGGCACCGTATAGCGGGACAATATTTGATATGGCTGAAAATGTGTTTATCAAAGAGGCACATCCGGTTCCAATCGTAAAAGATACTGAGAATATGACTGCTATGGGCGCTAGGGCGAATACAGTATTTGCAAGATTATTGGGTGCCGGTCAGAGGCTGATGACGGTTATTCGACATAATGAAGGCGGAGCGAATAAAGATTTGGCTAAATTTGCAGATCAGATTAATGCAATGTGTGATAAATGGGATCGATAGTAAGAGAGAAATGTAAAATATAAGAAAATAGAGGCAATTTGCCGGCTTATAAATATGAATGAGGCTGTTACCCGGTTCCTGCCAAGGAATTTATTCACACTGATGAATAAATAGAATCCTTTGGTATGGTAAACAGGTAACGGCCCCATATTTTATTTCCCGGTTGCTTCCTTTAAAGCTTTTGCAAGCTGATCGGGACAGGATGTAGGTCTTGGACCGCATTTAATGCCCTCCAGTTTTTTTATGGCTTCATCTACATTCATGCCTTCAACCAGGCGAGCTACGCCCTGGGTATTGCCGGAGCAGCCGCCAATAAAAGATACTTTTTTAATGGTATCCCCATCTAACTCAAAATCAATTGCCTGGGAACAGACCCCTTTTGTCTTATAAATCATTGTATTACACCTCCTTTTATACAGGTCAGTATAGCATAATCTACAGGAAAAGAAAACTGGTTTGCTGTACCAGAGCGTGTTTTCTCATTAATTTTTAATCGCCAGGTATTAGTTACAGATAATAAACTTAATATTCAGTCAGTGCAGATTGCAGGAATGAGATTTCAAACAGGGGCGCGGGGAATTCTGATTTGATACATACCGGATATATGACAGAATATCAGCAGATTGTGCCCAAAAACAAAATGATTGCATCTGTGAAACTTTGGTAGTAGAATAGGTTCATACATTAGAGGGGTATTGAGGTGTAATGTTATGAGAAAGAAAATGCTATTTATAATCAATCCCAAATCTGGCAAAGGTCTTATCAAAAATAAACTTCTGGAGATTATTGATATTTTTGTCAAAGGTGGATATGATGTACATTCCTATACGACACAGAGCTTCCTGGATGCCTGCAAAATGACTAAGGAACGTGCCTCGGAATATGACATGGTGGTCTGCAGCGGAGGAGACGGAACGCTGGACGAGATCATAACGGGAATGATGGAAAGCGGAGCGAATTGTCCGGTAGGGTATATTCCGGCAGGAAGTACCAATGATTTTGCCAATAGTCTGAAGCTTTCAAAAAATATGGTTAAGGCAGCGCAGGATATTATGGATGGCGTGCCTTATTTATGTGATGTCGGTTCTTTTAATGATGATTATTTTGTATATATTGCTGCATTTGGGATCTTTACAGATGTATCTTATCAGACGAGACAGGAATTAAAGAATATTTTAGGACATCTGGCATATGTGCTGGAAGGCGTGAAACGTCTTTATGGGATTAAATCGTATAAAATGAAAATTGAAGCGAATGATGAGACCATAGAAGGAGATTTTATTTACGGAATGATTACCAACTCAGATTCTGTTGGTGGATTCCGGAACATGACAGGAAAACATGTCAAGTTAAATGATGGAGTCTATGAGGTGACGTTGATCCGTACGCCCCAAAATCCGTTGGAGCTTCAGGAGATTATTGGGTCTCTGCTGATGAAGGAAGTAAATTCCAAATATATACATTCTTTTAAAACGGATCATATTGTTTTAGAGGCAGAGGAAGAAATTCCCTGGACTCTGGATGGTGAATTTGGCGGTGATCACAAGCATGTTGAGATCATCAACCACAAGCAGTCAATTCCCATTATTGTAAAATAATAGTTTATTTTTATTCTAAGATAGGTTATAATGGTCGCATAGACAATTTTTTAATAAGGCTTTAAATATATCATATGGAGGTAATAGAGATGTTAGTATCAGCAAAAGAAATGTTAGACAAAGCAAAAGCAGGCCACTACGCAGTAGGACAGTTTAATATCAATAACCTGGAGTGGACAAAGGCAGTTCTCGCTACAGCGCAGGAGTGTAATTCACCGGTTATCTTAGGTGTGTCAGAAGGCGCTGGTAAATATATGACAGGTTACAAGACTGTAGTTGGAATGGTAAACGGCATGATGGAAGAATTAAACATCACGGTTCCGGTTGCTCTTCACTTAGACCACGGCAGCTTCGAAGGCTGTATGAAATGTATCGAAGCTGGTTTCTCATCTATTATGTATGATGGTTCTCACAGCCCTATCGAAGAAAATGTTGCAAATACAAAGAAATTAGTTGAGATCTGTAAAGAAAAAGGAATGTCTCTGGAAGCAGAAGTTGGTTCAATCGGCGGCGAAGAAGACGGCGTTGTTGGAGCAGGCGAATGTGCAGATCCGGAAGAATGCAAGAGAATTGCAGATCTTGGTGTAGATATGTTAGCAGCAGGTATCGGAAATATTCATGGAAAATACCCTGCAAACTGGAAAGGCTTAAGCTTTGAAACATTAGATGCTGTTCAGAAATTAACAGGCGTTATGCCATTAGTTCTACACGGTGGTACAGGCATTCCGGAAGATATGATCAAAAAAGCAATCGATTTAGGTGTTGCTAAGATCAACGTAAACACAGAGTGCCAGCTTTCTTTTGCAGAAGCTACACGTAAATACATTGAAGAAGGTAAAGATTTACAGGGAAAAGGATTTGACCCACGTAAATTATTAGCTCCTGGAACAGATGCAATCAAAGCAACTGTAAAAGAAAAAATGGAATTATTCGGATCTGTAAACCAGGCTTAATTCGTTTTTTGTAAGCTCCCGAATAGCAAATTTAAAAAAATCTCAAATTTCGCTTGCATTTTTTCTCAAAGTAGGGTATTTTATATTCAGATTAAAAATTGATAGCGATTAAAGAGTGAACAAGGGTGTTCCACCATAGGTGGAGTGCCCTTTTTTGTGCTGCTTTTTAAGACCAGCTGGAATGAGGAGGATCAAATATGAGTAAACAAATAAACGTTACAGAGATATTTGGGGAAAATGTTTTTAGCGATAAGGTAATGCAGGAACGCCTGCCAAAGAAGATCTATAAAGAATTGAGAAAGACCATTGATGAGGGCAAGGAGTTAGATCCTGCAGTAGCAGATGTGGTTGCGGAAGCAATGAAGAACTGGGCTGTGGATAAGGGAGCAACCCATTATACTCATATTTTCCAGCCCCTTACCGGGGTTACCGCTGAGAAGCATGATTCCTTTATTACAGCGCCCAGGGGGGACGGAACAATTCTAATGGAGTTTTCCGGGAAAGAGCTGATTAAGGGAGAACCGGATGCTTCTTCCTTCCCGTCAGGCGGTCTGCGTGCCACATTTGAAGCAAGGGGATATACGGCATGGGATTGTACTTCGCCTGCATATGTCCGGGAAGATGCTGCTGGAGCAATTCTTTGCATTCCCACTGCATTTTGCTCCTACACAGGTGAAGCGCTGGATAAAAAAACCCCGCTGTTGAGATCCATGCAGGCGATCAACGATCAGGCAATCCGGCTTCTTAAACTGTTTGGAAATACTACGTCGAAGAAAGTAACCGCCTGTGTTGGACCGGAACAGGAATATTTTCTGGTAGATAAACAAAAATATCTGCAGAGAAAAGATCTGATATTTACAGGACGTACCTTATTTGGAGCGATGCCTCCAAAGGGGCAGGAACTGGATGACCATTATTTTGGAACGATTCGTCAAAGAGTAGCGTCTTATATGAAGGACGTAAATGAGGAACTGTGGAAATTAGGGGTTTCATCAAAGACCCAGCATAATGAAGTGGCACCGGCTCAGCACGAATTAGCGCCAATTTATGCAGAGGCGAATGTAGCAGTGGATCACAACCAAATAGTTATGAAAGTATTAAAGAAGGTAGCCTGCCAGCATGGACTCCAATGCCTTCTCCATGAGAAGCCTTTTGCAGGCGTAAATGGTTCCGGTAAGCATAATAACTGGTCGATTACCACAGATGACGGCATTAATCTGCTGGAGCCAGGGAAAACGCCTCATGAAAATATACAGTTCTTACTGGTGCTCACCTGCATTTTAAAAGCGGTAGATAAACATGCGGATCTCCTGCGGGAATCTGCGGCAGACGTGGGGAATGATCACAGACTGGGGGCAAATGAGGCACCGCCTGCTATTATCTCCGTATTTCTGGGTGAGCAGCTGGAAGATGTATTAGAGCAGCTGATCAGCACAGGTATGGCGACAAAGAGTATAAAAGGAGAAGTTCTGCACACTGGTGTTAAGACACTCCCCGATTTTACAAAAGATGCAACTGACCGTAACAGAACGTCACCCTTTGCATTCACCGGAAACAAATTTGAGTTTCGGATGGTTGGCTCAAGAGATTCCATTGCTTCACCAAATATCGTATTAAATACAATCGTAGCGGAAGCATTTGCCGAAGCATGTGAAGTTCTGGAAAACGCAAAAGATTTTGACATCGCAGTACATGATTTGATCAAAGAATATGCAACGAGACATCAGAGGATTGTCTTCAATGGGAACGGCTATTCAGATGAATGGGTAGAGGAAGCGAAACGCAGAGGTCTGCCAAATATCAAATCCATGGTAGATGCAATTCCTGCACTTGTTTCAGATAAGGCAATAGAATTATTTGCAAAGTTCAGTGTATTTACCAGGGCAGAACTGGAATCCCGTGTAGAGATCCAGTATGAGGCTTATGCAAAAGCCATCAATATAGAAGCCAAAACAATGATTGACATCGCCGGAAAGCAGATCTTGCCGGCAGTCATTCATTACACGAAAGAGCTTGCGGATACAATTATTTCAGTAAAAGAGGCAGGTTCTAAAGCAAATGTGCAATCCAGGTTATTGGATAAGACCAGTGATCTGCTGGAAGCCGCAGAGAATGCATTGGATAAACTTTCAGAGGTAACCCTGAATGCTGCACAAAAAGCAGAAGGTGAAGAACAGGCAAGATATTTTCATGATGCAGTAATGCCTGCTATGGATGCACTGCGAGCACCGGTAGACCAACTTGAAATGATAGTAAATAAAGAGTTATGGCCAATGCCATCCTATGGAGACTTAATCTTCGAGGTATGATAAATAATAAATTATATAGCTTCATAATGCTCCGTCTTTAAAGCGCCAATGGGGCGGAGCGTTGACTTAGAAATGAAGTCTCATTTCATTTCGCTATAGATATTGATACAAAGCCGGTAGAAAATCAAGTTTATTAAAGTTAACTAATTTCTCTAAAATCTGTATGGGTAAGATGTATGTAGTAATATTACTGGCTTTGTAAAATAAAGAAATAAAAAATGAAGAATTAAGAATCTGTGGTCTAACTAATTGATATAAACTATAAATATTAAGTTGCGTTATTATAAATTTAAAAAAATCTTGAAATAAGTAGGTGTGTGTGATAGACTTATTGTAGATCAAATCTTTTTCTAACGGCGTTTCTGCCAAAATTTTCATATAAGTAAGGATTAAGGAAGTATAGAAGAGGGTCATTATGTAACAACACGTAAACTAAAATGAAAAATAATCTATATAAATGATAAGATTGTATTATATGCTTAGTTTATAGGGCTGCTGTGGTATGACGTTGATGAGGTATAACTTGTACCTTATTAGTTATACTTGAATTGTAATAAATATTAATAAATCTCTGATGTTATGTTAGTTGTTTTATATATGTTATAGAAGAGTTATCAATCCTCTTTCCGGTATGGCACTGCGTGGAGGAGAAGGAGATATACAGGTCATAAAGCGCAACAGGGATATTGTAAAAAAGGTATCCAGTAAAACAGGTATTCGATTTATGATCTTAGGAATTGAAAATCAGATGAACGTACATTATGCAATGCCATTAAGATGCATGCTGTATGATGCTTTGACGTATAATGATCAGGTTAATGATTTGAGTAAAAAGCATAAAAAACATAAAGATAAAATGGATTCGGGAGAATATCTCTCCGGAATGATAAAAACAGATACCATCTCACCGGTTATGACACAAGTAATATATTACGGTGAAGAAGAGTGGGACGGACCAATGTCTTTGTACGACATGTTTGGATCTGAGGTAGATAAAGAGTTTTTAAAGCAGTATATTCCGGACTATCCAATACGTGTACTAAATATATGTAAGATCAAGGACAATAAAAAGTTTGAAACGGATTTAAAGGCGGTCATAGGCTTGATTCAAAATAAAGATTCCAGGCAGGGATTTAAGAATTATATAGAAGAAAATAAAGAGCTATATAAAAATTTGCCGGTAGATGCGTATGAAGCTGCAGCGGTATTCATACATAAAAAACAATTATTGGATCTTGAAAAATTATCAAGGACAGAAGAAGGAGGAGTGGATATGTGTAAGGCGATTGATGAGATGATATTGGAAGGAGAACATAGAGGGGAAGCAAGAGGAAAAGAAAAGGGTTTTGATCTAACGTGCAATCTGGCAATAAAGATGTTGGATGAAGGAAAGGTGAAGGAATTCTATGAGTTTGCGCGTTCGCAGGATAAAAGGGAAGAGTTGCTGGAAAAGTATCAAATCATATAAATAATGACCGAAAAGTAGATGATTTGCAGAACTTTAGCCGGAAGGATGGGTCTGTTACTGCATTCTGAAATGACTTGTACCCAAGCAAAATTCGTGCGATTTACTTGCAATTTTATTAAAAGTACGGTATTATGCGTATAGCAAATAATAAATTGATGCCATATTCCTGTGGCGAAGATAGAAAAGTGGAGGAACACGATGAGCGATAATATAAATGTAGCTGAATTGTTTGGCCAGAATGTATTCAATGATAAGGTAATGCAGGAACGTCTTCCAAAAAAGGTCTATAAAGAGTTACATAAGACAATTGATGAAGGAAAAGAGCTGGATCCAATGATAGCAGAAGTGGTTGCGGCAGCCATGAAAGATTGGGCTGTAGAAAAAGGTGCAACTCATTATACACACTGGTTTCAGCCATTGACGGGATTTACTGCAGAAAAACATGATTCATTTATTACTGCTCCAAACCAAGACGGTTCCATTTTAATGGAGTTTTCCGGAAAAGAGTTGATTAAAGGAGAACCGGATGCATCTTCTTTTCCCTCAGGCGGACTTCGCGCAACTTTTGAAGCCAGAGGGTATACAGCCTGGGATTGTACATCGCCAGCTTTTGTAAGAGAAGATGAGGGTGGCGCAATTCTATGTATTCCAACAGCTTTCTGCTCCTATACAGGGGAAGCGCTGGATCAGAAGACACCTCTACTACGCTCGATGCAGGCAGTACAGACACAGGCACTTCGTCTGATCAGGCTGTTTGGAAATACAACGTCTAAGAGAGTTACTCCATCTGTAGGCGTTGAACAGGAATATTTTATAGTTGATAGAAAAAATTATTTAAAAAGAAAAGATTTGATATTTACCGGAAGAACCTTGTTCGGAGCAATGCCCCCAAAAGGTCAGGAGTTGGATGACCACTATTTTGGAGTTATCAGACCAAGAATTGCGAAGTTTATGAAAGAGGTAAATATAGAACTGTGGAAGCTGGGTGTATCTTCTAAGACGCAGCATAATGAGGTTGCTCCGGCACAGCATGAACTTGCACCTATTTATGCACAGTGTAATGTGGCGGCAGACCATAATCAGATTATTATGGAGACTTTGAAGCATGTGGCTGAGAAGCAGGGGCTTCAGTGCCTGCTTCATGAAAAGCCTTTCGCGGGTGTGAATGGTTCCGGAAAGCATAACAATTGGTCCCTTACAACAGATGATGGGATTAATCTCTTAGAACCTGGGAAAACACCTCATGAAAATATACAGTTCTTATTGATTTTAACATGTATTCTTAAGGCAGTGGATATTCATGCCGATTTATTGCGTGAGTCTGCAGCAGATGTTGGAAATGATCATCGTTTAGGAGCAAATGAAGCGCCTCCTGCAATCATTTCTGTATTTTTAGGAGAACAGTTAGAGGATGTTTTAACACAGTTGATCAGTACCGGTACAGCAACTCACAGCCTGAAGGGTGGGAGACTTCATACAGGTGTTAAGACATTACCGGACTTTAATAAAGATGCAACAGACAGAAACAGAACTTCACCATTTGCTTTTACTGGTAATAAATTCGAATTTCGTATGGTGGGGTCAAGAGATTCTGTAGCTGAATGTAATGTTGTAATAAACACGATTGTAGCAGAAGCTTTTGCAGAAGCTTGTGAAGTGTTAGAAAAGGCAGAAGATTTTGATCTGGCTGTCCATGATTTGATAAAAGAATATGCCAGTGAACATGAAAGAATAGTATTTAATGGAAACGGATATTCGGAAGAGTGGGTGGAAGAAGCTGAAAGAAGGGGTCTGCCTAATATTAAATCAATGGTAGAAGCAATCCCAGCTCTCGTAACGGATAAAGCAATCGAGTTGTTCAGCAAATTCAATGTATTTACAAAGCCTGAACTGGAATCCAGGGTTGAGATCCAATATGAGGGTTATTCTAAGGCGATTAATATTGAGGCAAGAGCCATGATTGATATAGCCAGCAAACATATTATTCCAGCGGTGCTGCGTTATATTCGAAACTTAGCGGATACGGTAAACGCTGTAGTCCAGGCTGGATTAGAGGCTCAGGTTTCCATTGTCCTTTTGAAAGAGGCCACCGAATTACTAGCGGTTACGAAGAAGGAACTCACTCATTTGGAAGAAGTAACAGAAATAGCAGCCAATAAGCCGGCAGGGCAGGAACAGGCAATGTATTACTATGAAGAAGTAGATAAGGCAATGGCAAGACTTCGTATTCCGGTGGATCAGTTAGAGATGATTGTGGATAAAGGAGAATGGCCTATGCCATCTTATGGTGATTTGTTATTTGAAGTATAAAAAATTAGCTGATAACAGGATAAATTCCATCGGATCTAAATTATCCATGGAGTTGTTCTGTTACCAGCAGTATTTTTGTACTACATAAAAAAAGTCCCTGAAAAGGGAGGATGCCAGGTAGCTGTCCTACCTGGCATTATTATGAAAAAGTTTATTCAAAATAGTAACTTAATACTTAAGAAGTTGTCTTTTGTTTCTGTTGATAATAATATTATATGTAATAGAAATGAAGAAAGAATGTTAGTTAAGTAAAGGTTTTTTGAATGTTAAATGAATAAATTATGAACAGAATTTCTTGATCTGCCTACAAAACGACGTGATTTAAATGAATCGATACCCTTTTTAGGTTTACAGAGTCCCTAAATACAGGCATGGTGTCTCAATGTACCGTTAAGTTGCGAAGATCGTGTGCAATATTTTTGGAAATATAGTAGAAATTTGCAATTTATCATCAATATTCCTCCTTGCATAATAAAAAGAAAAGTATTATAATAAGGGACATCTGAAATGACGAAGGAGGTAATAGACATGGCAAAAGTAACAAAGGACATGCTGATTGGCGAAATCATTGGATTAGATCCCCAAATGCCTGTTGTGCTGATGGAAGGTGGAATGCATTGTGTTGGATGCCCGTCTTCACAGGCTGAATCTTTAGAAGAAGCAGCTATGGTTCATGGAATTGAACCAGATGTATTAGTAGCTAGACTGAATGCATATTTGGACAGCGTAAGTAAATAGATTTGATCATAAAAGAGCCGCATCGATTGATGCGGCTTTTGATTGCTAAAATGTGGATCAGCATACCCGATAAAGATGCATATGCCAGATATCTCATACCACTACATCCTTCCTACAGCAATGCCAGTTTCTGTAACGCATCTTCTGCAATAAGCTGTTCCATGTGCTCGGTATAAAATGCCTCTGTTGCTGCAGAATACTTACTACTCATACCATATTCTGAAAGAATATTACAAATTTTATTGAATTCTTCCGGAGTATGATCGGATTTGCTGATGATCAGGTGATAAGTTTTCGAATGATCATCTTTGTACAGTGAGTTATAACCATCATAGCTGCCATTTAAAACTCCGGCAACCCGGATTACGGAATCAAGCTGAGGGAATTTGTATAATTTTGTCAGGTTATAAGGTACTTCTAATATCGGTTCCTGCTTTTTGGATTTCTTCTTAGTGCTTGCGGCAGGCGATTTTTCATTCAGCGATTTTTTGGCTTCCTGAATTTTCTTAAATAAACTTAAAATATCATCGGCACCTTCCAATTTTGATGGAGAAGCAGGTGATGCTGCATCGGGTGTTTCGCTGCCGTCTGTGGGTGCAAATTTTGCGAACCTGGTATCCAGTTCTTCCGGATCTTCCACTTTGGTAATAATGAGGATAATCGAATCCTGAGAAACAGGAATTGCCTCTATCATCAGAGGAATGTCATTTGCCTCAAATCCAAACTCATAAGCAGCCTGCTGCATCATATCGCGAAACAGAGATTTTGCTTTATCTGTACCATATGCAAGTTCGCTTAATTTTAATTCGCGATCAATAAGATCTTCTTTTGTCAGCGTACAGCGTATCTGATTGTCGTTGATTTTTTCTATCTTCATATAATCACATCCTATCCAAATAAGATACGAACACATCGGGTTATTCTTACAGGCCGGTTAAGCAGCCGCAAGGTCGAAGCGCTTGTAAAACTTAATGTCTTCTTATATTTATATTATATACTGTTACATACAAATATGTAAAGTAAATCACTGGTTTATTTATTCTTTTTTGTACAATATCATTCATACCCATGGGACGCACAATACCTGAAAATGGCGGTAAATCGTATCATGACTGAGTAACCCATAGTATAAACAATCTTTGTATAGAAGTCAATACACTAGATTTTAAAAATTTTTAAAAATTACTTGATTTTTTATAACTTATTATATATAATAAACGTTAAGAGAAGATATAGGACATAAAAAGAGATAAAAAGGAGGGGAGGAGCCCGGAAATATTTTTATTCTTTTAGATTCTATATTTCGATATATCTGATCAGCGATATTCTTCGCAGATTTCGAGCAATTAATTCATTGCATTTTTCCAAATAAGTTCAATTGAATTCACCTGTTAAGATGATTTTATAAACTCTGGATTATGTCCCTGTTTTCTCTTAGATGTTATAGATTATTAAAAAGACAAAAGCTGTAAAAAGCCTGCGCATTTGAGAATAATATATCACATGCACCTAAGGAAATTTCAGATGCGTAAAGATGTCTAGGAAGTGAGTGATGAGGATGAAACCAGAAAAAAATAAAAAGCGTAAAAAGAATGTACCGCTTAATGCTCTGCTGTATCAGGAATTAGAGAGGTACGATGAAGCAGGGGTTTCTCTGTGGCTGGACGGAAAGCCCAGTGATCCCGAAAGCATCGCAAGAGCATGCACAGCGAGAGAGGAAAATAATTATATGAGAGATTATTACAGCAATGACCGTAATGAAATTTATGGCATTGGGTTCGATAAAATATAACGCTGTTGAAGACAAGGCCCCCTTTGCAATCAAATGGCAGCAATTGTATAAAAAATGTCGAATTATGTAATGACGAATCGTAAAAATGTGTTATACTAGACAGGTGGAGAGATAAATATAATAGGAGGTGCAATGAATGAAGAAAAAAATTGTACCGGTTATAGCCGCAGTTGTGATGATTGCGATCGTTGCTTTAATTGGTATAGCTACAAAGGTTGTAGAGAAGTACACGCCCACAAACGAAAGGATGAGCGTGGAAGAGTATTATGGAATTACAAATGAGAATGAAATGGCGCTGATCCTGCAGGATCAGGTGGTTGAATATAAGGGATTTTTATCTGGTGATATTGCGTATATCGATTATGAAGCGGTAAAGAATTATTTAAACAGCCGTTTCTACTGGGATGCAAGTGCCAATATTTGTATCTATACTACGCCTACGGATATCATTACGATACCGGCAGGAAAAAAAGAGTATACGGTTTCTGCGAATAAGCAGAGCGAAAACTATGAAATTGTAAAGGTAGATGGGGATAAGGTATATCTGGCAGCAGATTTTGTGCAGAAGTACACGAATATGGATTACAAACTTGAAAAAGAACCAAACCGCATGATTATTACATATAAATGGGGTAAGGTTACTTATGCAGATCTGAAAAAGTCAGAAAGTGTCCGCTATCAGGGCGGAATTAAAAGTCCGATCCTGACAGATGTAAAGAAAAATGATCAGGTAACGGTCCTGGAAGTAATGGACGACTGGACAAAGGTGATGACAAAAGACGGATATATTGGGTATGTACAAAATAAGCGTCTGGCAAATTCACGTGAAGAAGAGACAAGCAGAGATTTTGAAGAACCGGTATATACCAACATAGTCAGGGACCATAAGATTAATCTGGTCTGGCACCAGGTGACTAACGAAGACTCTAATGCAGCACTTGCGACCGATATTGCAGGGCTGAAAGGAGTAAATGTAATTTCACCAACCTGGTTTTCTATTTCTGATAATGATGGAAATATCACAAGTCTGGCTGATGCAGATTATGTTAAGACTGCACAGGCGAATGATCTTGAGGTATGGGCCTTGATTGACAATTTCAATGAACAGGTGGATACTACAAAGGTATTAAGTTCTACCGCATCCAGAGAGAAGATTACAAATCAGCTGATAGCATCTGCAATTCAAAATGGTTTTGAAGGTATTAACGTGGATTTTGAGTCAATACCCGAGGATGCTGCAGACGGATACATTCAGTTTATTCGTGAATTATCGGTAAAATGCCGTAAGAATGGAATTGTTTTATCCATAGATAACCCCGTTCCGAAGCCTTTTACAGCTCATTATAATCGAAAAGAGCAGGGAATTGTAGCTGACTATGTGATTATTATGGGATATGACGAGCACTACGTGGGCTCCGAAGAGGCCGGATCTGTGGCATCCATGCCGTTTGTAAAGGCTGGAATTACAGATACGATTGCCGAAGTGCCTGCGGAGAAGGTAATCAACGGTGTGCCTTTTTATACCAGATTGTGGAAGATCACAACGAATAAAAATGGCTCTACGGAGTTATCCAGCGAAGCGATTGGTATGGATCAGGCAGACGAAACACTTGCAAGCAATGGAGTAGAGGCTGCCTGGGACGAAGGAACTATGCAGGACTATGCTGAGTTTACCGGCGGAGACGGCAATAACTACAAGATCTGGCTGGAAAATGAAAAGTCCATTGAGGAAAAGGCCAAGTTGGTTAAGGAATACAATCTGGGTGGAATCGCCGCCTGGAAGCTTGGATTTGAGAGATCCAGCATCTGGGACGTCATTTTAAAATATGTAAGTTAAAAATAAGCATGATAAATAAAAGAGGTACTCAGGATAAATGTAAACTGTACTTCAGCCATGGGGCAGTTTTATAAACAAATAGAGAAGTCATAGAATGTAGCATATCCCTGCCGCATATACTGGTAATAAGTGTATGAGACAGGGATATTTTTATGAGAAAAAATATGATAGAACTGGGTATGGGAATAATGGTGCTGGTAGGCGCTTATTTCCTGGGAAGTATGGGCGGAAGCCTGGTGGCGGAAAGCAGGCAGGCAAACAGCATAGCGGTCACCGCAGAATCCGGAGCTGGAAAAACGCAGGAGAGTCAGGCGGGGACGGATAAAGTGATCGTTCTGGATCCTGGACACGGGGGTGATGATCCGGGTAAGGTTGGAATTAATAAAGCACTTGAGAAAGACCTGAATCTGGCTATTGCCAAGAAGCTTCAGAAGAAACTGATGGATAAAGGTGTTACGGTTGTAATGACCAGGGAGACACAGGATGGGTTATATGATTCAGGTGCGTCCAACAAAAAACAGCAGGATATGAGAAAAAGATGTGAACTTATTGACAAAGCCAATCCCAGATTTACGGTAAGTATCCATCAAAACAGCTATACTGCCGAGTCCGTGCACGGACCCCAGGTTTTTTACTACTCCCAGTCTGCTGATGGGCAGAAAATTGCAGCTTACATACAGGATTCACTGAATCAGGGACTTGCGGTGGACCGTCCCAGGGAGATCAAGGCCAATGACAGTTATTATCTGCTGAAAAAAACCAAGAGCCCGACGGTCATTGTGGAATGCGGCTTTCTGAGCAACCAGGCCGAGGCTTCGCTGCTGGTAACAGATGAATATCAGGATAAAGTGGCAGAGGCAGTATGTAATGGAATACTTAAAAGTCTGGAGGAATAAAATACCATATATATTACCTTGGATTTCAGGACATAATGAAAGCTTCTGCTTTGTGGTGAAAAAGCCAATAAAGCGGAAGTTTTTTTGCTTTATAATAACACTTCCGAATATTTCAAAATTCCCGGGAAACATTTAACATTGCCCTTTTATGTGACTGATGGTATAATATGGACGATAGTTATTTTTAAATTTAAGAAGAAATCTGAACAACTTCAGATTCAAGAGGCAGATTATGGATACAATCATAGAAGTGATGGATCAGCAATTAAATGACGGAGGTATCAGGAAAGCCGGGGAGATTTTAAAGAACGGTGGTCTGGTAGCATTTCCAACAGAGACGGTTTACGGACTGGGGGCAAATGCTTTGGATGAAAGGGCGGCAGCCAGGATTTATGAAGCCAAAGGACGTCCATCCGATAATCCGCTGATTGTACATATTGCAGAAATGGCAGATCTGTATGGCATAGCAGCAGAGGTTCCCCAAAAGGCAGAGGCGCTTGCAGAAGCATTTTGGCCGGGACCGCTTACCATGATCTTCAAAAAAAATGACATAGTCCCTTATGGGACAACCGGAGGATTAGATACAGTGGCGGTGCGTATGCCCCGTCATGAATTGGCATGCGCTCTGATCAGGGCAGGAGGCGGCTATATAGCAGCTCCCAGCGCGAATACTTCAGGACGGCCCAGTCCAACGAAGGCAAGCCATGTGGAAGAAGACCTTTCGGGGAAGATTGATATGATTATTGACGGCGGTAGTGTAGGAATTGGACTGGAATCTACAATCGTGGATATGAGTGAAGGGACACCTACGATATTAAGACCGGGATATATCAACCGGGAGATGCTGGAGGAAGTGATCGGACCGGTTCAGGTAGATCAGGCATTGTTAATAGACGATGCATCTATTCATCCAAAGGCACCGGGCATGAAGTATAAGCACTATGCACCCAAAGCAAATCTGGTTATTCTGGAAGGTGAGGAACAAAACGTCATTTCTAAAATCAATGAGTTGATTCAGCAGGAAATACAGTGTGGGGGAAGTCCGGGGGTTATTGCATCTGATGAAACAGCCGGGGCTTATAAAGGCGGTATGATTAAATCTATCGGAACCAGGAACGATGAACTTTCTATAGCACAGAATCTGTATGGGATTTTGCGGGAATTCGATGAGCTTGAGGTAACGCAGATTTTCTCAGAGGCTTTTGAGACACCAAAGATGGGACAGGCGATCATGAACCGTCTGATGAAAGCAGCAGGACATCAGATCATCAAAGTATAAGGAGCAAAACGATATGAAGCATTATGATAAGCTTATATTTGTAAGTAATAGCGACACATGTCGAAGTCCTATGGCAGAAGCGATTATGAAGAGTAAATTTTTGCTGGAAGATCTACTGATCGAATCTAAGGGACTGATCGTGCTTTTTCCGGAGCCGGTGAATCAGAAAGCGGAGGCGGTGCTGGTGAGCAACGGGCTGTCGATGAAAGATCATACGGCGACGCCGCTGGTCCAGGAGGATTTTGACAAGCGGACGCTGATTCTGACTATGGATGAATGGGAAAAGAATAAAATCTTTGAAGAACATGAAAATGCTTATAATGTACATCTATTGACTGAATATGCAGGCTCGAAAGGGGACATTCCCAATCCGGTTGGCGGAACGCTGGTGGAGTACGGGGAATGCTTTGAATATTTAAAAGAATTGATATCAAAATTAGTAGTAGTCTTAAATGAGGAGGAATTGTTATGTTAGGAATAGGCTGTGACCATGGCGGATACACATTGAAGCTGGAAATCATGGAACATTTAAAAAAACGGGGAATCGAATGTAAGGATTTTGGCTGTGACAGTGAAGCTGCTGTGGATTACCCGGTTTACGCAAGGGCAGTTGCCAATGCAGTTGTAAACGGTGAGTGTGACAGGGGAATTCTGATCTGCGGAACCGGCATTGGTATTTCCATTGCGGCAAATAAGATAAAGGGAATCCGTGCAGCACTTTGCTCAGACTGCTTCAGTGCAGAAGCAACAAGGCTTCATAATGATGCAAATATCCTGGCGATGGGCGCCAGAGTGGTAGGACCGGGATTGGCACTTAAAATAGTGGATACGTTCCTGGATACACCATTTTCGGAAGAAGAAAGACATAAGAATAGAATCTCTCTGATCGAAGAGTAATCTAAAAAAGTAATTTCTATTTTACTGTATAAAGCAGAAGATAAAAATAAAAAATAACAAAAAGAGAAACGTACATTATTTATGTGCGTAAGGAGGTAGGGCAATGTCAAAGGTGACAGTTATGGATCATCCACTGATCCAGCACAAGATTGGAATTATTCGCAGGAAAGAAGTAGGATCAAAGGATTTCAGGCAGATGATCAGCGAAATAGCAATGCTGATGTGCTATGAGGCAACTAGGGATTTAAAGTTAATAGATGTTGACATTGAAACCCCTATCTGTCCCATGACGGCGAAAGAACTTCAGGGAAAGAAACTGGCAGTAGTTCCGATTTTAAGGGCAGGACTTGGAATGGTAGATGGTATGCTGGCTATGATACCGGCAGCAAAGGTAGGTCATATCGGACTTTACCGTGATCCGGATACACTGGAACCTGTAGAATATTATTCAAAATTACCGGCAGATTCCTGGGACAGAGAAGTATTTGTAGTAGACCCGATGCTGGCAACAGGCGGATCTTCTTCAGCAGCAATTAATCTGCTGAAAGAAAAAGGAGTTAAAAATATACGGTTTATGTGTATCATCGCAGCACCGGAAGGTGTAAAACGCATGCAGAAGGAACATCCGGATGTGGATATCTATATCGGTGCGCTTGATGATCATTTGAACGACCATGGTTATATTGTACCCGGCCTTGGAGATGCCGGAGACCGTATCTTTGGTACAAAATAAGAGATATTGGAGGGATTTACAATGAGCGGTAAAAGGACTGATTATATTTCCTGGGATGAGTATTTTATGGGGGTTGCAAAACTTTCGGGAATGCGCTCAAAAGATCCGAATACACAGGTAGGAGCCTGTATCGTCAGCAATGATAATAAAATATTGTCTATGGGATATAATGGATTTCCAATGGGATGTTCGGATGACGAATTCCCCTGGTGCAGAGAAGGAGAGGCGCTGGACAGCAAGTATGTGTACACCACCCACAGTGAGTTAAACGCAATTCTTAACTACAGAGGCGGCAGCCTGGAAGGTGCCAAGCTTTATGTTTCCCTGTTCCCCTGTAATGAATGTGCAAAGGCAATTATACAGGCAGGCATCACTCATGTAATCTATGACTGTGATAAATATGCAGACACACCGGCGGTTATTGCATCTAAGAGAATGATGGATGCCGCAGGAGTCGGCTATCGTCAGTATCAGCATACGAATAGAAAGATTGAGATTGAACTTTAGAAACAGCGTCCTGGAGAGGGACGCTGTTTTTACGCATAAGCAGCACCGGATACGTTTGAGGGCAGGGAACTGTTGCATAAACCAGACAATTAAGGTTATTTTAAACAATAATATATGGTTTTCGTATTTCTTCTATGATAGTATAATAGAGAGAAAAGTTTACTGAAACGCACAGATGGCAGAAAGTAATTTTAAATGTGCTCAGAGCCGGCTGTAAAAACGATTAAATAAATAATGGAATATTGTCGCTATAATTTAAATACTAGTACTGCATTGCACAAATAACTATGAATATAGACACCCGATATCTCCGCCAGATGCACGTCTGCGAAGCTAATTGTAGCCCACTACGCCGTCGCTTCGCAGACGCACACCTGACGCAGATATCAGGCACTCTATTCACAGTTATTTACGCAATGCTGTACTAGGTCAAAAATATGGAATGCGGCATAGGAGGAAAGTATGTCTATATATGTACAAAAAGTAAGACAGATTATAGAAGAAGTAAAAAAAGCAGTGGTAGGAAAGGATGCCTGCGTAGAGAAAGTTATGATGGCAATGCTGGCAGGCGGGCATGTACTCCTGGAGGATATTCCGGGCGTGGGTAAGACTACCATGGCTTTGGCGTTTTCCAGGGCAATGGACCTGATTTGGCACAGGGTGCAGTTTACGCCGGATGTATTGCCTGCAGATATTACAGGATTTTCTATTTATCAAAAGGAGTTGAACCAGTTTTCTTTTCAGCCGGGTGCTATTATGTGCAACCTGTTTCTGGCAGATGAAATCAACCGTACTTCTCCAAAGACACAGTCTGCACTTCTGGAGGTAATGGAAGAAGGAAATGTTACCGTAGAGGGTGTGACCAGGGAAGTACCAAAGCCTTTTATTGTTATTGCAACCCAGAATCCCATTGGATCGGCTGGAACGCAGATGCTGCCCGAGTCACAGCTGGATCGGTTTATGGTCTGTATGACCATGGGGTATCCGGACGTGGAAAATGAAATTGCGATTTTGAAAGACAGGGGATCAGGTAATCCGATTGAAAATATTGTGCCTGTCATTCAGGCTCAGGAACTGGTTCAGATGCAAAAGGAAACGGAACAGGTCTTTATTCACGATGTGATTTATACGTATATAGCAAAATTGATTGCGGCGACCAGAGAAAACCCTTATCTGGAACTGGGGGTCAGCCCCAGAGGGACTATAGCGGTGACCCGTATGGCTAAGGCGGCCGCCTATCTGGAGGGCAGAAATTATGTGACTCCAAATGATGTATGCATGGTTTTGAAGGATGTGAGCATGCACCGGATTAAATTAAATGCCAGGGCGAGAGTGAATCACGTTACCACGGAAGGGATAATGGATGAGATACTGGAAAAGGTACCAAAGCCCACACCTAAGAGGAAGTAGGGTTAATGCATGAAAAATAAAATGATTTATATTCTGGTTCTGGCAGCTACGGTTTTCTTCGGCATTATGTATGACGGGGAATTTCTGATGATCCTGGTGCTTTTTGAGGTGCTGTTTGCTGTTGCTATGTATCTGATGTCATGGATGCTGGCATACGGAATAAGCATACGCCTGGAAGTGAAGGGACCGGTGGCATCCAGAGATGAAATGATTCCGGTGGAGATCTATGTAAAGAATAAATGCTGGATGCCGGTAAATCACCTGGTAATGAAGCTGGTTGTCAGTAACGGATTTTCCGGAAACGGAGAAAAGGAAACGGTAAAAGGTGCGGTGCAGGGATCCAGCGAGGTGCGTATCCAGTGCAGTATCAGTTCCAGGTATTGCGGACAGGTTCAGGTTGCGCTGGAGCGGATCAAAGTCTATGACTATCTGATGCTCTTTTCCAGAAAAAGAAAAATGCAGGAAAAGATTCAGGTGAATATACTTCCTGAAGTGCATCATATAGAAGCGGAGATCAGTGAACGCACAAGGCGGTTCCCTGTTGAGGGAGAAGAGTATGAGACTCACAGAAGCGGAGATGACCCGTCAGAGATCTACCAGGTGCGGGAATTCAGAAACGGAGATACGCTGCAGCGGGTACACTGGAAATTAAGTGCCCGGACAGATGAATTGATGACGAAGGAATTCAGTATGCCGAAGGGGTGTAAAATTCTGTTTCTGCTGGATTTTTACTGGGCGAGCAGCCAGGGGCGGATGCTGGATCAGATGAATGCATTTTTGGAAACGGCCGTTTCCCTATCTAATGCCCTTGCAAGAGAAGAATGTCCCCACTATGTGTCCTGGTATGATAAAGCCCACAATGAGCTTGTGAGAAAGCAGGTTGTGGATGAGGAATCTTTTTACGAGATGATGGAAGAACTGCTGACAGCAGTGTTTTATATGGAATCTTATGATATGGAGGCGGGGTACAGAGCCGAATATCCGGGAGGAAATTTCAGTACGGTCATGATGCTGGATGGGAACCTGGAGTTAATGATGAATGGAGAGGCCCGTGCGCAATTTGTGAAAGAAGATATTAAATCCCAGCTGGAGGGTTATTTCCTTCAGGTGTAGAAACGCTTCTTGGTCGATTCTGGACACATATCAGGAACTATGATTACAGATCAAATGGATGGAAAATAATAAACTATGAGTAGAGCAGATAAAAAGACAGGAATTAATTTAAAGGCCGAAAAGGTGACGGTGATTGCTCCCAGGACGAAAGTACATGGGCTTAGTTTTATTGTGCTGTTTTTATTCTTTCAGGCTGGCTTGTATGGGACGTTTTATTCTTTTATAACTTCATTTCGGGTAGAGTTTGGAGAGAATATACTGTTCTGGGGAATTCTCGTGATGGGACTGCTTCTATGGTTATTTTACTTTACGGGAAAATACATGAGGATGTTAATCCCCATATCCCTGATCTGTACCTGCGCCTGGGCATACTGGCATGCAGAGGAACTGAAGAATCAGTCTCTGATCGTAATGAATGCAATCCGGGAAGCGGCAAACAGGTATTTTGTCATGGAACTGGATCCCTATACGACGAATCCCCTTCTTGGAAATGATACAACCGAAATTCTGTTGTTGATTATGATTTTATTTGGTGTCACACTGTTTTTGGGGTTGGTGGCAGTAAAAAGCCGTATGCTGGTTCTGATGGGGACGATCCTTCCTACTGCCGGTGCGATGATGGTGGGGCTGGTCCCTTCCTTCTGGTCCCTGTGCCTGATTCTGTTTTGCTATGTAGGTGCATTTACCATGGGAAAAGGAGAGTTTTCTCTTCGAAAAAGTAAGGTAATGGTGCCAAAGTATTACCGGAATGGTGTGGTGGGCTACAGTGCTTTATTTATGGGCGTGGCAGCGGTGGTGCTCTTTGGAATTTCGTATCTGGTGCTGAACCCCCAGATGGAAAAACTGAATGTGCAGGTGAAAGAAGCCAGGGTATTCGTTCAGAATAATTCACTGGTAGAGACTGTGCGGAATATGTTTCCCAAACTTCGGATCAGTATGTCGGGAGCCGGGCAGATAGACAGCGGGCAATTAGGCGGAAATGTCTATTTTACCGGAGAAGAAGCTTTGAAGTTAACCTTATATGGTGAACCCGGAGAGACAATTTACTTAAAGGGATATACTGGGGATGAGTATACAGGAAGCCGCTGGTCAGAAGATGATGATCTTTCTTTTTTTGCAGATGCACAGATTGGCACAGCGGAAGAGGTACGGCGTGAGTATTTCGAACAGCCTTTTCAGTTGGCATCCATGCTGGAGGAAGAAGCCAGTGAATATTTAAAACAGACGATTTTGGTTGAAAAAACAGGCGCATCTTCTGAAGAGGAATATGCACCCTATATTTCCAGACAGGAATCTGGCTCCAAAAGTGAAACAGCCTATTCCTTTTATGAAAGAGGAAGCTATGAACAGCTGATAAATGCAAATGGTTATGCCAGTTTATACGATTTCAGCCCATTGTCCGGGAACTACCGGGACTATGTATATGGAAAATATCTGTCTTATCCGGCGGAGCGGCTGACCAATCTGGCTGCACTATGTGAATCACATCCCATGACGGATCTGAATGAAATAAAGGATTTTATTGTTACTACTCTGACCGGAAATGCGAAATATAATCTTCAGCCGGGAGCATGTCCGGCCAATAAAGACTTCGCAGAGTATTTTTTATTCGAACGAAAAGAAGGATACTGTGTCCATTTCGCAACAACCGCGGTACTGATGTTCCGCATGTATGGAATTCCTGCAAGGTATGCAGCGGGATATATCGCTCCTGCTTCTGAGTTCACCGTAAATGCTGACGGGGAATACGAAGGACATATCAAGGATGAAAAGGCCCATGCATGGGCGGAGATCTACGTAGACGGGGAAGGCTGGATGCCGGTAGAAGCAACACCGGGATATACGGGTGCCGTAAACCGGAATAATGAAGAACAGTCAGAGACTGCCAGGAAGGAAGCGCAGAGCGAACAGAAAAAACAGGTCCAGACGGAAGGCAGGCAGGAACTGAAAACGGAGGCTCAGACAGAGACAGCTGATAACAATCACTTTTTCCAGGACAGTATGGCTGGAAGGATCTCATTGATGATTATATTGGCTGCTGCTGCAGCGGCTCTGATCATTGCCATTATCATGATACGCAGAATCCTGATACTAAAGAGACGGGCAGCAGAAGATGTGAGAGGTATCTTTGCATCGATGTATGAAGTAATGGTGCTTGGCGGACTGCCTAAGAAATTAGATGGTACAGAGCCAGGATTTGTAAAGGAAGTGGTGCAGCGGTTTGATGGAATTGACCCAAATGAATTTGCGAGAGCTATGGATCTTGTAATGCAGGCCAATTATGGGGACGTTGTGATCAGTTCTGAAGACACCGGATTTGTCAGGGAAGTATATGAAAAGGTTTGTAAAATTGTGTATCAAAAACTTTCCGGAGCAGAAAAACTGGAATTTAAGTATTTAAAAGTATTTTAAAATAAATATCCGCATGTAGCCGGTGGATTCAAAAGACACCGGGACATGCGGATATTTTAGATGAAAGCGGACGCATAGCGTGCCATGTAAAACACTGGTACTTAACTGGTTACTACACCAGTGCCGGGCGGCACTAGTTAAACAAACCGGATAAATCACCATGCCAGAGGATATGCAGCTCATGAAGGGCGCGTGTAATTGCCACATACAGAAGCTTAGCATCACCCTCATTTTCCTGATAACTCTCCGTATCGGGATTCCAAAGTAAAACCGTGTCAAACTCCAGACCTTTGGTAAGTGCAATAGGGAGCACCATAACGCCCTTCTGGAAGTTCATCTCAGTTCCATTTTCAATGGCAATCTGCTCTGCCAAAAGCTGTTCCACAGCCTGCGCTTCTTCCTGGGTACGGCAGATAACTGCGGTGGTGTCAAAGCCCCGCTCCTGGATGCCTTTTATAGCCTCGACAGCCTGTCCCGCCATTTCTTCCGGTGAACATTGATACAGCTGAACGGGTGAACCATGACGGATAACGGGCTGTATCTTATAGGCGCCGGAAGATGCCTTATCTAAAACTTTTCCGGCATATTCGGAGATTTCAATTGTATTTCGGTAACTCTTCGCCAGAATCCGGAAATGTTCTTTTTCTGGATCAAACACTTCATTGCATAGTTCGTCCCAGCTGTTCATTCCGGTAGTATAATTGATATTCTGGGAAACATCTCCCATAATGGTAAAGTAACAATCCGGCAGTGCATTTCTTAAGACATAGTAAATCATAGGTCCAAAGTCCTGGGCTTCATCTATGATAATCTGCCCGAATTCATCTAATGCTTTTGCCTCTGTCATCCGTTTCCGGATAAATACCATAGCAGCGAGATCGTAGATATCGAAGGATTCCTTTTGAATATCCGCCAGGGTGCTGTCCACATCCAGGGAATTATGATCGGATTCGTAAGCCAGTAAAAAGTTAATGTAAATTGCCAGAGGCGTTTTTGCTTCAGCTTCCCATTTAAAATAATTGCGGTATTGGGACAGTTTCTTTGGACGGTAATCTTTTTTAGAACCGTCTGTGAGCAGGCGGATTCTGTTCTTGAGCCGTTCATTTAGCTGAGCCAGTTTTTGTTTCAGGGACAAACCGCGGCTGAGACTTAGCGCTGAGCGGATACTGTCAGCAGACAGGATTACTCCAAGCGCCGGATCCTTAATGCTTTTGCAGGGGATGGACTGATATTCAATTTTTTTCAGATAATCTCCCAGATGGTAGATAAAATCCAGTTTACTTTTAAATGCGGATTGGGGCTTCATCTGGATATATTTGAATTTTTTCTTCCAGTCTTTATCCAGAAGGTAAACCAGGAAAAGGTCCATTCGCTTCTGTCCGATGCCGGAGACATCCAGTTCGGGCAGGCCGCTTGTAATATAGCTTAAAAGCATATCATTGCTTCCGATAATGCAGAATTCTTCAGGGGAAAAACGGTGTGCATAGTTATATAAAATGTATGAGATCCGATGCATGGCAACTGTTGTTTTCCCGCTTCCGGCAACGCCCTGGACAATGATATCCGTAAATGGCGTATCACGGATGATCTCATTTTGTTCTTTTTGGATGGTGGAAATAATATCACCCAGTACAACATCTTTATTTTTGGCAAGGTATTTGACTAAAAGCTCATCATTGGATGCCACATCGCTGTCATAAAAGCCAGTCAACTTACCCTGGACGACATCAAAGGTTCTCTTTAACTTAAGATCGATTTCGATATCACCGACTTCCGGTACATGGTATTTTCCACGTCCTAATGTATTTTCGTAGTAGACGCTGGATATAGGAGCACGCCAATCCACAATGATAATCTCTGTTTTGTTGCGGCTGATACCATTTTTACCAATATAGATGCTTTCCGGTTTCGCAAATTCGATTTCTTCATAATCCACGCGTCCAAAATAAGGTTTTTCCAGTGCTGCCCGGTTCTTCCGCAGGGAATTTGCTGCGTGAGTGGTGATATCCTGGCTTACAATCAACTGGTCATAAAGCTCCGTGTCTCCCTGCTGAATGGCAATGTACAATTCATCGGTTTCCCGGCGGCTGTTTTGCACCTGTTTCTCATAGAAAGCGATATTCTCTCTGATAATCCCGGTACATTCCTCTAAATGCTGCTGTTCCTGATCCATCGTCTAACCTCCTCTTGTTATATCATGTATCTTGCATAACTCCCGGCAAACAGCCAAATCATCCTTACGGATCATCTGGCTGTTAACTGGGAGTTATACCCGTATCTTTTCATGACACTGAACAGATACGGCAGATCTTATTTTTAGCGACAGGTTACTATCATATCAAAGATCGTAATAAAATACCAGCATTATTGTGAAAATCTGGTAAGACGCTTTGTATAGGAAGAACGTGCAGGTCAAGAGAAGGTAGCGTTGTACTAGATATATCTGTTTTCGGCATCTTCTATATATTTCTGATATTTCTGGAAATCGCCCCGGTAGATTACGTGAAGCAGTGTATCCAGCTGCCTCAGAGCTTTTAACATCTCATCCTGTGTAATTAACGCCTGTTCCATGGCATCGGCAAGTTCATCCAGATCAATGACCTTGAGCTTACCGTCCGGATAGACGATGACATCAGCCAGAAGATCCGTAAATATATAAGTATCGGTGGATTCTTCGTAGTCATAGGTGATGATGTCGCAGTACCAGCTGATCAGCCGGCTTTCGTGGTCATAGAACTTGCTGACCTTTATTCCTTTGTCCAGAAGATAGCAGGAAAGCCCGTGATGCAGCGTTTTCTTAGGATGAAGGGTGTCCCATTTCGTAAGAATGATGTGATCATCCCGGTAGAGCAGTATATCGTCTTTTAATAAAACGCATTCCTCCGGGATCAGGCGTTTACGGTAAAGTATGGGGTTGGTCATGGCAGTACCTCCGATGGTATATTTTTTACAACGGTCAGGGAATCGTTTTCTACGAATTCCTGTTCCGAGGATTTACGCTTATAATAGGTAAGATTATAGGAATCCGGATCTGTCAGTTTTAAAAATTCGCTTGGAGTACAGCCCGTAATTTCCTTAAATACCCGGTTAAATGTTCGGATATTATTAAAACCGCAGTCGATTGCAATGTCGGTGACTTTGCTGCTGGTATTTTTCAGCTCGTTGGCAGCGTGTTCCACGCGTACCATATTCAGATAGGTGACGAAATTAATCCCGATCAGTTTTTTGAATACCTTGGAAAAATGGCTTTCGCTGAAACTCATCTGTTTTGCTGCAAATGACAGCGTAATATTGTCGGCATAGTGTTCTTCCATATAAGATAAGAGCTGCTGCATGTCGTATAGCATGTTGATGCGTTTACTGGTGCTCTGCAGGCCGCTGTCATTCTTTGGCAGCCTGCGTTTCAGCAGATACCAGAACTCCCTTAAGGCGGCTGTTATGATCTCTTTGTAATAAGCTTCCTTGTTCTTAAGCTCTTCACCCACCCGGTCCAGCAGTGACATCAGCATTTCATTCATCCCATAGGACTCCAGCATTTCTCTGGTTACGCAGGGGTGGGAAAACTGGGAATGGTGATAAAGAGAACTGATAATGCCTGGATCAAAGATAATAAATTCCAGTATATTTTCCATATTGGAAGAGTCACTGTAATGGAAATCACCTGTGTCCACAATGACCAGGTCACCGGCGTGGGCAGTAAAAATATCATCATTGATACTGAAATGGGCACTGCCCTGGCGGACATAGATAAATTCGATTTCCTGATGCCAGTGTGCCAGGAAGCTGATATTCTCATAGGATGAATGCCACACCATAAAATCGGAATCATAGGAACGGACCTCATGGAATGCTTTCATAGTATGTGTTTGACCTCATGTTCTTTCGGTTTCTGTTTTAAAACGTTTCACAGCGTTTTTGTGTTGATGATATAGTATAACAAAAATCACAAAAATTGTCCATATCCTAACATAATTTTACGTGCAAAATCAAAAAATATGTTGTATACTTAGTACATAAAATGCGGAAGGGATAAAACCGCATTGTGTAAAGTGTATAAACAAACCAAACAATTGATAAAAATGGAGGTAATTTCAAATGGCAGAAAGCAGATTGATCGGTGGATACCCAGTAATCGGAATCAGACCAACAATTGACGGACGTAGAGGCGCTTTGGATGTAAGAGGTTCTTTGGAAGAACAGACTATGAACATGGCGAAATCAGCAGCTAAATTATTCGAAGAGAATTTAAAATATTCAAATGGTGAACCGGTTAAAGTTGTAATTGCAGATACTACAATCGGACGTGTTGGTGAAACAGCAGCCTGTGCTGAAAAGTTCAGAAAAGAAGGCGTTGATATCACACTGACAGTTACTCCTTGCTGGTGCTATGGCGCTGAGACAATGGATATGGACAAGAACACCATTAAGGGTGTTTGGGGATTCAATGGAACAGAAAGACCGGGTGCTGTTTACCTTGCATCAGTTCTGGCTACACATGCTCAGAAAGGACTTCCTGCTTTTGGTATCTACGGACATGACGTTTGTGATGCAGACGACACAGAGATTCCTTGTGATGTAAAAGATAAATTATTAAGATTTGGCCGTGCAGCTGTAGCAGCAGCTTCTATGAGAGGAAAATCTTATTTACAGATCGGTTCCATCTGTATGGGAATCGGCGGATCTATCATTGATCCTGCATTTATCGAAGAATATTTAGGCATGAGAGTGGAATCTGTTGATGAAGTAGAAATCATCCGTCGTATGACAGAGGGTATCTATGATGAAGCAGAATTCAAGAAAGCTCTTGCATGGTCCAAAGAAAAATGCAAAATCGGATTCGACAAGAACCCACCTGAATTACAGGTATCTGAAGAGCAGAAAGAAAAAGATTTTGAATTCGTAGTTAAGATGATGTGTATCATCAAAGACTTAATGAATGGAAATAAAAACCTGGATCCGAAATTCTCAGAAGAAGCAATCGGACATAATGCGATCGCAGCAGGATTCCAGGGACAGAGACAGTGGACAGATTTCTATCCAAACTGTGACTTCCCGGAAGCAATGTTAAATACTTCCTTCGACTGGAACGGAGCAAGAGAGCCATATATCCTGGCTACAGAAAATGACGTATTAAACGGTCTTGGCATGATGTTCATGAAATTATTGACCAACAGAGCACAGATCTTTGCAGATGTTCGTACATACTGGAGCCCGGAAGCAGTTAAGAAAGCTACTGGATATGATATCGAAGGCGTTGCAAAAGACGCAGGCGGATTTATCCACTTAATCAACTCTGGTGCAGCTTGCCTTGATGCAAACGGGCAGGCAATAGATGAAAACGGCAACGGCGTTATGAAGCCATGGTATGATGTTACAGAAGCAGATCAGGATGCAATCATGAATGCAACTACCTGGAATCCTGCTGATAACGGATATTTCAGAGGAGGCGGATTCTCATCCCGTTTCTTAACAGAAGCTGAAATGCCGGTAACCATGATCCGTCTGAATCTTGTAAAAGGCTTAGGACCGGTTCTTCAGATCGCTGAAGGCCATACAGTAAAACTTCCGGATGAAGTATCTGATAAATTATGGAAGAGAACAGACTATACATGGCCATGTACCTGGTTCGCACCAAGAACAACAGGAGAAGGCGCATTCAAGACAGCTTATGATGTAATGAATAACTGGGGCGCTAACCATGGTGCAATCAGCTACGGACACATCGGAGCAGACTTAATCACAATGTGCTCTATGTTAAGAATTCCGGTTGCTATGCATAACGTACCGGAAGAAGAAATCTTCAGACCAGCTTCCTGGAATGCATTCGGACAGGATAAAGAGGGTCAGGATTACAGAGCTTGTGCAGCTTACGGACCATTATACAAATAAAAAAGTAAATAAATGAATGATTAGGATCATTGCATGTTTCAAGTGCAATGGTCCTTTTTTTATGATATACTAACAAACATAAAGTAAAAGTATAATCTCATTACTAATGAACTTGCCAGAGTTTTGATTTTATAGAGAGGGTTGTAAGAATGAAAATGAAAAAGAAAATAAAATTACAAAGCTCGCTGTATGGGCTTGCAGTTAAACAGGGATTGAGTCTGGCTATTCCGTTCCTTTTGATTGGATCGTTTGCTCTTTTGCTGAATACTTTTCCGTGGCAGGCATATCAGAATGTCGTTCAGGGATTTCTGGGTGGAAAGCTGTCGGAATTTTTTACAATTATCTATAATATTACCCTGGGATCATTAGCTTTGATCCTTATATTTACCATAAGCATATCCATAGGAAAGCTGGTGGGAAAGGAAGATCTGAATTTCTATCCGGCTATTGCAATCTGCTCGTACCTGGCATTTCTGGGTGGGCTGCAAAATCAAACGGAGCACATTTTTGGTGCGGAATGGGTTTTTACGGCAATGTTTATTACCGTGTTATCCTGTGCCATGTTCCGCCAGGGTATGAAATTTTACAATAAGTTTGAAAAACTGCATACAATTGGTGCGGATTATATTTTTAATCAGGCAATGCGCAGCCTGGTTCCTACCGTTGGAATTATTATTCTGTTTACGGTTCTTGGAATTGGACTGCGAACAGTAATAGGGGACGGGAATATTATGAACTTCGGTTCCTATCTGTTCCTGAAGCTGTTTGAAAAAATTGGGGGTAACATCCTGGGAGTGGTTTTGTATATTTTCTTTTCCCATCTGCTGTGGTTCTTTGGCATACATGGGACGAATACCCTGGATGCGGTAGCGAAGCGGTTCTTTGAGCAGGGAATTGATGTGAATCAGGCTTTAATTGCGTCCGGAAGCCAGCCCACGGAGATCTATTCCAAAACGTTTCTGGATGTATTTGTTTTTATTGGGGGCTGTGGTACGGCTCTGTGCCTGATTATTGCGTTGTTTATAGTTGCGAAGAAGAGCCACAATAAGCGGCTTGCACAATTTTCCTGCCTGCCTGTGTTGTTTAATATCAGCGAAATTGTTGTGTTTGGTTTCCCGGTTATATTTAACCCGGTTATGATCGTACCATTTATTTTAACACCGATTGTGATGGCAATTATCAGCAGTGCAGCCATGGCTGTGGGGCTGGTACCGCTGGTAACAAATTCGGTGGAATGGACTTCCCCTGTAATTTTAAGCGGCTATACGGCAACCGGCTCTTTTGCTGGCAGTCTTTTGCAGCTTTTTAATATTGCAGTGGGGATATTTATCTATATCCCGTTCGTGAAAAGGAGTGAAAAGAAACAGACGGAAGATTTCACCCAGGAGGTATCCATGATTCAGAAGGATATGCAGATGGGAGAAGAGAAAGGCAGAATTCCGGCGTTTCTGGATAATTCATATGAATACAACTATGCAGCCAAGACCCTGGCAGTGGATCTGAATAATGCTATGAAACGTAAACATCTGGAGTTGTTTTACCAGGTTCAGGTGCATAGGGATGGTTCGGTCTATGGCGGTGAGGCGCTTCTACGCTGGAAGCACCCGGTAGCGGGCTATATCTCCCCTCCGCTGCTTATATCTCTGGCGGCACAGTCGGGCTTTTTAAACAGCCTTGGATACTATATTATTGAAGAAGCATGCAGGCATATAGAAGAGATTCAGAAGGTTTATGATAATCCAATACATATTTCCGTTAATTTGTCGCCCTATCAGCTGGAGGAAGAGGACTTTGTGGATAAAGTAAGGGAAATCCTTGGAAAGTATTCATTTGGAAAGGTGATACTGGTATTTGAACTTACGGAGCGGGCACTTTTCAGTACAACGGACGTTATCATCAATCGTATTGAGCAGCTGCGGAAGATGGGCATTCAGATTAGCATGGATGACTTTGGTATGGGGCACAGTTCCCTTACTTACCTGCAGCAGAATGTTTTTGAAGAGGTAAAGCTGGATGGAAGCCTTGTTAAGCAGCTGGCCAATAAGCGATCTGAAAACATTGTTCTTGGCATTATGCAGCTGGCGGAGTCACTGCACTTTAAAGTTGTGGCGGAGTTCGTGGAGACGGAAGAGCAGCGGGATGTACTGGCACGGCTGGGATGTGATATTTATCAGGGATATCTGTATGGAAAGGCGGAACAGCTGGAGCTGTTTCTGGAATATTTGAAGTCTAAAAAAGTCTAAAAAGGATGAGTAGAAAGGAAATCCCCTTTCTCTCATCTTTTTTTGCGTTTGCTAAACCCCGATATAAAGTGCCCGCAGCACCAATGTTTTTGCCGGGGCCCTTAAAGCTGACAGAATAGTCAAGTAAGGTTGTATATATCTATGAAAAAAATGAAACATATGAAAGGATTATGAAACATATGAAACAATATTGACGGTCCTTTTACGGTAATATATAATGTATTTATCATAAAAAAAGGAAAATATTAATAAAAATTGTGCTATTTATACAAAGAAAAAAGAACGGGTGGTGATGAAATGGGGTCAACAATGCGGGAAGTTGCTCATGTAGCTGGGGTGTCACCGGCGACTGTATCACGATATTTTCATGGAACAAATGTTGTTTCGGATAATGCGGCGAGAAGAATTGAGGAAGCTGTAAAAGAGCTGGCTTATGTACCTGTTCACAAACATATAGACCCGGGGGTTATTGCAGTTTTAATACCGGATCTGAAGCTGGCATATTTTAGTGAAGTTTTAAAGGAGATACTGGAAGCTGCACCCAGATACCGTTATCGGCTGGTGTTTATTCCCACATCACCGGATGATGAAAGTTATAAACTGTTTTTCCGGGAATTGAATATCACAGGGGTTATCTATCTGGAAGAGAATATGAACAGCAGCATGATGAACTACATCGCCGCTAAGAACATCAAAATGGTGATGTTTGGGGGAATCAGCTCGGATGTCCGGTGCAAAATGATACATATAAATGATTTGTCGGCAGCGTATGAGGGGGCAAAATACCTCCTGGAATTAAGGCATGAGAAAATACTGATTCTATCTGATTATCCCAAAAGCATCAGCTCGGGATTTCAGAGAATTACAGGGTGTAAACGGGCTTATGAAGAGTTTGGGGTGCCATTTGAGGAGGCGCTTGCAAAGTATGGGGATCTTACTTATGAAAATGGATACTGGCTTACCAGGCAGGCATTGCAGAAGGGGTTGTCATTTAGCGCTGTGTTTGCTTTCAGCGATGAGGCTGCAATGGGAGCAATCAGTGCACTTTATGAAAATGGTTTGCATGTGCCGGAACATATCTCTGTACTGGGATTTGACGGAATCAGTATGTCAGAGCATATAGCGCCCAAGCTTTGTACCATTGCCCAGCCCATTAAGAAGATGGTTGAACTTACGCTGAACACCTTTTTGGATCTGGAAAAAGATGAAAATGTGGAGATTACAATTCCATATAAAATATTTAAGAGGGGAACCTGTAGAGAAAACAGAAAGAAAACGGAGGAAGGAAAATGAACAAAAAGAAAGTATTTGGGTTTACAATGGCGGCAGTAATGGCAGGGACAGTTATGCTGGCAGGATGCGGCGGCAGCACCGGAACGGGCGGGAACAATATTACCCCTAAATCAGAAAACGGAACATCTGAGGCGGACAGCAAGGAAGCGGGAAAAGTCAATATTTCGTTTTCTCTCTGGGACGAAGTGCAGAAACCGGTGTTTGATGAAATTGTTGCTAAGTTTGAGGAGGAGCATCCGGATATTCATGTAGATGTGCAGCTGACCCCCTGGTCTCAGTATTGGACGAAACTGGATGCAGCCATGGGCGCGGACAGTGCGGCAGATGTCTTCTGGATGAATACCTATCTGCCGAAATATGCAGAGGCAGGGGTTCTGGAACCGCTGGACAGCTATATTGAGAAAGACGGAATTCAGCTGAGTGACTATGTCGATGTGGTAGCCAGAGCTTACAATTATAATGAAGTGCAGTATTGTATGCCAAAGGGAATGGATACCGTTCAGGTATTCTACAATAAATCTATCTTTGATAAATACAAAGTGGAGCAGCCAAAGGAAGGCTGGACCTGGGAAGATATGAGGGCAGCAGCTGAACAGCTGAAGAATCAGATTACTAAACAGGGCTCTGATGAATACCCGATCTTAATGGAATTAGATCCCCAGCCCTCTTTCTTTAATTTTATTGTCCAAAACGGAGGTTATGTGCTGAGTGAAGATAATAAAACAGCCGGATTCGACCAGGCAGAAACGGTAAAAGCGTATCAGGATGTCATAGATCTGATGGATCAGCAGTTAATGCCGGGCAGTGAAGTGCTTTCTGATACGAAAGGTACAGATCTGTTTCTTTCTCAAAAGGGAGCTATCCTTTTTATGGGATCGTGGAAGGCAGCTGTACTGGATGAATCCAGTTTTGCATCCGATATTGGCACAATTTCCATGCCGAAAAAAGACGATAACAACCACAGTGTAATTGGCGGGCTGGGATTTGCCATGAATGCAGCCAGCAAAGAAAAAGATGCGGCATGGGAACTGATTAAATATCTCTCGGGAGAAGAGTCCAATAAAATGCAGGCAGAGGCAAAAATTGACATGCCCGCTCTGATCAGTGCTCAAAAATACTATACACCAAATTTTAAACATGTAGATGCAAATGTATTCTTTGAAGCTGCAAAGAGTGGAGAACTATTCCCTACATCACCAAGTGTGGCGGATTGGCTGCCTTCTGTAAATGAAATTTCAGCAAAAATATTTGCAAAAGAACTTACACCGCAGGAAGGATGCCAGCAGATGCAGGAAGTTACCCAGAAGGCGTTGGACAGCGAATCATAAATTAGTTTTGGGGCGGTTGGGGCAATAGCCCTTATGCCGCCCCAGATCAGGTTGGGGGAAATGCATGAAGACATATAAAAGTATCAAAAGGAAAGGAAAACGCAAGGAAATTTTAGCAGGATACCTGATGATTTTGCCATTGATGGCGGGAGTGGCTGTTTTCTTTATCGGAGCATTTTTTCAGAATATCTATTATAGCTTTACAAATAAATCCAGCTTCGGAGTGCCTAAATTTATCGGATTACAGAATTATATGCAGTTATTCCAGGATGCAGATTTTTACAGGGCACTTCTGAATACGCTGCTCTACGTGGTAATCTGTGTGCCACTGGTGGTAGTATTGTCCGTTTTGCTGGCTGTTCTGTTAAATACAAAAGTGAAAGGTATTGGGTTGTACAGAGTCTGTCTGTTTCTGCCAGCGGTTACGCTGCCGGCGGCAATTGGGCTTTTATGGAAATGGCTGCTGAACTATAAATTTGGACTGATCAATGAAATACTTGGGACAGTCGGAATAGGACCCGTTGCCTGGCTGTCGGATTCGGGTGTTGTATTGATTTCAATCTCTGTAGTGTTTATATGGGCAAGTGTTGCTTATCAGGTGATCATTCTGCTTGCAGGGCTTCAGGGCATACCGGGCTGCTACCAGGAGGCTGCTCGAATCGATGGGGCTAATGGAGTAAAGCGGTTTTTTAAAATTACCCTGCCGCTTTTGTCACCGTCCATTTTCTTCGTCTGCGTCACCACCATGATTAATGTATTTCAGATTTTTGACTTCATCTACCTGATGATACCCCAGGGAAGCAGTGGAACAGAAGCATCCAGGTCTCTTGTGACGTACTTCTTTGAGCAGTCATTTGTAAAGTTTCATAAGGGTTATGGCGCTGCGGTCAGCCTGATGCTGTTCCTGCTGATTCTGGTGATAACGGCAATACAGCTGGTATGCCAGAAAAAGATGGTATTTTACGATGACTGACATTCCTTGGAACAAGTAAATGTATGGAAAGGGGTAATACGGCATGAAAAGTAGAAAATGGCCGTTACATCTGCTTCTGGTTCTGTGTGTGGTTATTACAGTAGGACCGTTTTTGTGGATGATATTGACATCGTTTAAGACATATGAAGAAAGTATTCAGATCCCGCCGACTATTTTTCCGGAGATATTTACACTGGAGAGTTATGGAGAGGTGGTCCATAAATTTCCGTTTTTAGATTTTTACCGGAATACTTTTGTGGTTCTGTTTTTTACGATTGTAATTGAACTGACGATTTGTTCTATGGCGGCATACGCTTTTGCAAGGCTGGAGTTTCCGGGAAGGGATGCCATTTTTATCCTGTTACTGGCGCTGCTCATGGTTCCGGGCCAGATCTTCCTGGTTCCAAATTACGATATTATGGTGAAGCTGGGGCTTGCGGATACGGTGACGGCTTTGTGGATTCCCAAAGTATTCAGCGCATTTGGAACATTTATGCTGCGTGAGTTTTTTAAGGGGCTGCCGGGATCTCTGGATGAAGCCGCTAAATTGGATGGCTGCGGCTATTTTCAGATTTACTATAAAATTTTGCTTCCGTTAATCAAGCCGGCACTTTCTTCTCTGGCAATATTAACAGCCATCTCTACGTTTAAAGATCTGATGTGGCCGCTTATTGTTAATAATGCAATGGAAAAAATGACACTTTCCGCTGGTCTTGCCATGCTGATTGGAGAACACACAACGTATTATCCCCAGGTAATGGCAGGAGGAATCATTGCAATTCTGCCAATGATTCTGATATTCTTTTTGTTCCAAAAGCAGTTTGTGGAAGGAATAGCGGCGACAGGAGTGAAGCAATAACATCTGGAACTTGAAATTTGTGTTAAGCAAGTAAAAAAAGTTTGAAACAAAAATAGTTTCAAACTACTAATTAAGAAATAGCACAAGCAAGCTTGCGCTATTGAGGGGGTATAAATATGATTGATTTGTTAGCAGTCTGCGCTCATCCCGATGATCTGGAGGTGTGCGCCGGAGGAATCTTTGCCAAGGCAAAAAGAGAGGGATGTACCACAGGACTTGTGATCATGACCAGGGGAGAATCCGGTGGATATGCAGAGCAGAGCACCAGGGAAGCGGAAGCAAAAAAGGCAGCCTCTGTTCTGGGTCTGGATTATTTCGCCATGCTGGACTTTCCGGATGCGGGGGTGGAGTTTGGGCAAACTGCCATAAAGGCTTT
The DNA here is from genome assembly GCA_900540475.1 of uncultured Robinsoniella sp. Taxonomy (GTDB): domain Bacteria; phylum Bacillota; class Clostridia; order Lachnospirales; family Lachnospiraceae; genus Robinsoniella. The sequence goes on along the minus strand of UQGG01000008.1, from coordinate 89,218 downwards.
GATCCCCCATCTGAGAACATGCTCTCCGCGTTATGTTTTAACCCTTCATGAGGATGATTATCATCCTGACCATGTGGCGGTATCCAGGATTACCAAAGCAGCCTGCTTCACCGCAGGACTTAAAAAATACTCCAGGGATGGAACCGACTGGCATTATGAGGCTATCTTTTATTTCAGTGCAGACAGGAGGACGAATAAAAGAAGACCGGATGTCTATGTGGACATTTCAGACGTACTGGATGTGAAGGAAGCTGCCTGTAATGCCCATCGTTCACAAAATATTCTGCCATATGCAATGCAGATGGCAAAAGAATATGGAGTATGCTCAGGATGTGATTGGGCGGAAGGGCTTTATCTGGAGCAGAGCATAACTTTAGACAGTATCACAGGCTTGATCAGGAAGCGGTTTTAAACACGTTTAAAAGAAATTTGCGAAAGAAGGTTTTTAGAAATGAAAAAAATCGAATTAGGCACCTGTCTTCAGCTTCTGAAGGAAGAAATTGTTCCGGCGCTGGGATGTACGGAACCAGGGGCTGTGGCTCTGGCGGCGGCATGCGCAAAAGAAGCATTGGGGTGCAGTTTTCAGCATATGGATATCCAGGTCAGCGGTAATATGCTGAAGAATGTAAAGAGTGTATCTATTCCCAATACAGGGGGACTAAAAGGCGTAGCTGCCGCAGCGCTCTGCGGTATTGCCGGGGGTTCTCCCGACAGGAAACTGGAGGTGTTAAGCACACTGACCAAAGAAGAGACATGCCAGGTGCGCAGCATGCTGGAGGAGAAAGACCGCTGTACGCTGTCTCTGGCTGAGACAGATGAGCCCCTGTACATTAAAGTGCGCCTTACAAGCGGCGATGACTGGTCTGAGGCGGAAATACAAAAAAGCCATATGAACATTACCAGGGTGGTGCGTAATGGAAAGGATCTTACCCGGGAATATCGTCAAAAAGAATGTCTGGGAGCAGAGGTGAAAAATGCAGATGCCTTAAAAATGCAGGACATTTATGAATTTGCCCAGGTGGTACCCTTAGAAGAACTGATCCCCATACTGGAGCCTCAGATCCGTTATAATGTGAGAATTGCAGAGGAAGGAATCAAAGAAAATTATGGAGCCAGTGTGGGGAGGCATCTGGTGGAGCTGGAAAGAGGAAACCGCTATGGAGTACTGGCGGGTTATGCCGCAGCAGGAAGCGATGCCAGGATGAGCGGCTGCAGCCTTCCCGTAGTTGTAAATTCTGGAAGCGGGAACCAGGGCATAACGGTATCCGTTCCGGTCGTTCTCTATGGACGGGAGATCGGTGCTTCCGAAGATGCGCTTTACCGGGCGCTGGCATTTGCAAATCTGGTCTCTATCCGCCTGAAATCGGGGATTGGTAAATTATCTGCTTACTGCGGTGCAGTCAGCGCAGGATGTGCTGCAGCCTGCGGGATTGCCTATCTGGATTATGCGCCGTTTCCGGTGATAGAAGATACGATTACCAATACATTGGCAGCCGTTTCCGGCGTGATCTGCGATGGGGCGAAGCCATCCTGTGCCGCAAAGATAGCCGCAGGTGTCCAGGCAGGACTGCTGGGATATGAAATGGCGAAGGACGGATGCCGATTCCGGGAGGGAGAAGGAATTGTAGGTAAGGATCTGGAAACGACCATTGCCTATGTAAGCCGTGTAGGAAGAGAAGGAATGCAGGATACCGACCATAAAATACTGGAAATTATGATGGCGGAATAGAGAGGAGACAAGATGAGACCGGCAGATCGTATTCAAATAATCAGTGCAAGACAGGGGGGATGGTTATGAAGAAAGGTGTGGCAGGATTTGGAATTGCAAATATCGATTTTATTTTTGGAAATTCACCCAGAATGCCGGGACTTGGAGAGGAAATTTACAGTGAAAGCTGTTCCAGGCAGTTAGGCGGAGGCCCGGTTGCTACGCTGATTCAGCTGGCGAGGCTGGGAGTGCCGGTGGAGCTGGCAACTTATGTGGGCACCGGACCGCTGAGCCAGTTTCTGGATCAGGAGCTTAAGAAGAACCGGGTGGAATATAAAAACATGCTGACAAGCCGTGAACCCGATCCGGTTACACTGAGCTGCATCGTTTCCTGCAGGGAAGACCGGGGGATTATCTCATATAAACCCAGAGAGGAATGTTTTGCGGTAGATGAGCAGCAGCTGTATCAATTCTACAGCGAGAGAAAAATTGCTTACGTAACCATTGAACAAAGACACCTGTGCCGGCGGCTGAAGGATGCCGGATGCGTCGTTGTGATGGATTCAGCCTGGAGTGATGCTCTTAGCCTGGAATGGTACCATGAGATTTTTCCATATGTTGATTATTTTATTCCCAATGAGTGTGAAGCAATGAAAATTACAGGTACAGGAAATCCCGGGGATGCGCTTATAGAGTTGTCTAAATATCTGAACACGGCAATTATCAAAACCGGACATCAGGGATGTCTTCTGCTGGACAATGGAAATGAGATTCGAATACCGGCGTCACCGGCAGAGCATGTGGATTCAACCGGTGCCGGTGATGCATTTGCAGCCGGTTTTATGTATGGACTGTATCAGAATTGCAATGTGATAGAGTGTATCTGCTATGGTAATATTACCGGAGGAAATGCGGTAACGAAAATAGGCTGCCTGACGGCTGAAATGAATGAAGAAAATCTGAGAGCAGAATTTAAAAAGATTTACGGCAAGTTACAGACTAAAGAGCCTGTAAAGAAGCAATTTTCAAGCAGGCTCTAAAAAGACGGATGATGAAGGTTTCCCCCTCATCATCCGTTTTCTGTCAGCATGCCAGTATATTCTGGGCATCCTTTACATAATTATCCACGTCTTCTCTTGTAATACAGGGATTGTGATTCCATTGGCTTGGATGGCTGATGCCAAGGGTCCTGCGCATTTTCTTATAATACTCTTCGGTTTCTTTGCTTTCAAAATTCAATTGTGTCATAGATTCCTTCTCCTTTCATGATACATATAAATCCCCAATAATCCTATGTGCGGCAGAGCCTGTTTGAAAATTCATTTCTGCCATCTGCACGCACTGCTTTTGGTATATCCGCTCCAAATTAAGGCTGCACAGCCCGCTATGTGCCCTATATTTGGAACGAATTTCCTATAAAGTGCGCTGCGCGCCGCACAGCAGTCAGGAAGCAATTTTCAAACAGGCTCTAATTTAAATATAGCACTTCCATAGGAAAGTTCAAGTGATAATATGCGGGATATCAGCAATCCCGGAAAAGTTCAATGATAAATGGTGGTTAGCTAGAGGCATGGGAATGTTTTTGATTAATTTATTGCACAAGCCAGTAGGGTGATATATAATAAATGTAATATAAATACGGAGAAATGAAAGTCAGTAAAGGAACGGGAAGAGAGGAAGAGATGGAGAAGAGGCTACGTAATCGTCGAATTCTTGACATTGTGCTGATTATTTTAGTAATCGCAGCTGCAGGCATCCTGTTTGCAAAGCTCTTTTATAATAGCTCTCAGAAAAAGGTGCTGAGTAATCTGGCAGAAATCTCAAATCAGAGTGCGAAAGTATTTCAACGGGAAGCAGAAAAAGGGAAGGATATCATCAGTAATCTGGCAATTTTGCTGGGGCAGCATGATACTTGTGAAATAGATGAACTGATTGAGGAAATGAAACCGGTAGATGAATCCAATGACTTTAAGAGAATGGGAATCATTATGCCAAACGGAGATGCATATACCACAGATGGCGTAGAAATGGAATTGGATGGACGGGATTACTTTAAAAGATCTATGGATGGCAGCGTTATGATGTCCGATACCTTAAACGATGTGGAAGGCGGCGATAAGATCAATGTTTACAGCGCTCCGGTCAATTTTAAGGATGGATTCCGCTGTGTTCTTTTTGCGACGCTTGAAACGAATAATTTTAAAAGTGCCCTGGCTGAAACGATCTATGCGGGAGACGGTTACAGCTATATTATCAAAGGAAACGGTGATTATATTGTAGGAGAAGGGGCGGACCATAAAGAAAAGCAGTTTGACAATATTTACAGTTTTATGGGAGAACGGTCGGGAAAAAATGGCGGTGCTGTAAAAGAACTGAAGCGTGGAGTAAGCAAAGGGGAAAATGGATATGTAATTTTCCGGGACGATATGGAATACTACATGTATTATCAGCCGTTGTCGGTCAACCAATGGTTTCTGCTGACCGTTGTTCCCGGAAAAGTAATCAAGCAGAGTATGGGGGAAATCTTAACCCTGGCATATCTGTTCATCTTCTTCTGCTCCTGCCTGATCATTATACTGATACTTCAGATCAACCGCATCAGACAGGTCAGCAGAAAAGATCTGGAGAGAATTGCTTTTACGGATGAAGCAACCGGGATGTCGAACTTTAATAAATTTAAGGTGGAGGCAAAGCAGATTCTGGAAGACAATCATGAACTGGAATATGCGGTGGTGTGTTTTAATATCCATAAATTCCAGTACATAAATGATCTGTTTGGCTATGCGGAAGGAGATCGGGCACTCACTTACGTGGCTGGTGTTATTGAGGGATATCTGAGAGATAAAGAAGCATTTGCCAGAATGCTTGCAGATCATTTTGTGGCACTGCTTCAGATTAAGGACAAAAAAGAGTTAAAGAGCCGTGTGGAAGATATTATAGCCCGCCTGCAAAGCAGGACAGATTTTGGCGGGAAGCATTATGAGATTAAAGCAACCGCGGGGATCTATCAGATTGAACCAGGGGTAGATGAAATTGATACTATGGTTGACAGAGCCAAGATGGCACTGAACCGTCCCGAAGGGGAACTGCTTCAGGTATGTTGTTATTACGATGATAAGATGCGGGATCGGAAGATTCGGACCAAGGATATTGAAGACTACTTTGAAACAGCCCTGGAAAAGCGGGAGTTTATTATTTATTATCAGCCAAAGTTCGATATTGAGAAGCAGTGCTTTGACGGTGCAGAAGCATTGGTCAGATGGCAGAGGCCGAATAAAGGCTTAATGCCGCCGGGAGAGTTTGTACCTGTTTTTGAAAATAATGGTACGATTGTACAACTGGATCAGTACATCTTCGAAGAAGTCTGCAGGCAGATTAAAAAATGGCAGCAGGAAGGTTACGAGGTACCCCCCGTTTCTGTGAATGTCTCAAGGCTCCACCTATACCGCCAGGATTTTGTGGATACGTATCTGGATATTATAAATAAATATAAAGTACCGGTACATCTGATTGAATTAGAACTGACGGAAACCGTTTTATTAGATAATGAAGAAATCCTGGTAGGGATTCTGGATAAATTCCATCAGAGTGGAATTCACATTTTAATGGATGACTTTGGATCGGGATATTCCTCTTTAAATACCCTTAAGAATATTCCCATTGACCTGCTGAAAATGGATAAGACGCTTATCGACGATTACGAAAATAACACCAGAAGCAAGAAAATTATAACCAGCGTTATCGCATTGGCGCGGGAACTGGGCATTAAAGTAGTTGCCGAGGGGGTGGAGACTAAGGAACAGTATGAGTTCCTGGAAAGCATCTCCTGTGATTATATCCAGGGATACTATTGTTCCAGACCGGTATCTCAGGCGGATTATGAGAAGATTTTAAGACAGCACAGCCTGGAAACAGTTCAGAAATAAGTATCCCGGAAGCATTGGGGAATCAACGCTGGGAGAGCACGACACCTCCTACGATAAGCAGGGCGCCCAGTAATCCCACAGGTGTGATCTGATCTTTCAGGATGAAAAACGCAGCAACCATCGTGATGAACGGATTTAAGTATATGTAATTATTCGTTTTAATTATCCCGATCTTTTTAATGGCAACATTCCAGGTTATATAGCAGATGGCGCTTCCCAGTATTCCCAAAAACAGCAGACAGATGACAATTTCTGTGTTAATTGCTGCAGGGGGCAGGAGGCGCTTTTCTGATACCACCATCATGATATAGGAGCTTGCAAGGCCATAGAATATCACTTTGCGGGTCAGGGAAAAGTTATCGTATTTGTTGATATATTTTTTCAGTAGTATGGAGTATATTGCCCAGCAAAGTGCTGCCAGAATTGCCATGCCATCCCCAAGGGGATTTAATTTCAGGACCACAGCTCCATTGAACACAACCATGACTACTCCAATGATTGCAATGATAAATCCAAAGATAATATTTTTTTTCAGTTTTTCGTCTTTGGTAAAAAAGTGAGCAAGAATTGCGGTGAAAATGGGGGCGAAGGCAACTAATATACTCACATTGGATGCCTGGGTAAAGGAAAGGGCGGTATTTTCAAAAAAGTAGTATATGGTCACACCGGACATGGAAAGCAGAAAGATTCCTGCTTCATCCTTCCAGTTGCGTTTCAGTGTGAATTGCCGGTTCATGATACAGATCAGGAGCAGGCCGATATAAGAAATAAAAAAGCGGAGAACCATAATCTGCGTAGCGCTGAAATAGTCTAACAGGATTTTAGTAGCAATAAAAGTGGTGCCCCATACAATGATGGTAAGCAGTGCCAGAATGTGGCCGGAGGTTTTTTGATCCGAATTTGTCATGAAATTTAGCTCCTTCGTTTGTCTTATGTAGTATAGAAACAGTCTATAGATAAAAGAAAAGGATGTCAAGAGGCGGACGATAGTTTAACTGGCAGATTGTGTGACAGAGAGGATACCGGGATATCGCCTTGCAGAAATCCCTGCTTGACAAATGATATTATTTATTTTAGAATGACCATATTAATATAACAATATAGCGAAGAAAAGGAATAGTACATTTTGGAAGCTTTTCAGAGAGAGAATCGGTTGGTGTGAGATTCTTATGCGGAGAAGATGGAACCTGCCTTGGAGCTTTGCATGAAAATGCAACGTGGTTCCGGCGTTAACGGGAGTTTGAGAGAATGGCCAGTGTTTTGGCTGTTAATTAGGGTGGTACCGCCGAAGCGTATGAGCTATCGGTCCCTTATGTATTGGCATAGGAGGATCCGGTAGTTTTTTTGTGCTCTAAAGCAAACACTTTAAAGCAAATAAGGGTCATCCCCAAAGCAGAATTTAATAGAAAAAGGAGAGTCAGAACAATGGCAAAGGACAAAAAATTAGTAGAAGCCATCACGTCGATGGAAGAAGATTTTGCGAGGTGGTATACCGATGTTGTAAAGAAGGCAGAATTGATTGATTATACAAGTGTAAAAGGATGTATGGTCATTAAGCCGGCTGGTTATGCGATCTGGGAGAATATCCAGCATGAACTGGACCGCCGTTTTAAAGAAACAGGGGTAGAAAATGTATATCTCCCTATGTTCATTCCGGAAAGCCTGCTGCAGAAAGAAAAAGACCATGTTGAAGGATTTGCTCCTGAAGTAGCATGGGTTACCCATGGGGGACTGGAGCCGTTACAGGAAAGAATGTGTGTACGCCCTACTTCAGAAACCTTATTCTGCGATTTTTATGCGAAGGATATCCATTCACACCGTGATCTTCCAAAGGTTTATAACCAATGGTGTTCCGTAGTGCGCTGGGAAAAGACAACAAGACCGTTCCTTCGTTCCAGAGAATTCTTATGGCAGGAGGGGCATACCGCTCATGCTACCGCAGAAGAGGCGGAAGAAAGAACAAAGCAGATGCTGAACCTCTATGCTGATTTCTGCGAAGAGACACTGGCAATCCCGGTAGTTCGCGGACAGAAGACAGATAAAGAAAAGTTTGCAGGTGCAGAAGCAACCTACACTATTGAATCATTGATGCATGACGGAAAAGCACTGCAGTCAGGAACCAGCCACAATTTTGGTGACGGATTTGCAAAGGCATTTGGTATCCAGTTTGCAGATAAAGATAATACTCTAAAATATGTTCACCAGACATCCTGGGGAATGACGACCCGTATGATTGGCGCCATCATCATGGTACATGGTGACAACAGCGGTCTGGTACTGCCTCCAAAGATCGCACCTGTACAGGTTATGGTAATACCCATCCAGCAGAAAAAAGAAGGTGTTCTGGATAAGGCTTTTGAAGTGAAGGACACTCTGGCAAAAGCGGGACTCCGTGTAAAAGCAGACGATTCGGATAAGAGTCCTGGATGGAAATTCTCTGAGCAGGAAATGCGCGGCGTTCCAATCCGTATTGAGCTGGGACCCAAAGATATCGAAGCAGGGCAGGCAGTTATTGTAAGACGTGACACCAGAGAGAAGACGGTTGTTGCATTGGATGAGATTGCAGGCAAAGCAGCAGAAATCCTGGAAACGATGCAGGCAGATATGCTGGAACGTGCCAGAGTCCACAGAGATACCCACACCTATACCGCTCATAATTTAGAAGAGATGAAACAAATCGCGGATGAAAAGCCGGGCTTTATCAAAGCGATGTGGTGCGGATGCCAGGAATGTGAAGATGCCATGAAAGAAGAAGTGGGAGTGACTTCACGTTGTATTCCATTTGTACAGGAAGAAATTTCAGGAGTATGCGTGCATTGCGGTAAACCGGCGAAGAAGATGGTATACTGGGGAAAGGCTTATTAAATGGATAACGCACTATATACAACCAGACCCCAGGCAACGGGGCGTCTGGAAAAGGAAATGGCGGTTTACGATGTACTGGAACAATTAGATATCCCGTATACAAGGATGGACCATGAAGTAACGCCTTCCATAGATGCATGCCATGACGTAGATAAAAAGCTGGGGATAGAGATCTGTAAAAATCTATTCCTGTGCAACAGTCAGAAGACACAATTTTATTTATTGTTAATGCCGGGGATGAAGAAATTCAAGACCAAGGATTTATCCAGTCAGTTACAGGTTGCGAGACTTTCCTTTGCAAACGAGACTTATATGGAAGAATTCTTAAATATTACTCCGGGCTCTGTCAGCATCATGGGACTTATGAATGACGGGGATCAGCGGGTACGTTTAGTGATTGACCGGGAAGTGGCAGAGTCAGAATATATGGGATGCCATCCCTGCATCAATACCTCCAGTCTGAAATTGAAGACAAAAGATATTCTGGAGAAATTCCTTCCTTTCACGGGGCATGATTATACGCTGGTAGATCTATAGCAATTCATAGCATATGCCTGCCCTCTACTGCTTTCGCTGTCTGTAGTGATTTTGAAGGCTTGAAATGGTAAAAAAGTAAGGCACCTGGTTTTCCAGGTGCCTTTGTCATGTTATTTTCGATATGCATAATTTGGCAGTCCGTTTTTCATTGGAATAGCCGAATTGCCCTGAATCAGCGGTAATGCATACTCCACAAACTCTGAGCTGATGTCCGTTCCATCGTTGATAATCCACTGGAGGGGAACGGTTTTTTCTTTGTTGCACACTTCATTTACATCTGCAAGTCCACAGGATATGTCGTAAGGTGTTCCGGCAGAGCGGTTAAAAGTAATCATTTTACCGGTTTCGCCATCCAGAGCGGCTGTCACTGCAAATGAACCGGCTGTAGCTGCTTCTCTTGCATCGGTCAGGGACTGGGTAAAGGTGGAACAACGCTGGTTCACGTTCAGTTCTACGGAGCGTACTTTTACGTTCAGACGATCTTTTACCAGATTTTCCAGGTACTTTCCGCTTCCGGTAAGCATTTTGTGACCAAAATTATCGGTACCGACGTCACTTGCATATTCACAGATAAACTTTCCGTCTTTGTCATGGATGCCTTCTGAGACGCAGACCACCAGATTATTCTTTTTCTCCAGTGCTTTTTTGAGCTGTTCCAGGAAGAGATCCTGATCAAAGGACACTTCCGGCAGGTAAATGAGCACAGGGTTGTCCTCTTCATATTTACGTGCCAATACTCCGGCAGCAGTGAGCCATCCGGCGTGACGTCCCATGATTTCCACAATGGTTACAGACTTTGTATCATATACTGAGGCATCGATACCTATTTCACAGACGGAAGATGCTACGTATTTTGCAGCGCTTCCAAAGCCGGGCGTGTGGTCCGTATGTACCAGGTCGTTATCGATAGTCTTGGGGATTCCCAGAATCCGAATGGTACTTTTATGCTTTGCGGCATAACGTGACAGTTTGCTTACGGTATCCATAGAGTCATTTCCTCCTATATAAAAGAAATAACCTATCTTCAGTGCCTTAAATTTTTTAAAGAGCTCCGGGTATACGGGATCTTCCAGATCCTCCGGAAGTTTATAACGGCAGGACCCCAGGAATGCACCGGGTGTGATGCGCAGGGACTGCAGGGCCTCTTGACTTACGTCAGTTTCTAAATCCATGTAATGGTCCTTTAAGAATCCTTCAATTCCATTTATCATACCATATACATGATCGATTTTATCCTTGTGTTGTAATCCTTCCTTTATAACTCCAAACAGGCTGCTGTTAATAACAGCTGTCGGTCCTCCGGATTGTCCAACGATTAAATTTTTCATGATAGATACCCCTTTCATTATTTCAGGAGGGCATGTACACTCCCATATACTGCCATCTCCATATATAGTTATTCTACAACAACCAGGTGCATTTTGTATATAGAAAAAATGAAGTTTTGGTAAAATAGATATTTTAATTTCATTTTAACGCAGGGTATCTCTACACTTACACCTATTTAATTTAGATCTTGCTATACTGGTACCATAGAAAGCAGGAAATGTATTGAATAAAGAGGCAGGTGCAGGATTATGAAAAAGTATTTAGCAGTGCAGGAAACATATATTTTTGAAGCGGTTGACCGTCATCCGTTCTTTACAATGATCTTTGGACAGATTGCAGTTGCATTATTATTAATTATATCCGTAGGAGGTATTGCTCTGGCAGGCGGTACTTTGATATGGCTGGTATACAGGGCACTGGGTATCATGTAAATGTAAGAATAAAATTTTAATGCCATTTTAATGCCATTTTAATGTCAGGCACCATATCTGTTATGCCTATTTAATATTTGGTCTGTTATAATCGGCAATATCATAGACGGAATTAGCCTTAAAACAGGATAATTCAAGTTGGTATTGGGATTAGCTGGAATTGCGAAATGGGAATAGATTTTTAGAACAGATGTGGTATACTGTTACCGAGGAAGGTGTGAGCCATGGCAGAAGAATACCGTAAACCAGAGGTGCTGTTAAAGAAGCTGGAAGAGGAAGCATCCAGGACAAAAGGAAGATTAAAGATATTTTTTGGATATGCGGCAGGCGTAGGGAAAACCTATGCCATGCTTGCGTCTGCCCATGAGGCAAAAAAGGCAGGTATGGATGTGGTTGCGGGATATATAGAGCCCCATGCCAGGCCGGCAACAGCGGCATTGGTGCAGGGGCTGGAAGTATTGCCTCAGCGGGAGATCCGCCATCAGAATATTACGCTGCATGAATTTGATCTGGATGGCGCCCTGGTTCGGAAACCCCAGCTGCTTCTGGTGGATGAGCTGGCTCACACCAATGGGTACGGATGCAGGCATAAGAAAAGGTATGAGGATATCCAGGAGTTGCTGAAAGAAGGAATTGATGTCTATACTACAATAAATGTACAGCATCTGGAAAGCCTGATTGATCTTGTTGCCGGCATTACCGGAATTGTAGTAAAGGAGCGGATTCCCGATTTTGTATTTGACCAGGCAAATCAGGTGGAGCTGGTGGATATTGAACCTGAGGATCTGCTGGACCGGTTAAGAGCCGGCAAGATCTATAAAGAAAGCCTTGCAGAGCAGGCTCTTAATCATTTTTTTACTGCAGACAATCTGGTGTCTCTGCGTGAAATTGCCCTGAGGCGTATGGCGGACCGGGTTAATCTGATGCAGGAAAAATCCTTTCAGACCGGAGAAGCAGGGGCAGCAGAGCATATTTTGATCTGTTTGTCTCCGGCGCCCTCCAATGAAAAAGTGATCCGACAGGCAGCCAGGATGGCATCGGCATTTCGGGGAAAGTTCACGGCATTTTTTGTAGAGAATTCTGATTTTACCCAGTATACAAAGGAAGATGTGGTGAGACTCCGCACGAATACCAGACTTGCAGAACAGCTGGGGGCTAAGACAGTGACCTCTTATGGGGAGGACATTGTGGAACAGATTGCGGAATATGCTAAAGTAGCAAGGGTTACGAAAATAGTGCTGGGGAGAACCAATACGAAAAGGGCGTGGTTCTCCATGAAGGAAAGCTTTTCTGAAAAGCTGACAAGACTGGCACCCCAGCTGGAAATATTCGTCATACCGGACGCTTATAAAAAGAAATACCGCAAAAAGAGATTCCGCTCACCAGTTTCACCGGAGACGCTTGGCGTTGACATTCTGATCTCGGCAGGAATATTAGCCATTTCCACGCTCATTGCCTATTTGTTTTCCTTTTGGAATTTCAGCGATGCAAACTTGATTATGGTTTATATTCTGGGAGTTCTGACGATTTCCCTTTTAACCAGGATTAAATGGTGCAGTCTCCTGTCCAGTATCTTAAGCGTTATGATATTTAATTTTTGCTTTACGGACCCCAAACAGACATTGTCCGTAAATGATCCGTCTTATATTGTGACATTTGGAATTATGTTTCTCTCAGCACTGATCGGAGCTACCCTCACACAAAAGGTTAAGGATCAGGCGAAGCAGGCAGTTAAGAAATCGTACCGGACTGAGATTTTGCTGGAAACAAGCCAGAAGCTGCAAAAAGCGGTGGATGCAAAAGAAATATCCTTAAGTACTGCCAGACAGCTGAGCAAGCTTTTGGAACGCAATGTGGTGTTTTATTTGGGGAATCCCCAGATGGATCCGCAGCCGATTGTTTTCAAATCAAGCCATGGGCAGAGTGATTTTTACTATGACCGGAAGGAAGAAAGGGCAGTAGCCCAGTGGGTTTTTAAGAATAATAAGCATGCCGGATTTTCTACAACGACTCTGCCTGGAGTAAAGTGCCTGTACCTGGCAGTCAGAAGCAGCGAACGGGTATTTGCGGTAGTGGGGATTGATATGGAAGGAAAAGAACTTCAGGCATTTGAAGCCGGAATTATGAGTGCAATATTAAATGAGTGTGCCTTGGCGATGGAGAAAGACCAGCTGGTTGCAGAGCGCAAGGAAGCTGCGGTAAAATTACAGCAGGAACAGCTGCGTGCCAATCTACTCCGTTCCATTTCCCATGATCTTCGGACACCCCTTACCAGCATTTCGGGGAATGCCAGCGTTCTGATTGGAAATGAAGACAAAATCAGTGAAGAACAGAGAAAAAAATTGTATGTTGATATTTATGATGATTCTATGTGGCTGATAAATCTGGTAGAAAATCTGCTTTCCGTGACCCGGATTGATAATGGGACTATGCGGCTGAATATGCAGGCAGAGCTTTTGGATGAGGCTATTACGGAAGCGCTGAACCATATCAGCAGAAAATCGGAGGAGCATCATATAGAGGTGAGGCAGGAGAATGACCTTCAGGTTGCCAGAATGGATATTAAGCTGGTTGTGCAGGTGTTTATCAATCTGGTGGATAACGCAATCAAGTATACCCCTTCTGGATCCCATATCACAATCACGACAAAGAGCCTGGACGACAGAGTTCAGGTAGAAATTGGGGATGACGGAAATGGCATTCCAAATGAAGATAAGAAACGCCTGTTTGACATGTTCTATACGGCTAATAATTCCGTTGCGGATGGAAGAAGAGGCATGGGGCTTGGGCTGGCATTGTGCAAATCCATTATTACTGCCCACGGCGGGGATCTTACCATACATGATAACATGCCCCATGGAACTATTTTCAGATTTACGCTAAAAGCGGAGGAGGTACACCTAACATGATTAATGGAAAACCACAGATACTGGTAGTTGAAGATGATGCGCCAGTTAGAAACCTGATTACCACAACCCTGGAGACCCAGAATTATAAATACCAGACAGCGGTTAACGGTACCCAGGCAATTATGAGCGCCGTATCAGCCAAACCGGACATTTTCCTGATGGATCTGGGACTGCCCGATATGGATGGTATCGAAGTAATTAAAAAAATACGTTCCTGGTCTGTGGCACCAATCATTGTGATCAGCGCCAGAAACGATGACAGAGATAAGATCAAGGCACTTGATGCGGGAGCAGATGACTATCTTACCAAGCCCTTTAGTGTAGAGGAACTGTTAGCCAGGCTGCGCTCTACGCTTCGGCGGATACAGTACCTGGAATCAAAGGGGAACGTAGAAGAAGCTGTGTTTCGCAATGGGGAGCTGGAAATCGACTACTCCTCGGCAACGGTAAAGGTGGGTGACCGGGAGATTCATCTCATGCCAATGGAGTATAACCTGCTCTGCCTGCTGGCTAAAAATGTGGGGAAGGTACTTACTCATCAGTATATACTGGATAAGGTCTGGACGAATGCCCTGGAAAGTGATCTGTCCTCCCTGCGGGTATACATGGCAACTCTTCGTAAAAAAATAGAACCGGATAAAGAACATGTGAAATATATACAGACCCATATCGGAATCGGGTATCGAATGGTAAAGGCGGATAATAAGGAAGCGTAGGGAGAAGTACGTTTCTTTTCGGAGAGGCATGTTAAGAGATGAAAGGTATGTTTCTATAAAACAGATATGATATGTGATGATAGATATGTGTCTATATGAAAGAAGGCAATGAAAGGTCTGCGGTAATAACCACATCTTCACTGCCTTCTTTCCATATTATAGGATTCTGAATTTACTTTTTAACGTAAAGAAAGTTATTGTTCCTCGTTTTGTTCCTCGCGTTTTTCCTCTGTTTCCGCTATTTGAAGAAAATCTGCATTTGCTTTTTTGCGGTGTGGGATGAAACGGCGGGCAAAGTTACCTTTGCCGCGGTTTTTCACGTAGAAGAAACCAATAATGGAGAAAACCACAGCCCCGATGAAGTTTACAAACATATCCTTCATGGTATCCAGCAGTCCGATATCCAGATATCCCCCCAGCCCTAAGTCTTTTCCGTTAATGACTACGCTGGTAATATTATCGATGGAGTATGGCGTATTTCCTCCGCTGGGGTCCAGCATAACCGAGGAGATACTGTTTACAATGGTATCCTTCTGCATGTCAAATCCAAGGAATAAATCCATGCCGCATTCAAAGAATTCCCAGAGCACGCCGATTGTCATGGAGAAACAAAAGGCAACCAGTGCCATAAATATAGGAGAAAGTTCAAACTTGACTTTTTCACTCCGGTTCAGAATATCCACAAGAGAAAAGCCGATTGCTGCAGCAAGGAAGCCGTTCATAGTATGGAGCAGGGTATCCCACATGGGATAGCGGATGTAGAAGGACTTGATTTCTCCAAGTATTTCAGCTGCAAAAATAAAGAGCAGAATAATGATCTCCAATGCAGTTGGGAGTTCAATCTTAAACTCCATCTGGACAAAACTTGGAATTACCAGAAGCAGCAGGGTTAGTACACATAAGAATACATTTTCATAGTTCTGGTTGAAGAGCTGCATGATCATCATAATGATTACCAGTGCCCGTAAAACAAAATAGACCAAAAATGAACTCTTGTGTTCCCTAAGCTCCATGCCAAGAGCTTTCCATATGCATTTCAGTTTTTTCTTCATCAGGGGAAGAATCTCCTTTCAGGGGTGGAATATTCATAAATTTTTTGTATGTAAATGAATTATAACATAAAAAGAAAAATAAGAAAGTGGAATTATGAGGTATTACAAAAAAATCGTGATCCGGGGCTGCGTGGATGAATTATAAATCGCGCTCGAGAGCGTGTTTTAAAATTGCTTTCTGGCAGCGGTGAGTCACACTTTGTGGGAGATTTGTCCCGGATGAAGGGCGCGTAGCGGGCTACGTAACCTGAATTCGGGGCAAATATGCCGCTAAGTGGGGCGTGCAGATGGCAGGAATGAATTTTCAAACACGCTCTAGGTAAAATGGGGATTGACAAAGATTTTATTAGGCGGTATTATTATACGCAAAGTCCCCTGATTTTTTCGGGGGTATTGTCTACCGGAATGTATGATTCGGTATCAATTATAAGGAGGAAGGTATAATTATGAAAAAGGTTAGACAGTTTTTGAGTGCAATTGCAATTGCATCTGTGGTAGTTGCATCTCTGGCAGGCTGCGGCGGCGGTGACACAAAGACAACGGAAGCGGGAACTACAGGAACAACAGAAGCAGCAGGAAGTGAGGCTGCAGGCAGTGAGGCAGCGAATGACACGGCAGCTGCTGATACAGGCGATGCGGAGACATTTTTAATCGGAGGAATCGGACCTCTTACCGGAGCAGCAGCATCATATGGAACCAGCGTAAAACAGGGTGCTGAAATTGCGATTAAGGAAATAAATGATGCCGGCGGAGTAAAAGCTGGCGATAAAACTTATAAATTTGCATTAGAATTTGCAGATGACGAAGCAACAGAAGATAAAGCTACACAGGCTTACAATTCCTTAATGGACAAGGGAATTAATGCAGTTATGGGCGGTGTAACAAGCGGAGCATGTATGGCGATTGTTGACCAGACTTTAGCGGATGGTATTCTTCAGATCACACCTTCCGGTTCAGCAGACGGCTGTATTGCCAATGACAATGCTTTCCGTATCTGTTTCTCAGACCAGGCACAGGGTGTAGCTATGGCTGACTACGCAGTAGACACACTTGGATTAAAGAAGATTGCAGTGATCTACAATGCAGCAGATGAATACAGTACCGGACTGCAGACAGCATTTGAAGAAGAAGTAAAGGCTAAAGGGGCAGAAATCGTTGCCAGCGAAGCATTCCAGACAAATGATGTTGAATTTAACACACAGCTTACGAAAATCAAAGGAACAGATGCAGATGCAATCTATGTTCCGGCTTATTATCAGGATGTAACTTATATTACAAAACAGGCAGCAGATATGGGAATTGATGTTCAGTTTATTGGTTCTGACGGATGGGACGGTGTCTTAGACACAGTAACCGATAAAGCTACGGTAGAAGGATGTATCTTCTCCAGCCCATTCTGTGCAACCGTTGATGATTCCAGAGTACAGAACTTTGTAAAAGCTTACCAGGATGCTTATAAAGCAACACCTGACCAGTTTGCAGCAGATGCATACGATACGGTATACACATTCAAAGCAGCAATGGAAAAAGCAGGAAGTATTGAAAGCGCAGATTTAATTGCAGCTATGCCGGAAATCTCTGTTGACGGACTGACTGGTGAAGGCATGACCTTTGAAGCAACCGGTTCTGCTGTAAAGGCAGTTAAGTTTGTGGAAGTAAAAGACGGAGCTTATAAGTATACAGATAACTAAAATACGGCTGCATCAAAGAATGGTTCAGATTTTCAAGAAAAAAAGAAGACAGTGAAAAAGAGCTGTCTTCTTTTTTTAGCAGATGACTGTTTGCTGTGGGAAGACATTTGTTCGACAGCTGAAATTCGATGTGATCTGGAGGAAATATCCCTTTAGGGGGTGAAAATGCATATTTATTACGACAAATTATGGGTAAATTTCATTTTTTTCTCGATAATTCTTGCAAGCACATCTTAATTATATTACAATAAAAAAAGTTAGTTTATATAACTAATGAATTGAGAAAGGTGGAGAGAAATGGACCTGATTAACAATATTTTAGAACAATTAATTAATGGTTTGAGAACAGGAAGTATCTATGCCTTAATTGCTCTGGGTTATACGATGGTTTATGGTATTGCAAAAATGATCAACTTTGCCCATGGCGATATTATTATGGTAGGAGCTTACTCTCTGTATGTATTCGTGGCACTGCTGCATTTAAACCCGGTGGTAGCGATTTTACTGACGATTTTAGTATGTGCCGTCTTAGGAGTTGTAATTGAAAAAGTGGCTTATAAGCCATTGAGAAATGCACAGCCGCTGGCTGTACTGATCACAGCGATTGGTGTCAGTTATCTGCTTCAGAATCTGGCATTGCTGATTTTCAAAGCAACACCGATTCCGTTTGGTTCGATTATTAAAGTTCCATCTATTAAGATTGGTTCTCTTAACATTTCCGGTATTACCATTGTCACACTGGTTGTTACTACGGTTTGTATGATTGCCCTCACAACATTTATCAACAAGACGAAGGCAGGCAGGGCGATGCGTGCGGTATCGGAAGATAAAGGCGCTGCGGAACTGATGGGAATCAGTGTTAATAAGACCATTTCCATGACGTTTGCAATCGGCTCTGGGCTTGCAGCCGTTGCCGGTATTTTATTTATCGCGCAGTATGAGACACTGCTTCCAACACTTGGTGCGCTTCCCGGAATCAAGGCATTCGTGGCAGCAGTCCTGGGCGGCATCGGAAGCATCCCCGGTGCAATGCTTGGAGGGATTCTTCTGGGCGTGATTGAAAGTCTTTCCAAAGCGTATATTTCCACACAGCTGGCAGATGCAATTGTATTCGGCGTTCTGGTCATCGTACTTCTTGTGAAGCCCTCAGGTTTGCTTGGCAAGTTGAAGATTGAGAAAGTGTAGGTGGGATCATGAAAGACAAGAAGAAATTAATAATAAATGCAGTAATTGCTGTTGCAGTTTATGCCATTGTTATGGTATTGGTTAATACAGGCGTATTAAGCCGCCAGATGATGTCTCTGATCATCCCGATCTGTACCTACGTCATGCTGGCTGTGTCCCTGTGCCTGGTAGTTGGATTTTTAGGAGAGTTAAGCCTTGGTCATGCAGGATTTATGTCAATTGGGGCATATACCGGAGCGCTTGTTATGATAGGAACAAAGGATCTGCCATCTATAGTAAGCCTTATTCTGGGACTGCTGGTGGGTGGTATCTGTGCAGCGCTTTTTGGATTATTGATTGGTATTCCGGTTCTCAGACTGAGAGGGGATTACCTGGCTATCGTAACCCTGGGATTTGGGGAGATTATCAAGTCTATCATTAACTCCATGACAGGAATCACAGGCGGTGCAAAGGGACTTTCCAAGATACCTTTAAACACTACCTACCGTAATTTTACATTTGTGTTTATTCTGACAATAATCGTAATTGTTGTAGTTGCTCATCTGGTAAATTCCAGACATGGCCGTGCAATCTGTGCAGTCCGTGATAATTATGTGGCTGCCCAGGCGGTTGGTATCCCGGTGAGCAAATTTAAAATAATGGCATTTGTTGTGGCGGCATTCCTGGCAGGTATGGCTGGCGTAGTTTATGCGGGAAATATCGGTATTCTAAAGCCGGGTAATTTTGATTATAATACATCCATTGAGATTCTGGTTATGGTAGTACTTGGCGGCATGGGAAATATTAAAGGCTCGATTATTGCAGCTGTGATACTGACGGCACTTCCCGAATTACTCCGTGGCGCTGCAGATTACAGAATGCTCATCTATTCGATTGTACTGATCGCCCTTATGCTGTTCAATAATTCTTCTGTTAAACAAATGATGATGGAAAAGCGAAACATGCGGCGTTCTGAAAAAGTCCGGAAGGAGGGAGTATAAGTATGGCACTATTAGAAGTAAAAAGCTTGGGCATCTCCTTCGGAGGCCTGCGTGCGGTAGATAACCTGAATATGAGTATTGAAGAGGGGAGCCTGGTTGGACTGATCGGACCTAACGGAGCCGGCAAGACAACGGCATTTAACCTGCTCACCGGAGTGTATCTTCCCACAGACGGTACGATTACCCTGGACGGAAAAAGCCTTGTAGGGTTAAAACCGGACCAGATCTGTCAGTCTGGCGTGGCCAGAACATTTCAGAATATCCGTCTCTTTTCTCAGATGTCGGTGCTTGACAATGTAAAGGCAGCCCTTCATAATGAAATTAAATATACCCTTGCAGAGAGTATCCTGCATCTGGGATCCTTTGCAAAAAAAGAAAAAGAAATGGATGAACATGCCATGGACATCCTGAAGGTATTTGAACTGGAACAATACGCAGATGTGCTGGCATCCAATTTACCCTACGGCAAACAGCGGAAGCTGGAGATCGCCAGGGCGCTGGCTACAAAGCCCAAACTCCTTCTGCTGGATGAGCCGGCAGCCGGCATGAACCCCAATGAGACTGCAGAGTTAATGCATACCATAGAACTGATCCGCAAGAAGTTTCATGTGACAATTCTTCTGATTGAACATGATATGAAGCTGGTTGCCGGTATCTGTGAATATCTGTATGTATTAAATTTTGGTACGGAACTTGCAAATGGAAAGCCGGAAGATGTGCTGAATGATTCTAAAGTAATTACAGCATATCTGGGCGAATAGGAGGATTACAATGGCTATGTTAAGTGTTACTGACCTGAAGGTTAATTACGGTGTAATCCAGGCGATTAAGGGGATTTCCTTTGAAGTAAATGAGGGTGAGGTCATTGCACTGATCGGTGCTAACGGCGCAGGCAAAACCACAATTCTTCATACCATTACGGGGTTGATTCCCTCTAAAGCAGGTAAGATTGAATTTGAAGGCAGGGATATTACGAAGCTGCCGGGACATAAGATTGTAACCCTGGGGATGGCACATGTGCCGGAAGGCCGTCGTGTATTTGCAGACCTGAGCGTTTATGAAAACCTGATTCTGGGAGCTTATACGAGAAAAGATAAGGAAGAGA
Organism: uncultured Robinsoniella sp.; assembly: GCA_900540475.1. Classification (GTDB taxonomy): domain Bacteria; phylum Bacillota; class Clostridia; order Lachnospirales; family Lachnospiraceae; genus Robinsoniella. The sequence continues at coordinate 68,784 of UQGG01000008.1, read as the reverse complement.
TTGCATCTACCCTGAAGATGGTATATAAGAGATTCCCCCGTCTGGAGGAGAGAAAGAATCAGCTGTCCGGAACCCTTAGCGGTGGAGAACAGCAGATGCTTGCAATGGGACGGGCGTTAATGTCTCATCCCAGAATTATTTTAATGGATGAGCCGTCTATGGGTCTTTCCCCGATTTTTGTAAATGAGATCTTTGACATCATCAAAGAAGTCAGTGCAGGCGGAACAACGGTACTGCTGGTTGAGCAGAATGCGAAAAAGGCATTGTCCATCGCTGACCGGGCATATGTACTGGAGACCGGAAATATTGTAAAAGAAGCAGAAGCATCTGTATTAATGATGGATGATTCGATCAAGAAAGCATATCTGGGAGAATAACAGGAAAAGGAGGTTCTTATGGAGAAGGTAATCGTAACGATTGCGAGGCAGTATGGAAGCGGCGGTAAAACAATCGGAGAGATGTTTGCAGAGAAAAACAGTATCAACTGCTATAACAGGGAGATTTTAAGAATGGCTTCCGACGAAAGCGGGATTGACGAAAAACTGTTTAACCAGGCTGATGAAAAATTAAAGAGCAGCCCTTTGTTTGGAATTACAAAGAGGGTTTATAAGGGAGAACTGATTCCGCCGGAAAGTGATGATTTCGTATCCAATGACAATCTATTTAACTATCAGGCAAAGGTAATCAAAGAACTGGCACAGGAAGAGTCCTGCGTGATCATCGGACGGTGTGCGGATTTCGTTCTGAGGGATAATCCCAATGTTGTCAGCGTATTCGTACATGCGCCAAAGACCTATTGCATGGCAAGAGCTCTGGAGCGTTCCTCTCTCGGATGGAAGGAAATGGAGAAGTTCATCGCTAAAACGGATAAATACCGTGGGGACTACTATCGCTATTACACCGGAAGAGAATGGAATGATGCAAGAAACTATGACTTGTGTCTGGACAGCAGCAAGCTGGGATTCGATAAGTGTGTGGAAGAAATTGAAGCATATATTAAAATACGTTTCCGGGAAATGCTGGAAAGCGAATAAAATTAATATCAGGCGCAGTGCCATAGGGTAAGAAAACAAAACTGTTTTCGTAAGATACCCGTTGGCACTGCGCCGAATTTATTGTCACAATCATTATTGTCTGGATGGAGAATCAGGACCCTCCAGATAATTCCAGGCGTTGTCAATTAAGATCTTCATGATGCGTTCTACTTCTCCTGCATCGGAATCTGTAAGATGCTCGGTAAGTATACGGTTCCATTTTTTCCGGACTTCATAGAGCTTCTGTATTGCTTCCCTGCCATGGGAGGTGATAAACAGACGGCTGATTCTTTTGTCGTATTTATCCTTTTCCCGGACAACATATCGAAGGGTTTCCAGTTTCCGGATGGCTCTGGCAGTGGTTCCTTTGTCAAAGTGTTCGGTTCCGGCAAGATCTAATATGCTGATACCTTCATGGTCCGCAATGTGCAGCAGGAAAAACTGTTGGCCGCCGCTGATTCCCACTTCTTCCAGCTCGCGGTCATAATACCGCTGGCTCAAGCGGTAAAGAGAAGATGCGAGCCGGCTGATAGGGTAAATAATGTCATCATCGGTATGCATTTTATTTTCGCTCGCTCATCGGGATGAATTCTCCGTCATCCAATACACTCTTGTATGCAGGACGGATAATTTTTCCCATGTTCATCAACTCTTCCAAGCGGTGAGCGCTCCAGCCTACAATTCTGGCAATGGCAAAAATAGGGGTAAAGAGCTGTTCCGGAATATCCAGCATGCTGTACACGAAGCCGCTGTAGAAATCCACGTTGGCGCTTACACCTTTGTAGATGGCGCGTTCTCCTGCGATGATACGAGGAGCCATGGTCTCGATCATGGAGTATAATTTATAGTCATCTTCCCGGTGTTTATCTTCTGACAGCTGCTTTACAAAGGATTTTAACACCTGGGCTCTTGGATCGGAAATGGAATATACAGCATGTCCCATACCATAGATCAGGCCCTTGCGGTCAAATGCTTCGCCGCGCATTAATTTCTCAAGGTATTCATGAACCTGGGTTTCGTCGGTCCAGTCGCTGACTGTTTCTTTTAAGTTCTGAATCATTTCCACTACTTTTATATTGGCACCGCCGTGTTTTGGTCCTTTCAGGGAAGCCAGGGCAGCTGCTACTGCAGAATAAGTATCGGTTCCGGAAGAGGTAACTACATGTGTGGTAAATGTAGAGTTATTACCGCCGCCGTGTTCCATGTGGAGAATCAGAGCGAGATCCAGTACACGTGCCTCCAGGTCAGAATAGTTTTTGTCTGGACGGAGAAGTCTTAAAAGGTTTTCCGCAGTGGAAAGGGATGGGTCCGGCTTATGTATGTATAAACTTTCATCGCACTCATTATGATTGAAGGCATGGTATCCATATACCGCAAGCATCGGCATCACGCTGATAATCTTCAGGGACTGCTGCAGTACATTTTCCACAGAAATGTCGTCTGAGTTGGGATCATAATAGGACAGTGTCAGAATACTCTTTGCAAGGGAATTCATCATATCCTTATTTGGCGCCTTCATAACAACGTCTCTGACAAAATTGTTAGGAAGTGTACGGTAACTGCCCAGTAATTCCTTAAAATCATCCAATTCTTTCTGGTTTGGAAGATTTCCGAAGATCAGAAGATAAGTGGTTTCTTCATATCCATAAGTATTTGTTGTAATGAAGCCCTTAACCAGGTCCTGTACGTCTATGCCACGATACAAAAGTTTTCCTTCACAAGGGTAACTCTTTCCGTCTTTTTCAATAGAAGACTGAATATTGGATATTTTAGTGAGTCCGGTCAGGACACCTTTGCCGTTGATATCTCGAAGGCCTCTTTTAACGTTGTATTTCTCATAGAGTCCAAGGTCGATTTTACCATTTTCTTTGCATAGGTCGGTTAATTTCTGTAATTCCTGCTGTTCTTTATCATAGTTCATATAAATCAATCTCCTTTTCTTATAAATATTTCAGAAACTCATTAAGGATTTCTTTGAAAACCATTGCAGCCAGTCACAGGTATTTTCAAAGCGCCTGGTTCTGATAAGCAGGTGCAAAATGATTGCACGTGCAACTAAAAAAAGAATACCATAAAATGATTGCATATGCAACTATTTTAAAAAAATTTAATATTTTATTTTACAAACCCATAAGTTTTGCGTGGGAATTCACAAATCCCCATGTATTAGCGTGAAAACTCCATTCAATTCAGCAAATATATATGATAAGATTAAAAAAATTATAAAATGCTCTTAACAGGTGTTTGAAATATAAATGCAGTTGGATGCATATTCCAAATTAAAGTGCGCATTTATATACAGACTGTTTTCAATCACAGGTTAGCGGAAAAGGAGATCATAAATGGGAATTGTAGTAAAGGAACAACAGAAGTTATTTACGTTAACGACAGATAATGCCGCCTATCAGATGAAAGTAAATTCATGGGGGATACTGCTTCATCAGTATTATGGCGGTAAGATTGATGGGGATGACATGGGATATCTTACCCAGATGTGGGACGTGTCCTTTTCGGGAAATCCACATGAGGCGGGAAGGGACCGTACTTTTTCGCTGGATGTACTGCCGCAGGAATATACCAGCAATGGAATTGGTGATTACCGCATTAACAGCATTGAGGTGGAGAATGCAGACGGAACCAGGGGAACAGACCTACGCTATGTATCTTATCGCATTGTGCGCGGAAAATATGCCCTTCAGGGGCTTCCAGCCATGTATGGTGAAGAAGAAGATGCAGACACGCTGGAAATTGTGTTAAAGGACACGGTAACGGATCTGGAGGTTACTTTATGCTATAGTGTCTGGGAAAAGATTGATATTATTACAAGAGCAGTTAAAATTAAAAATGGTAATCCGGAGCCGGTTGTTTTGCAGAAAGCAGCTTCTGTCTGCCTGGACCTGCCTTATGGGGACTGGGAAATGATGCATTTCCACGGCCGCCACGCCATGGAGCGCCAGATGGAGCGGGTTCCTCTGTTTCATGGAACTCAGTCGGTGGGAAGTACAAGAGGGTCGTCCAGCCACCATCACAATCCCTTTGTGATTCTCTGCGATAAAGATGCTACGGAAGATTACGGAAACTGTTATGGAATTTCACTGGTGTACAGCGGCAATTTTGAAGCCCAGATTGAACTGGACCAGTTGAACCAGGTACGTGCGGTGATGGGTATTCACAGCCAGAAGTTCGCCTATACACTGGAACCCGGAGATGAGTTTATCACTCCTGAAGTTGTGATGGTTTACAGCGGTGAAGGATTAGGCGCCATGTCAAGAAAACTCCACAAAGCATTCCAGAATCATCTGTGCAGAGGAAAATATAAAAAGCAGAGAAGACCGGTCCTTTTAAATAACTGGGAAGCAACTTATTTTGATTTTAACGAAGAAAAGATGTTAGATATTGCAAAAGGAGCCGCAAATCTGGGCGTGGAAATGCTGGTAATGGATGACGGCTGGTTTGGCAAGCGAAACGATGATAATACCGGTCTGGGAGACTGGGATGTGAATACAGAGAAATTAAAAGGCGGTCTGGAACCTCTTGTGAAACAGGTAAATGATCTTGGGTTAAAATTCGGCATCTGGCTGGAACCGGAAATGGTAAGCGAGGACAGTGATTTATACCGGGCGCATCCGGACTGGGCGTTTACCATGCCGGGCAGAAAGCCTAACCGCTCCCGCTTCCAGCTGGTTCTGGATATGACCAGAGAAGATGTAAGGGATTATCTGTTCCAAAAGATCAGCAATGTTTTGGACAGCGCCAATATCGAATATGTAAAATGGGATATGAACCGCAGTATTTGTGACCTGTACAGCGCCCAGCTTCCTAAAGACCGCCAGATGGAGATCCCTCACCGTTATGTACTGGGACTTTATGATCTTCTGGAGAAGCTGACAGCTAAATATCCGGATGTGCTTTTTGAAGGATGCAGCGGCGGAGGCGGACGGTTTGATCCGGGAATGCTTTATTACTCACCACAGTACTGGTGCAGCGATGATACGGATGCCATCGAGAGAGTCAAGATACAGTACGGGACATCCTTTGCATACCCTATTTCTTCGGTAGGCTCCCATGTTTCAGCAGTTCCAAACCACCAGACCGGAAGGATTACACCTTTTGATACAAGAGGTATTGTGGCTATGGCAGGAAGCTTCGGTTATGAATTGGATCTGAACAAACTTTCCGATGAAGAAAAAGGAATGGTAACAGAGCAGATCGAGAGATTTAAAAAATATTACAATGTCATTCATTATGGAGATTACTACCGCCTTTCCAATCCGTTTGAACGTGATGACTATGCAGCCTGGGAATATGTTTCCGGGGATAAATCAGAGGCACTTCTGCATGGCGTGGTACTCCAGGCAATCGCAAATATGGCAAGAATCCATGTGAAGTTAAAGGGATTGGATCCAGATAAAAAATACCGTGTAAATGGAACGGATGAAATCCATAGCGGGAAAGCCCTTATGAACGGGGGAATCCTATTCCCGCGTACAGCCGGCGACTATCAGGCGGTGGAGTTTTCATTTACGGAAGTATAACTATGAGATATCAAAATTATTAGACACAGTTACAATGAGTGTACAAGATTCTTTTTATAAGATTAAGAAGTAACAGGTATAAAAACTGCCCTCTCTGTTTAACAGGGGGCAGTTTTTATATTCTGATATGTCAGAGTTTTGCAGTTTCTGTATTGTCTCGTCCTACATGTGAGCTGCGGTTTCTGTTTCTTCCTCCTCAGCTGGAAGGTATTTCTTAAAAATCCGATATAAAAACCAGGAACAGATCAGTACAAGCAGAGCAAAGCCAAAGAAAAACCAGCAGAACAGATATAAAGGTGCCAGCTTTAAATCAGTAAAAGTCAGGCTTAATGGTATTACCCACAGCAGAGCCATCACTAAGGTTGATGGAATATGCATGTAGGTGAACAGGAAGGCATTTTTCAGCAGGTTTTTAGTGGTGTTGGCAAATGCTCCAATTACCGGGAAAATGTACAGCAATTCGAAAACGACAATTGCTGAGATGCCATAGGAAAGATATTTCAGCATATTTCCATAGGATGACTCTTGTGTAACTAAAAACTGTATATTGAAGATCAGTATAACGGCAATCACTACAAATACCAGCCAAACGATGGTGGATTGTTTGAAGTTTTCTTTAAAGGATTTTATAAAATCCTTTCTGGCAATGGTTTCATCACCTTTTATCATTTTCATGGAGGCGTAGTAAAGAGCAGTAGCCGATGCCCCTATGGTAAATAGTGGTATGGAACAGAGGATGAATAAGATATTCAACGTTATAACATCGCCTACTTTACCGAAAAATCTGTTTAAAAAATTGTCTGGATTTAAGAATCCCATAAATGGTCCCACCTTTCTGGTATCTTATACAGTATGTCTGTATGATAATAAGAAATACATTCTGAAACAGTATAGCAGATGATACAAATCATTGTCAAAAATTATAGGTATTATTCCGTTAAATAGCAATGGCATAGTGTAAACAATCTATGTCAAATTTGTCAAATCAGTAATCTTATGCTACTCTATAATATCCCCGGTCTGCAATTCATAATTGAGTTTGCTGGAGGGAATATGAGGAAAAATGTTATTTTGCAGTATGATATTTGTGTTTTGGGCTAAAATAGTGAGCAGACAGTGTATGTGATTGTCTAAATATATTGATGTATTGCGCAAAATCTAAAGATTTTTCATAAATATGCAATGGAGAAATGTCGGATAAACATGGAATACCGCAAAAAATATGGAAAAATGTGATATATACATGGTGCTATGAAATAATAATGCACAAAAAAATAAATAAAACATGGATATAATGTGCAAAAAATAAATGATCAATTTTTGATATTTTAAAGAAAAAACCTTAAAGTGGTCAATGTGCACATAAAAATTAGCTTTGTTTATATATAAATAACATTTTGACATAAAAACACTACGATTAACCATTTAACATTTTACCATATTTGATATAATAGGGACAAGTTAGAAAACACCGATTGAAAAAATGGTGAGAAATTTGGAACTTTAGACAATATTTATTTTAAAGGAGGAAATAAGTATGAAATTGAAAAAGGTAGTAACTTTGACTATGGCAGCAGCAATGGCGTTATCACTTACCGCATGCGGTGGTGGATCCGGCAGTACGGAAGGAACAAAAGCACCGGAAACGCAGGCAGCCGGAGATACACAGGCTGCAGATGAGACGCAGGCAGCAGGAAGTGAATCAGCAGAGAATACTGCTTCCGGGGATACCTTATCTGTAATGATCTGGGATGCAAACCAGGAGCCGGGTATTAATGAAATTCTGGGTGACTTTACCACCAAAACCGGCATCAAGACTAATCTTCAGGTAGTAACCTGGGATGAGTATTGGACATTGCTAGAGGCAGGTGCCCAGGGCGGAACGCTGCCGGATGTATTCTGGATGCACTCTAACGAAAGTGCCAGATATATGTCAAACGATATGTTATTAGATTTAACAGATAAGATTTCCAGCAGTGATGTGATTGACCCGGCAAACTATCCGGAAGATATCTGGGGCCTGTACACTTACGATGATAAGTATTATTCAGTGCCAAAGGATGTGGATACTGTAGCATTGGTATATAATAAGAAAATGTTTGATGACGCCGGAGTTGCTTATCCGGATGATACCTGGACATGGGATACCTTTGTGGAAACTGCTAAGAAACTGACAAAAGAGGATGGCAGCCAGTATGGAAGCGCAATCCGCAATACCAATAACCAGGATGGTTATTACAATATGATTTATGATATGGGCGGTAAGGTTATCAGCGATGATAAGAAAACTTCTGGCTATGACGATCCAAATACAATCAAAGGAATGCAGATTATCGAGCAGATGATTAAAGACGGCTCCATGCCAAGCCAGGAGACAATGTCTGAGACAAATCCGGAAGCATTATTTACTTCAGGAAAAGTTGCAATGATTCCCCAGGGTTCCTGGATGGTTGCTTACTATCGTGACAATGAATATTCCAAAGAAAACGCAAGCTTTGCAGTAATTCCAAGCGCACCGGACGGAACAAGAAAAACGATCTATAACGGACTGGGCTGGGCAGCTGCAGCAAATGGTTCCCATACGGATGAAGCATGGCAGTTAATCGAATATTTAGGTTCAAAAGAAGCACAGGAAAAACAGGCACAGTTAGGTGTTACCATGTCAGCTTATAACGGAACCTCAGATGCATGGGCACAGTCAGTACCGGAATTTAATCTCCAGTCTTTCCTGGATGTTATGAAACCGGAAAACATGGTGATCAGACCATATTCTACAAAGACAGTTACCTGGGAAAACAAGGTTAACGAAGTTTTAAAGAATGCATGGACCGGTGATAAGAGCATGGAAGATGCTTGTAAAGAAGCAGCAACAGAAATGAATGCAATTCTTGCAGAAGAGTAATGCTTCTAATAAATGAATTAACAGCTTAGAAAAGGTGCCAGAGTCTGTTTGAAATGTAAGCCAAAAAGCTATTTCAGACATGCTCTGGCGTAATGGTGAAGATTGGTACCTTTACGTTTCTTCCAATGATTTGCAATACATAAAAAGAGGAGTGAGAATATGGCAAAACCAAGAGCAAAAGGAACTGCACGTGCCCGCAACGAGTTTCTCTGGGGCTGGGCGTTTATATTACCGACTATGATAGGTTTGATTGTCTTGAATATTATCCCGATCATTCAGACGATTTACCAGAGTTTTTTCAAGACCGGAGATTTTGGCAAAGGAAATATTTTTGTTGGCGCAGCTAATTATACCAAGTTATTCAATGATGGCCAGGTATGGCAGGCGCTTTTAAATACCTTTAAATACGCAATTGTGGAAGTACCTTTTTCAATCGTAATTGCACTAGTATTAGCCGTTCTTCTGAATCGCAAGATGAAGGGACGCGGCATATACAGAACGATTTTTTTCCTGCCGATGGTTGCCGCTCCTGCAGCGATTGCCATGGTCTGGAGATGGTTGTATAACTCTGATTTTGGTTTGATCAATAATCTGCTCCATACAAAAACAAACTGGATTTCCAATCCAAAGATTGCAGTATTCGCCATTGCAGTTATCGGGGTATGGTCAATTATCGGTTACAATATGGTATTGTTCCTGTCTGGGTTACAGGAGGTTCCGCATGATTATTATGAAGCTGCGGAAATTGATGGAGCCACCGGAATCAAGCAGTTTTTCCACATTACCATTCCGCTGATCTCCCCTACGATTTTCTTTGTATTAGTTACAAGAGTGATCGGTGCCTTACAGGTATTTGACTTGATCTTCATGGTGATGGATAAATCCAATCCGGCGCTGGAAAAGACGCAGTCTCTGGTATATTTGTTCTACCGTTATTCCTTTACGGAGAAAAATCTCGGTTACGGTTCAACAATCGTTGTGCTGCTTCTGGTAGTAATCATGATTATTACCGTATTCCAGATGATCGGGCAGAAAAAATGGGTTCACTATAATTAGAAGGAGGGAAAGCTATGGAAACAAAGAGAAAAGCTGTTTCAGTATTGATTCATGTCATATTGATTTTAATTTCTATTACCATGCTTGTGCCTTTCCTCTGGATGATATTAACGGCATTTAAATCGGTAACAGAAGCGACGCAGGTAGACCCGTTTGTAATTTTTCCCCAGGTGTGGAGAACAGACGCGTTTAAAGCGGTTTGGAGTAATATGAACTTCCTGCTGCTTTATAAAAATACATTATTGTTAATTGTTGGAAGAGTTTTGTGTGCGGTTATCACAGCTACCATGGCAGGTTATGCCTTTGGACGTCTGAATTTCAAAGGAAAAAACCTGATGTTTTCACTGGTGTTATTTCAGATGATGATACCGGCACAGATTTTTATCATTCCTCAGTACTTAATGATCAGTAAAATGGGTATGATGAATACCATTTTTGCGCTGGTCTTCCCGGGTCTTGTTACAGCATTTGGAACCTTCCTGCTGAGACAGGGATACATGGGACTGCCAAATGATCTGGAAGAGGCAGCGAGACTGGACGGCTGTAATATCGGACAGACATTTCTGTTTATTATGGCACCGCTCACAAGATCAGCAATGGTGGCACTGGGTATCTTTACAGCGGTTTTCGCATTTAAAGACCTGATGTGGCCGATGATTGTAAATACAGACAAGAATATGCTTACCCTGTCAGCGGCACTGGCTAAAATGCAGGGGCAGTATGTAACGAAGTTCCCGGAACTGATGGCAGCTTCTCTGATCGCCTGTCTTCCGATGATCATTATTTATGTAATCTTTCAAAAACAATTCATCGAAGGTATTGCTACCTCAGGTGGTAAATTATAATGAGAATTACAAAAGGGGACGCTTAAAACGCCCCCTTTTACACTCAGAAGCTTTATGTTTAACAGCTTACAATGAGCGTACATTTACGTAATCATTTTTTTTCCCCAGTGTCACAAGCTGTTCCGGCATTTCCCGGAATCCTTTTGGACTGACACTGTATTTTTGTTTAAATATCTTGGAAAAAGCCAATGGGTCGTCATAGCCAACCTGGATCGCAATCGTACTGATTGGTAAAGCCGTTTTTTGTAGGAGAGAAGCCGCTTTATTCATACGAAGATTTACCAGGAATTCCTGTGGTGAGACACCCATTGCTTTTTTAAAGCTATTGGTAAGATAGCTTCGGTTAATGCCGATATAATTAGCAAGGTCATTAATTTTTATCTTTTTCGAGTAGTTGTGGGACATAAAATTAATTGCATGCTTTACATAGATTGCTCCGGAATAATCGTAGTTAATATGTTCCTGATCCCGAAGGGAATAGTCTTCAATGATGAAAGCCATAAATTGCATTAATAAACTGCCACGCTTTAGTTCATTTGCGTAAGTAAGCTGTCGTGCCTCCAGCATTTGAGAAATACAGGAAATCAGCTTGTCCGTACAATTAAGTGAAATAGTAGGTTCTTCTTTTGAAAAACCGGCATTTGAAATGCATTCATAGGACTTCAGACCATTAAATCCTATCCAAACATATGACCAGGGATCTTCTTTATCAGCCTCGTAATAGCTCTCTACGCCAGGTGTAATTAAAAAAGCCTGATCCTTTTCCAGAGGATATATTTCTTTGCCTACTTGAAAAAAGCCTCTGCCTTTCGTTATGACATGTATCACATATTCCGTTCTGGTCTGGGGCCCAAAGCCAAATCCGGCTTCACAATTTTCAATCCCACAATAGCTCAGGTACAAATCCACATAGTCACGCTGCAGGTCTTCCAGACACTTGTAGTTGGCAGAGTCGGTATAACCAACCTGTAATTCCATGTAATCCCCTCCTCTATTTAACTGTATGTTTATTATAATATAGCGGGGGAAATGCGTCAACTTAAAGAGGGTGTGGGGATTGCAGAGAAACTGGCATTTTCTGACTCGATATAAAAGTATACTCTGAATACATATTGACAGCAAAGAATTAGTTTGCTATTATTTTTAATAAGATAGTGGTTTGATGCGAAAATTTATCTATTTTATAAGCATTAAGCACTAAATTCTAATTTCTGGTTTTATTCTACGCTTTATTTCAAAGCGAAATTCAATTAAAAATAAAAATATAAATTCAGCCATTATCTTATATGTGGAGCAATTTCTGATTTGCTCTGTTTTTGAAATAGGTAAATTTCTGCATTAGTATATGGAAAGTGAGGTTATATGCAGGAAGTGAAACAAAAGCAGACCGGAGCTAATCAGATTGAAGATTCGGTCATGAAAACTATGGTACGTTTTTTTGCAGATGAGATGCTCCCTTATTTAGGGATCAAAGGGAAGGTAAAGATGATTGCCCCGACGGAAGAGATTCATATGGAAATAAAAAGGCTGTATGAAGATATGAATCTGATTATGGAGGACGGAACCTGGAAACATTTTGAGTTTCAGTCTACCAATGGAGGGATTACGGATCTAAAAAGGTTTCGGGTGTACGAGGCAATAACCAGCCAGGAAAATAAGGTGCCGGTTGTGACCTACGTATTATTTTCCGGGAAGATTAAAAATCCGCAATATCAATTTACAGAAGGAATTAATACATATCGGGTAATCCCTATCATTATGCAGGATAAAAATGCAGACCGTATCATAAACAAACTTTTGAAAAAGCAGGCACGCGGAAAATCCATTGAAAGGCAGGAAATGGTTGCCCTGGCACTGACTCCGCTGATGCAGGGAAAAATACCAATGAAAGACAGGATAAAAAATGCACTTCAGATTGTCGGCAGAGAAATTTGTTTAAAAGCAGAAGAAGCCCAAAAGATACAAGCCGTAATTTACGCGCTTGCAGAAAAGTTTTTAAAATATGAAGAAATGAATGAAGTAAAGGAGGTAATGAATATGACAAGATTAGGTCAAATGCTGGTAGATGATGGGATTTCGCAGGGAATAGTTCAGGGATTATCTCAGGGGCTATCTCAGGGAAAGGCAGAAGCTATCGTAGAATTTCTGGGTATGAAAGGTACTGTATCAGATGATTTGAGGCAGAAAATTATATCTGAAAAGGATGTGGACAAATTGTCGGGGTGGATAAGAATAGCGGCAGCTTCTAATTCAGTTGATGACTTTCAGAAATTGATGTAGAAAATCTGCAACTGCGTTTATTTTTATTTATTTATGTACTGGATAAATATAAAGCATTAAGAGTTGAAGGATAAAAAAGGGGGCGCCCTAATTACTGCATTTAGGGCGCCCCTGCTATAACATGTTTACTGAATTATTATTGGAAATCTTTCATGTAATCCCCATGTGCTTCGATTAATTCATCACACATTTTTTTGATGTCAGTGATATTAAGTTCAGCTCCGGTATGAGGATCCATCATAGCTGCCTGGTAGATATGGCTGCGGTCCTTGGTAATGGCCGCTTCTATGGTAAGCAGCTGAGGATTAATATTGGTCATATTCATAGCAGCTAACTGTACCGGAAGACGTCCTACGTGGCATGGCGTAACTCCGCTGCCGTCTACAAGGCATGGAACTTCTACACAGGCATCTGCAGGCAGGTTGTCAATCAAACCTGTATTCAATACGTTACCGCCTATTTTATAAGGTTTATTGGTAACTACGGCTTCCATAATGTAAGAAGCGTATTCCAGGGAACGTTCATGGGTGATCTTGCCATCCTTTAGAATAGAGGCCTTTTCACTTTCCCACTCAGCGATCTGTTTGATACATCTTCTTGGATATTCATCTAAAGGAATATTGTATGTTTCAATCAGTTCCGGATATTTGGATTTAATGAAGAAAGAATTATATTCGGAATTATGTTCACTGGATTCTGTACAGTAATATCCCAATGTATTAATATATTCGTAACGAACCATGTCGTCATGTTTTTCTTCCGCATTTTTCTTTGCAGCACGTTCCCGGATTTCGGGATATAAATCATTTCCGTCCTGATCACGGAGATCCAGAAGCCATCCCATATGATTGATTCCGGCGATGAGTTCCCGTCTGCCATCCAGTTTATCTTCCATGCCAAGGGCTTTCATCAGATCTTCGGAACATTTCTGAACGCTGTGGCACAGACCTACGGTTTTAATTTTGGTATAGCGCTGCATATAACCGGTTAACATAGCCATAGGGTTGGTATAATTCATAAAAAGAGTGTCTGGGCATACTTCTTCCATGTCTTTTGCAAAATCAGCCATAACCGGTATGGTACGCAGGGCTCTCATAATACCGCCGATTCCCAGGGTATCTGCAATTGTCTGTCTTAAGCCATATTTTTTAGGGATTTCAAAATCAGTAATCGTGCAGGGATCATAGCCGCCCACCTGAATTGCATTAACAACAAAATTCGCATTACGGAGTGCATCTTTACGATTTTCTACTCCTAAATAAGTCTTAATGGTAGCTCGTCCTTCATTTACGTTTTTGTTGATTGCCTGTAAAATAATTTCAGAATCTTCAAGGCGCTGCCTGTCAATATCGTAGAGTGCGATTTCACTTTCGCATAAAGCTGGGGTGCACATACAGTCACCCAGTACATTTCTTGCAAATATAGTGCTTCCGGCACCCATAAATGTTATTTTAATCATATAGGACCTCCTGGTTTTGAGTGGATTATATTTGTTATCTGTTGTAAATTATTATATAATATATCCAATGGAGAGACTATCCAAATTGTTTCGTAAAAATTGTTGATTTGTTGAAAAGTAATGGAAAGGAGGTACTATGGAAAGCAGGTATTCAAAGTCTCTGTCGGTGTACTATGCGGGGAGGGAGAAATGTGAATCCGGTCATTTTTTTGGACCGGCACTGCGTCCTCATTACCTGATGCATGTGGTATTGAAAGGGAAAGGGACCTATGAAACAGGAGGCCGAAAATTTTATTTGCAGCAGGGAGAGGCTTTTTTAATTTATCCAAATGAGATGACCCTGTACAGAGCAGATGATCAGGAACCCTGGGAGTATGCCTGGGTTGCTTTTGACGGTTATGAGGCAAAGCGGATATTAAAACGAACCGGGTTCCGGGAACATAAACTGACTTACCGCCCGGAACAGACAGATTTGTTTATAAAAAGAATGGAAAAACTTGCTCAGATATTTTTGGAGCATGAAGAAGATGAATTTGAACTGACCGGAATGTTCTATCAGGTCATGGCACTTATGGTAAGAGAATCGGATGAACCAAAAGAAAGTTATGAACAGCAGTATTTCCAAAAGGCGGTTGACTATATCTGCCATAACTATGGATACCCTATTAAAATCAGCGATATTGCAAAATATGTGGGAATTGACAGGACGTATCTGTATAAAATCTTTATGGATGTGGAGCAGTGTGCGCCAAAGCAGTTTTTAATTCAATTTCGCTTAAAAACAGCGATGAATATGCTGGAAACGAGGAAGTACAGCATCACAGAGACTGCGTATTCCTGTGGATTTAAGGACGCAGCCTCATTTTGCAATCATTTTAAGAAGTTTACAGATATGACGCCGAAACAGTATCAGCGATATCAGAATAGTGTCAGGTAGGCTGTAAAGGGCTAAAGTTTCCGCTGTATCATATCTGGCTTCACTGCGTATTCCATGGCGGTCTTAGCTGTTATCAGGCCTTTTTTGCAGAGGCTTACCAGACTGGCATCCATGGAGAACATGGTATCCGAAGAGGAGGAGTATAAGGTCCCGTCTATCTGTGGGATTTTGTTCTCCCGGATCATATTCCGGATTGCAGGGGTCAGTGTCAATACTTCAAAGGCTGGAATCAGTTTTCCGTCAACGGAGGGTACCAATTGCTGGGAAACGACTGCCTGTAATGCCATGGACAACTGGACGGTGATCTGAGTCTGCTGGCTTGGAGGGAAGACATCGATTATCCTCCCTACGGTATTCACAGCCCCGATGGTGTGGAGGGTGGAGAATACCAGATGGCCTGTTTCTGCAGCGGTCATTGCGACCTGGATTGTCTCAAAGTCACGCATTTCACCAAGCAGAATGACATCCGGGCTTTGCCGGAGGGCTGCGCGCAGAGCGATGAGATAGCTTTCCGTATCCGTATTAATCTCACGCTGGCTGACGATACTTTTTTTATGGCGGTGCAAATGCTCCAGCGGGTCTTCCAGTGTGATGATATGCCGTTCTTTGGTGGAATTAATAGCATCGATCAGGCAGGCGAGGGTTGTGGACTTTCCGCTTCCTGCAGGACCGGTTACTAAAACAAGCCCTTTGTTAAAGTCTGCAAGCCGCAGAATATTATCACCAATGCCGAATTCCTTTGGATCAGGCAGGTTAAAACGAACGATTCTGATTACCGCAGACAGGGAACCACGCTGGCGGTATGCATTAATTCGGAATCTGGACAGACCGGTGATGGAAAATGAAAAATCATCATCCCCTTTTTCCAGTAGAATCTGCATAGATCTGTTTCCGGCCAGCTGGTATATTTCTGTTATAATGTTTTCCGTGTCGTTTGGCATAAGCCTGTCTGAGTCGTCGTGTACCATAGTGCCGTTGACTTTATAGGACAGCGGAAGTCCGGCTACAATAAAAACATCCGATGCCAGGGCTTTAACCGCATGATCCAATAATTCATTTATTTCCATGAAAAATCCTCCTAAAATTCAGATTCAAAAGATCCGTTGAATACAGGTACGTTACTTTCCGGTTCCCAGCTGCTGTCTGACTGGCTGTTCCAGGTGATAATACGATAGAAGTGTTCTCCGGTTTGTGTTGGGAAATGCAGTTCAAGAGTGACGTTCAATATCTGATTTTCCGCAATTGGCACCTCATAGTACATTCTGGGGGATGAGAGATCCCGGTCAAAGGTATAGGTCCCCGCATCTGACAGCACTTTTATAACGTGAGTATAATAAGATTCGGCGTCGGAAAAAGACTGCGATTTATATTCACTGTATAAAATGTCATCAATTTCAGCCAGTTCCTGCTTGGCTTTTAGGTCCGCCTGATAATAGGCACTGGTATGTTCGGCATTCTTCTTGCTCAATTGATAATCCATGTTGGCATTTACAATAGAAAGAATGGCAAAGGTAACCAGACATAATAGTACGAATACAAGCAGGATGGAAGAAGTTCCGATATTTAAAAAAGTGTGTTTCTTTTTCTTTTTCATCATAAACGGCCTTTCTGTCACTCAAGTGTATGAGGAATATTTATTTGGGTTGCAAGGGAATACAGCAGTTTTTCCGGTTTTTTTGTTTCATAGGATGAGATGGAGACGCTTTTTGCTGAAGCATCCCCCGTTACGGTAGCGATCAGCGTAAACTTGCCATCTGCTTCACTGCATTTCTCCCAGGAGGCATTATAATAGAAGAGTATGGAATCTCCGTCAGTCACACTTTCGGGAAAAAGAGACTGCGTTTCTTCCAGGGAACCGCCGCAGCTTTCCAGCACCTCAGCCGTATTTGATACCAGCCGGGATGCCGTACTCAAATTTTTAGAACTCTGGCTGAGCAAAAAAGATTTTGAAAATAGCTGAATGCAGATGCCGCTTGCTATTGTGAAAAACAATATGGCAATAATTAATTCGATTAAAAATAAACTGGATTTGGAAGGAGTGTTTTTTTTCATATGGGTCCTTCTTTCTTATTCGATGTGTTCCGAGTCACTTCCGAAGCGTGCTAATAAATTGCTTTCCGGCAGCTGTCAGGATTGAATTTGCGATTCTGCTCGGGGGTGGATATAGAGGTCGATGCGATCACCATCCTCCGTAGAAACAGCAAAATGATAAAGTCCATCCCGTACTTCTTCCATATTAAGTGAGGTAATATCCGTAAGGGACTGGCCGGAGGATGCGGATACGGCAGAGTCCGCCTTGGCAAACAGCTCCTTCAATTCACTCTGATCCTCATATATATAAGTAATATAGTCCTGCCCCTCATATTGGGTCTTAAGAGCAAGGGCATCGGTGCCGGACAGACTTGTAATGGATATATCTCCGGTACCGTCAGCCTGACGGATCTTTTCTGAAATATAGGATAAAGCGGTATGGGAAGAATTATTTTCTGCCATCTGCCCGGCGGTGGAGCGATAAACGTTAGAACCGATCAGAACCACAAATAGCGCTGAAGCTGCGAAAACGCAGAACAGGGACAGAGTAAATACAATATCAATAACGTGTTCCTTTGACCGGAAATTCTTCATAAGGCAGCCTCCTATTTTTTGATAATGGTTATGTCGGGCATAATATTAGAACCAAAAGGCTCGTAATGGATAATAAATTTATTCTCATCATATGCCACAGCATAATGTGCCAGCAGGTCTTCCAGGGTATCCGGATAAGAACCTGTGAGCGCGTAGTTCTGTACGGCACAGCGCCTAAGGGCATCGGCAAGGGTTCTCTGCTGTTCGGCATCAGTTGTAGAGGATATATTGCCAATTCCATATAAAAATAAAATCATGACAAGTCCAAAGGTACAAATCGGTACCAGGAAACCGGCTCTTATTCTGCGGTGAAAAGGTAACTGGTGAAAACGGTTCATAGAAATACCTCCTAAAACGGTCCGATGCTGGACATGATACCCATAAGCGGCAGCATAACAGAGAGCAGGATCACACCTACTATGATAGAAAGGGCAACTACCAGAGAAGGCTCCAGGACAGCAATCAGTTTTTCGATTCGGTTGTCAACCTCTTCTTCATACTGGTCAGCTACTTTTCTCATTACTTCATCTACATTACCGGTTTTAAAGCCCACCGCAATCATACGTGCATAGACTCCTGAGAAAAGTTCGGAACGTGTCACAGCGTGGGAAAAGCTTTCCCCTTCTTCCAGGGCAGTCTGGCACTTTTTGATCTTTTCCTGCAATTCCTGGTTATCAACCAGCTTGGAGGTCATGGTCAGACTCTGGTCGATGTCCAGACCGCTGCTCAGCGTAAGGAACATACCGCTGGCAAACCGTCCCAGGGCAATCTTATGCTGCAGAGTTTTGGAAAAACGCAGCTTGGAACCGTTGAAGAATAAAAACGCAGCAAAAGCTACAAAAATAACGATTACCGGAACCGCATAACGGCTCAGGGCGCTGCCCAGATTTAACAGGCTTTTGGAAAATCCTGTAAGCTGGCTGCCCAGTTCAATATAAACCTGATTAAAGATAGGAAGTACTTTGACAATCAGGATCACAACGATAAACAGGAGAAGACCAATCATAATACAGGGGTATGTAATGGCGCCTTTGATCCCTTTTGCAATATTTTCTTCCCGCTCATAATATTCAGCCAAAGAAGACATTACATCGTCCAGACGGCCGGATTGTTCACCGATTTCAACCATATCTATAAAATATTTGGGAAACACGCCGCAGTCAGTTACAGCTGCGTGAAAATTTCCCGTTTCTTCCAGGGTGTGATAAATAGATTCCAGAACAGCTTTTCCATCGGAACTGACGTTGTCTTCCATCATAATAGAGATCCCTTCAATAGAAGAAATACCGGATTGGAGGATCATTGCCATTTGATTACAGAAAAAGGATATTTCAGTATTGGATAACGGTTTATTGGCTTGTTTTGCCATAAGAACTCCTTTCGAAACGCAAATTTGTACTGAACGGTTAATAGGTATGTTTAGTGGTATAGTTCTTTGCGTCTCCAATGTATTTTTGGATTTTCTTGCTGTCTTTTCCACTTGCTGCGAAGGTGGGGTCCATCAGTGCCCAGTTCTTACCATCGAACTGAATCAGATCATCTATCCAGCCTTCCTCTTTCGTATAGACGCTGATCCAGGCGTGGACCACTTCACCGGAATATCCGGTTTCGATCTTGGTGGGAATGCCCTGGGACCGCAGCATACTGCCCATAAGAGAGGCATAGTCAAAGCAGATTCCCTTTTTGGTCTTCAAAGTATCATCCACATTTGGAATATAATCAAATTGCACGTTTTCCGCCTTATCCGTATCATAAGTAATGTTATCGATGACAAAATTATATACAGAGGTAATGGCATCCAGGTCTGTAGAAGCTCCCTTCACAAGTTCTTCTGCTTTTTTTACAGACTGGGAATCAGCTGTAAAATTGACATACTGGTTCGGGTACAGAAAAGGACCAAATTCATTTGTCAGCTTCACCTCTGCTGATAAAGAACTTACGATAGCGTATTTATCGTTGGCAAGTTGTTCACAGACCATAATTTCATAGTTTCCGCTGCCCTGTGAAAGGGGAAATACTTCATAGTTTCCGGTATTTTTAATATTATAGTCATTTATAGAATTATCAGAAGCTTTTACGCGGAGCTTCACTTTCGATGCATTGCCCAGGTACTTTACCATAAAATAGCCTTCTGAAAGGTTGGAGGTATCTATGGAAGCATACTCATCTGTCTGAACCGCTGTTCCCCCAGCCTCGGGAGTCAGAACCTTAGGCGTATTGGGACGGGAGCCGGTACCTGTACTTGTCCCGGAAGTATTTTCTGATAGGACAGGTGCCGGATCGTCCGAATTGCCGCAGCCTGATAAAATGATACTGAATAAAAGCAGTATCATGAGAAAGGCATATTTATGAAGTTTGCAGGGATACATAGTGATACCTCCCTCTCTGAGCATTTTCAAACACCCTTTAGTTTGCTGTAATAATGCTTATTATAGCAATGCTCTGAAGTAAATACAATATATTTTATGAAAATGATTCCGTGTGACTAGAGTGTGACATAAAACCATTATAATCAAATTATAAAGTGCATCAGTATTATTAAATGCCAGTACTGCTTTACCTTAATTACTGTGGATTACAGCTGTTAATTCACAGTTTTATGCACGGC
The DNA here is from genome assembly GCA_900540475.1 of uncultured Robinsoniella sp. GTDB lineage: Bacteria > Bacillota > Clostridia > Lachnospirales > Lachnospiraceae > Robinsoniella. The sequence goes on along the minus strand of UQGG01000008.1, from coordinate 48,503 downwards.
AGTCCTGATCGATACGAGGAAGGAAAAAAGCTATGAAAAAGAAAAATTTCATAATAATAGGCGCGGCAGCAGTGCTTTTAGCGGCGACTTTGATAAGCGGGACGGTGGCATCCTTTCAGGCGGAAACAACTTCTAAAAATAAAATCAGTGCCGGAAATATAGGAATTCAGCTTATGGAAGAAACGGCAAAGGGCGGAAAAGAAATAAAAGAGGGCGATATTAAGAGCATTACCGGAATGCCGGGCGATAAAATACCGGAAGCGATTTATGTAAATAATATAAAAGACAATCCATTGTATTTAAGAGTGACACTGCATAAGAGCTGGGAGGACCGCAATGGTGAGAAAAATCCGGAAGCCGACGCAAATTATATCTCCATTTTAACCGATCAGAAGTCAGACTGGATTATCCAGGATGATGACGAAAATGGTGAAGAAATGTATTTTTACTACCGCAAGCCCCTGAATGCAAAGGAGTCTACCTCAAAAATAATGGATTTTATACAAATTGGGAACATCCCGAGTAAAGAACAAAATCTATATACAGGACTTTCCATCGCTTTTGATGTAGAAGCAGATGCGATCCAGGTAATCGGCGCAGAAGATGCCATGCTTTCGGAATGGGGACTGGAAGTCAAAATCGATGCTAACGGAGTTCTTCAGGAAGTTGAGGAAGAATAAATATGAAGAAGAAAATAATTAGTTTTTGCATAATATTGACCTTGCTTTTACAAATGAATATGGTGGTATTTGCTGACAGTGATACCAATGTTACCTTTGATGGTGATGCCAAGGAATTTATTTTTTTAAACGGAAGCAATGATCTTTTTGATAATTTTAAAAATATGATGCCTGGGGAAACAAGAACCCAGAAGATTACATTGACGAATGATGACTATGAGCAGATGAAATTCTACATGAGTGCCCAGGTTCTTCGTGAAATGGGCGCAGGCGGTGCAGTATTTGAAATTACCCTGAAAAGAGACGGGGAACAGTTTTATAAAGGAAAGATCGGTGGACTGGAAAGCTTTGGAGAAGGCTATATGGGAGAAAATTTCCTGCTGGAAAGCCTGGGAAAAGGGGAATCCACTGACATTGATATGGAAGTCTATGTAGACGGCGACTCTATGGATAACAGCTATCAGGAAACAGAAGGTATAATCCAGTTTACGTTCCGTGTGGCACATGATGATGATGCAGACCAGACGGAGCCGGACACAAATAAAAATCAGGGAAACACAAATAATAACAATTCTAACAACAATAACAATAATAACAATGGAAATACTAATGGCGGCAGCGGTACGAATCAGACAACAAGTAAAGTAAAAACAGGTGATAATTCGCCGATTTTGCTTCTTGCCGGTATGATGGGTGCCTGCGTATGCGTAGTCATATTTATAGCAGCAGGTCGTAAAAGAAAACAGAAGGGAGAGGAGTCATAAATGAAAAAAATAAGTATGCTGATGATATGCTTCTTGATGATTTTTTTGGCAGTACCTGTACTTTCTGCAGAAGCGGCAAAAAGTTATGAGATCGTGTTTCGCGGAGGTTCCCATGGAACTTTAAGCGAGGGTGACGGTAAGAAAGTGGTTTATAATATCCCGTATGGTGAGGGATTTCCCAATAGTCCTTATGCGATACCGGAAAGCGGATATATCTTTAAGGAATGGAGTGAGGAACCCCAGGAAGCCGGAACTGAGGTAACCGGGAAAAAAATATATGTTGCCAAATATGTTCCTGTAGTAAATGGATTAGAGTATGCAGTAAAATATGTAGATACAAATGGAAATCAGCTTGTCACAACTAAAGTTACAATGGGCGAGAGCGGAAATAAAATTACAGAGTCTGCATTGCTGATCAGCGGCTACACCGTAGACCAGAAGTCGAAATCGGTTGTATTGTCAGACTCAAGTTCTGAGATTCAGTTTATCTATACCGCAAACCAATCCGACGTACAGCAGACGGAGCCGCAGACAAACCCGCCGGCTACAGAAGCACCGAATAACACGCCGGATAATAATACACCGACTACACCGTCAACCCCGGCTGCAAATAATACGCCGGCAACGACACCAGCCAATACACCGGCAAATACCACGCCAAATAATACCACACCAAATAATACTGCGGATAACAATGCCAACAACACGCCGAATAATGCCGACAACAATCAGCAGGCAGCTCCTGATAACAATACTCAGCCGGGAGCAGATGAGAATACGGTAAATATTCCGGATGAACAGGTTCCGCTGGCAGATTCTCCTGAGACTGATTCGGAACAGGAAACGGTTAGCATAGAAGACGAAGATGTACCTCTTGCAAAGGCTCCTGAGGTAAAAAATGATTATACGGTTGTATATGTTATACTTGGAATCCTGCTTGCAGCAGCGGCAGCATTTGGAATAAAGACAGTAGTTTCCAGAAGGCGCAGATAATGGAAGCAAATTATTAAGATTTATGAAAGATGTAAATATATTGGGCCGTGAAGATTGCATGATGAGAATATTAGTGCTATGATAGGCATAGATAACTTGCAGATACCCCATATCATTGTTCTGATGATATGGGGCATTGGCATAAAATAATCACAATGACAGGAATAATGTCTTATGGCTAATATGGAGAATAAATTGAACAAATTACATGTGAAGATGTTTGGCGATTTTCAGGTGACCGATGGAAAGAATATTCTGAATGATGATAATATTCGTTCTGTTATGGTAACAAGGCTTTTAACTTATTTTTTAAATAACAGAAACAGAATGATCCAGGTTCAGGAACTCGGGGATCTGCTTTGGAATGAAGATGAGACCGATAATCAGGTGGGGGCATTAAAAAATCTGATGTACCGTCTCAGGAATATTATGAAAAAGGTTCTGGGCAGTTCTGATTATATTCTGACGGGACGGGGATCCTACTACTGGAATCCGGATGTGACGGTTAAGGTTGATTGTGAAGAATTTGAATTGTGCTGTAAAAATGCGAAAAGCATAAAAGACGATGCAGAAGCACAAATGATTCAGTACAGGCGTGCGGTTGATCTGTACACCGGCATGTATCTGCCGAAGATCTCATCGGAGCACTGGGTGATTTCACTGTCGGCATATTATCATTCAATGTTTTTATCGGCAGCAAAAAGCCTTGCGGAATTATATGAAGAAGCCGGCAGTTATGAAGAGATGGAAAATGTCTGCAGCAAAGCAATTTCTATGGATTCACTGGATGAATATCTGTACTATCTGCTGATAAAGTCTTTTATTGGCCAGCACAAAGAGAAGATTGCCCAGGAGTACTATACCAGGGCTGTTGAACATTTGTATGAAAATCTGGGTGTAAAACCCTCCAGTCAGCTGGAAGAAATCTATCAATCGCTGTTAAATGAAATGAACAGTCAGGAACTGGATATTAAGAGAATACAGGCGGATCTGTGTGAAGCGGCTAAACCCCAGGGGGTATTTCTCTGCAAGTACGGGATATTCCGCGAAATATACAGGCTGCAGGCGAGGCAGGCACAGCGGTTTGGAATGGCGGTTCATGTGGCGTTGATCACAATTAACCCGCCTCAGTATATTGAAAAAGGGACGGAGACTTATCTTTCCATGTTGAAACGGGCTATGGACCATGTAAAAGATGCTTTTGGATGTCTTCGGGCAGGAGATGTAGCAGCCAGATACAGCGGGTCACAATATGTGGTGCTGCTGCCAACATGTACATATGAATCTGGGAAGATGGTATTAAAAAGAATTGAAGACAATTTTTATAATTCAGGAAAGTGGAAGAAGTTTAGCATAAGAAGCAGTCTGGAAGAAATCAATTTTGGGGATATAAGTAACGAATAGGAGGAGCATTTGTGGAAAAGATACAGTCTTATTACTTGATGAATGCTCTTAGAATCTGCATAGACGAAAAGAAAGATATTTATTTTCAGGGAAGGGCTTACACCAGGTTGTCAAAGGATGAAATAAAGTTTCAGGATCTCTCCAGTCTCTTAATTGAGGTGGATAAGATTTTTGACGCAGCGGGTTATCCTCAGGCATTTCAGGAAAAAAGGAGTTTTCTAAAAGAGCATTCACGTTCTTTTTTTTCTATGAATCCCAACAGTGAAAAGGATATTGAGGAAATTTTAAAGCAAAAAGGCACGATGGCAACCTTTGACGTTATCGTAACCAGCAGAAGGCATTCTACCTGGCAGGGTGAGGTACATAACCTGCAGGGACAAAAGTTGGACAGCTTTGAAGGTGCCATTCAGATGATACAAATAGTAACAGACCATGTGGTGATATCAGATTAATGATATCGCCATATTTTTTTGATTAATTTGTTTGCTGTGACCAGTCTGTGACTTGCTTTTGGTATAGTAAATCTATAAAACGAAGAATTAACGGGATAAGTTGATATCTGAAAGAGAATAGATAGTATATCAGAGGAGGATCCACATGAAAATAAGAATGAAAAAAAGATTAACCGCAATCCTTTTATGTATGGCCATGATCGTGTCTGCTTTAGGTTCCAATGGAGTAGTATTGGCGGCGGATAAATCGGATAACACAGAAATCCCGGGGACGGCAGCAGAGGCTGAAATGCTCAATGAAGCCAGCCAGGCTGAGGCAGCAGCTCCAGTGGAAAGTGAAACGGCTGATGCACAGACAGAACCAGTTGTAATGACTGAGGTACAAACAGAAGCTGCTGCATTACCGGAAACAGAAACAAATACGGAGCCAGCTACAGAAAATATTCCTGAGACAGAGGCTGTCAGCGAAGTACAGAGCGAAAGTCAGGAAGAAATGCAGACCGAAATGACATCAGAGACAAGCGAAACGGCTTTGACAGAGACAGAAAGCAATTCGGAAGAAATGCAGTCACAATATCTATTTGAAAATGAAGAGATGACAGTTGAAGTATCATTAAAGAATGTGGATACCATTCCGGCAGACGCAGCGTTAGTGGTTAAACCTATCTTAAATAAAACAATTTCAGATAACAGCCCGGAAACAGATAAAGCGGAAAAAGCATCATTTGACAAGATTGATACCCTGATAAATGAAAAAGCAGAAAAAGATGCGGCACCAATTGATGGATTTAACGCTTATGAAATTCATTTTGAAAAAGATGGTGTGATCTATCAGGTAAATGATGAAATGAAAGTTTCCATCAATTTTAAAAATGCAGTCCTTCCTGAAATCTTCAAAACCGAAGGAATGAATATAAAAGCAATTCAGGCACAGGTATTACAGTTCACAGCAGATGAAAATGAAGCCGGAAAGACAAATATAACAGACCTGAAAGATAAAACGACTGTTTTAAATTGCGATACAGATTTAGCGGTTGGCGCGGTTGCTTTTGAATCAGATCATGTAAGCCAGTTCGCAATCGCATGGAATGGAGCGGATACAACAACTGAATATACATACGATGATGACCAGGTAACGGTGAAGGCAGTTTTAAGCGAAGCAGGGATTCTTCCAAGAGGAGTTGAACTGAAAGTTATGCCGGTTGTGGAAAAAGAGGAATTAGACAGAGTAGAGAACCTGTTAAACGCCAATGTTAAAGAAGAGGATGATACAATTACAGGATTTCTGGCATATGATATTAGTTTTGTAAAAGATGGTGTTGAGGTGGAACCTTCTGGAGAAGTAGCAGTGACTATGGATTTTAAGCAGGGAGTAAAGCCGGAAAATGCAGCAAAGACAACGGATGACAAAGCAGAAAACGATACAGAACAGAATGTTGCATTATACCATTTTAATGAAAGTGGAGATAAGGATGTCGTTGTTGAAGAAGTGAAGCATGCATCCGTAGATGTAAATAAAAAAGAAGAAGTGGTTACTACTAATTTTCAAGTTAATAGTTTTTCCATTTTTACACTGGTTTGGACAAATAAGAGCGGAACGAGTCAATCGAATACAACTCAGAGCTTAAATATCCACATTGTTGATAAAAGTGGAAATGATTTAATGAAGAAAGCCATTAGTTTGGATAAGTTGACTTCGGGATCATGGCCGCAGGCATCCCCCAGTCAGATAAGTGAATGGATTCAAAGCAAAGACGACGAAAATGAAAAAGCACTGGAAAATAAATCCTTTGCACGAGCATATATGACATCCAAAACTTGGAATGCACCGAAAGAAATCAATAATGTCATGCTTTGGAAAAATGAAAATAACAATGGCTTCCAAGTGAAGCTGAGTGAAAACGGCAATACCTATAATGTGCAGGCTGGAGATGAATTATATTTCGAATACATTGATAATCTGGAAACTGTTGATACAGTTGATAGTGCAGGTAAAGGTATTGAACTGAATATGTTTAACTATCCTAACGATGTTTACCAGTTTACTGGTGGGGAATGGAACGGTACTAATTCGGGACGCGGTGTGAAACAGGGCATGGTACAGAACAAATTAGATAAAGATGGTTATCCGGTGTTTAGTAATTCGTTTGGGCAGGCAATTAAAAAGCCAGGCAGCAATGCGGATCTCAGAGGCTCTACATTGCAGGAATGGTTCAATCCACAAGGAAGCTATACCACTCAGGCAAATGCAAACCACTTGTTTTTGCAAAGTGTATACGATGACAGTAAGTATTTTTACTACAGTAGTTTTGATAACTACGCTTATTTAAATTCTACAGGAGATTTTACTGTTTATAAGCAGATTGGAACACCAAATAATGCTAAGGAACTATATTTCCAGCGTGGTAATTTTATGCCGTACAATAAGATAGAGAATGGAAAACTTAGTACAAACAAAAATTATTATGACGAACAGGGAAATGCATTAAGCCAAAATGATGCCAGATATGGCGAAGAGTTATATCTTACCCAGGGTACAACATACCATTTTGGGATGAGTATGAGTGCATCCTTTGCACAGCCGAAAGACGGCATCGTTGACGGAAGCCCTATGGTTTTTGAATTTAACGGTGATGACGATATGTGGGTTTTCATTGACGGAGTTCTGGTATTGGATATTGGCGGATGTCATGACGCCCGCAGCGGAAGCATTGATTTCCAAACAGGAGATGTAAATGTTCAGGGGGTTACTCCTACAAATATAAAGAGTTTATTCAAAGCAGCAAATGCAGATATGTCTAAATTTGCCGAAGGAAAGAACTATTTTAAAAACTATACGGCTCATGAAATTAAAGTATTCTACATGGAGCGTGGTGCCGGGGCATCTAACTGCAAACTGAAATTTAATATTCCGACAGTTCCTAAGGGAAGTGTTAATATTACAAAAGAAATTGGAAATATAAATGAAGGGTCTTTCAGTGATGTAAACTTTAATTTTAAACTTTATGTAGAAGACGAGAATGGAGAAGTAATCCGTAATAATGATTCTACAAAATATAGTTTAGTAAAGAATGGAGCATATACACTTATCGATGGCAGCAAGACAAAAGAAATGCTGACAGAAAAAGATGGAAGTTTTTCTTTAAAACATGGTCAGACAGCCCAATTTACACAATTCGATATGGGGAAAAAGTATTTTGTTGAAGAGACAGATGTTGTTCAGAACCAGTATGATGAATTTATAGTAAATGATGTACAATTAACAACAGCAAATGGTTCAATTATTGAGGGTGAGGACGGAGTTAGTTTTATCATCAGAAGCCAGGCGCTTGTAGTCGGTACAGATCTCACTGTTAACTTTCAAAATTTCTGTACCGGAGATAATTTGCAGGATCTGGTAATTGAAAAGGTATTAACTTCTGGTTCCTCGGATGATAATTATGAATTAACAGTCACGGTTGGCGGTCATTTATTTGAAGGCGAGTTCATTCGTAATGATGCAAAAGAAGATGAAAATCGCGAGCACGCAGTAAAAGGAAAGATATATGTAAAAGCAGGTGATCAAATTAGAATTCCTAAGATTCCGTCAGGAACAAGTTTTGAAGTAAAGGAATCTAATCTGGATGAATTAAATAAGAACTTTACCAAATACGATAAAGAAACTTACGAAGTAAAAAATGCGGATATTTTAAGTACAGATGGAAAAGCTTCCGGTAAATTATTATTTAAAAAGAATGCAGAGGTCATCGTTACAAATACTTTGCTATTAGGAAATTTAACGATTAAAAAGACAATTGATACTGCAAATTATGAAAATGGTGATCCGATTTTTACTTTCCAGATTCGTCATGTGGAAACCGGAAAAATGTTTGAATATACCATGCGTTTTGAAAGTGGTAATCCAATGACTCAGGAAAAAACTTTTGAACTTTTACCTCTGGGAACTTATGAAGTTACAGAGTTAGAAACCATCAGATATGAATGCGAAGACGGCAATGTAAAAGAAGCAGAGTTAACAAAAGATGCATCTGAGCAGACGGTAGCATTTAAAAATATTCGCACTAACCCTGATAATTATTCCCATACAGATGTTGTAATTAACAAATTTACCATGGATGAGAATGGGAACATTGTAATTACGCCGGATCGTGTAAAGCAGACAGGAAATAAAGAAAATTAAGGAGTGGATAAAATGAATGGATTTATAAAAAATAAAAAAGCATTGATGGCCACTCTGGTGCTGGTATGTGTGGCTGCAATAGGTATTACTGGTATGACAATTGCGTTATATTCAGATGTTTCTACGGTAAAAGAAAATACTTTTACCGTAGGAAATGTGACAACAGATATAGAAGAAAATATTGTTGCTTCAGAAGGTATAAAGGAGCCGTCTGTAAGAAATACAGGAAAAAACGCCTGTATTATCCGTATGAGAATGACCATATCTCCGCAAAGTGCAGAAAGTAATGTTGGCATTTCCGGTGGAAACCAGAATAATTTGTGGATTTATAATGAAAAAGATGGATTTTATTATTATAATGCGGTTGTTCAACCAGGAGAAAGTACAGGGTCATTATTCAGTAAATATGAAATAAAGGATAAGGATAAGTTTGAACCATTTGATATGACACTATATCAGGAAGCGGTGCAGGCAGAAGCCGTTAATACTGCAGGAGAAGTGATATCTGCATTAGACGAAAACGGAGATTTTAATGTGAAATCAGCAAATAAAATATGGAAGATTTATAGTGCACAATAGAGGATATTTATGGTAGAAAAGAAATATTTATGACACGAAACAAGAGAAGCTTGGAGGAGAAAAGATGTTAAAAAAAGTATGTGGGATATTAAGTTCTTTATTATTAATTATATTAGCATTTATTGCAGCAGCCTTAATTTTACCACACTTTTTTGGATATCAAACGATGGCAGTTTTAAGCGGAAGTATGGAACCCAACATAGGTGTGGGTTCCATTGCTTATGTAAAGGAAGCTCCGTTTGATGAATTAAAAGTGGGCGATGTAATTAGCTTTCATATGGGAAGCGATACGGTGGTAACACATAGAATAAAAGATGTGGATCAGGAGAAACAGTTAATCACAACAAAGGGTGATGCAAATGAAGTAGAAGATGCGGAACCGGTAGCAGCATCCAGTGTGATTGGTAAGGTTGGATTTCATATTCCGCTGCTGGGATACATCAGTATTTATGCCAAAACTCCCCTTGGAATTGCAGGGATTTGCGGTATATTTATTGTACTGATTTTACTTGTTTTTTTGCCTGAAATATTTAGTAAAGAAGAGAAAAAAGACACGAAAAAAGAAATAAAAAAAGAATAAAAGAATATCATTTTATTATCTCTGTATGACCAGTGTGTGACTGGACTGTTATATACTGGATACATAAGATAGGAAAACATAAAGAGCAAATAAATAAGAAAAGGAATAGGAGATAATAGGATGAAGAAAAAAAGTTTGATTACAATGGTAGCAGCAGTTTGTTTGACAGGTGTGGTAATGGTTGGAGCAACTTTAGCGTACTTAACAAGCACAACAGATGTGGCACAAAATACATTTACGGTTGGTAAAGTTAATATTGATTTAGATGAAAAAACTGGTAATACAGATCCAGATTTTACAAAAGAAACAGATTGGAATGATGGAGTTGATGGTAAAAATATGTATCCTGGACAGAAAGTTGCTAAGAGACCGGTAGTTACGGTTAAGGCTGATTCAGCTGATTGCTGGGTATTTGTACAGGTTAGCGGAGCAGACGAATTAGTAAGTAACAACTTTATAATTGAGGGTTGGGATAATACTAACTGGGTTAAGACAGATTCTTCTAAAAATTTAAATGGAATCTACAAATATAATACAAAAGTAGAAAAAAAGAACGCAGATCAATTACTTCCGCCAGTATTTACAAGCGTTCAATATAATGAAAAAGCAGAAGGTAAGATCGAAGGTACTGCAGGTACAGTAAAAGTTGTGGCAGCTGCAATTCAGGCAGATGGTATAGATGAAGCAACTGCACTTACAGAAGCAGCTAAACAATTAAATGTGGCATTAACTCCTGAGACAAATCCTGTTACAGATTAATCAGTATTTCCGTTAATTAAGATTTAAAACCCTGAATAGTGTACCACAAATAAAGTATTATAAACAAAGCATTCAAAATTAAGTACCATAAATGAAGTACAATAATTACAGTACACCAAATATAAACTGAGAGGATAGGTAAATATAATTATGAAAAAGAAAAAAATATTAACAATGGTAGCAGCAGTAGCATTAGTAGCAGTAATCGGAGTAGGCGCGACTTTAGCATATTTCACAGATAAAGACAGTAAGACAAACGTTGTAACAATGGGGAAAGTTGACATCGATTTAGAAGAGCCGGAGTTTAGTAAAAATCCGGATGATACAATTACAGATGTGAAGCCAAACCAGAGTATTGTAAAAGACCCTAAAATCACAGTAGCAGACGGTTCTTTAGATGCATATGTTCGTGCGAAAATTGAATTTGTAGGTTTGAATGAAGATCAAATTAAAGATATTTTACCATTAATCGATATTGATACAGAGAAATGGTTCTTATCAACAGACGGATACTATTATTATCAGGCACCGATGACAGCGGGCGCATCAGATTATCTGTTCCAGAGTGTTAAAATACCGGAGAACTGGGGCAATGAAGTATCTGGTCTGACATTTAAGATTAACGTATTTGCCGAAGCAATTCAGGCTGATAGCTTTACACCATATTCAGAACGCGGCGTAATTATGGGATGGCATGATTCAGACGGAAATGATATCCAGGCAGAAACAAATAAAACAGAAACACCAGAAACACCAGCATCAGAACAATAATAATCAATAAAGTTTACCAGAGCGTGTTTGAAAATTCATAGCCTGGTCCGGCAGTTCCATGAAACAGGCAGCGGCCGTGCAAATTAAGAACGTAACCCCACTACGCCACCAATTTTGCACTGACGTTTCCTGTGAATCGGAGCAACCAGCCAGATACAGGCAGTTTAAAAACACGCTTGTAGTATATAAAGGTTCATACTACAGAAATATATTAGCGTAGAAAACAGCTTGGTTAATAACAGCCTGTTGAAATGCTCTGGCAGAGGAAAGGAATGGATTCAGATCGTATGGATGGTTCAAATAAAAACGAAGAAAAGACGTTTATTGTTACAGTGAAAAGCAGAAAAAATCAAACATGGCAGGGAACGGTAAACTGGGTGGAAGAAAAAAGAATACAGCCATTTCGTAGTACATTAGAGTTAATCCGTTTGATGGATTCTGCCATAGGAGTAGAGGAGGAAGAGTAATGGTTAAGAAAAAAATAGCGCTGTTGGTTACGACAGCTGCACTTATTGGTCTTGTGACCGTGGGAGCTACATTAGCCTGGTTCACAGATAAAGATACAGTGAATAATAAACTGGCAGTTGGTTTTGTCAGCGTAGAGATCAAAGAGCCTAATTATATAGAAGAAAACTATCAGTCATTATTGCCGGGTGATCCTATTAGGAAAGACCCTACAATTAATTTAGCGGCAGACAGTCAGGATTCCTATATTCGAATAGCAGCACCGAAAGTAACCGTAAATGATGTGGATTACCCGCTGTTTAATGCAGATGGATCTTCTGAATTTGGAGCAGTTTTAAGTGAAAACTGGGTACTGAAAGGTGATTATATCTATTATAAAGAGATTGTAACCGGAAATAATAAGATTCCCCTGTTAAAAGATCAGGGAAGCGCAGATAATATCTATACCATGCAGATCCCAACTTCATGGACGAATGCATTTAATTCAGCAAAGATAGAAATTGTCTTTAATGTAGAAGCAATTCAGGCAAGAAATGTAACACCAGACTTTGGGAAAGATGCACCCTGGCCAGTTAGCAGTCCGGATGAAATTATAGAATATCAGGCAAAGTAAAATCATATAGTGTAATAATAATTGTTAAGGACGGAAGATTGTTTAATCTTCCGTCCTTAATTGCAGATTAAGGGTGAGAACAGGTTATGGCAAATGATCAAAAAATAGAAAATCTTCTGAATCTGGCACTGGATGCTACGCCGGAAGAGCGGGAAAAATCCCTGACGCTGGATGTGGGATATGATCCTGTAGACCAAAAATGGGAAATTATCGTAAAGTACTCAGGAGACATTTCAAGACTTGAGAGCGAAGACATTCAGGTTGTGGAATTAATCAATGAATATGCAATTATAACATTACCGGAATCAAAAATTGATTTTCTGGCTGCACAGCCGGAAGTTGAATTTATTGAAAAGCCAAAGCGTTTATTTTTTTCCGTCAATCAGGGGAGGGCGGCTTCTTGTATGAATGTGCTGCAGACGCCGGCATTTAATTTGAACGGTGAGGGAATTATTGTTGCAGTCATAGATTCGGGGGTGGATTATACCCATCCTGATTTTCGAAATCCCAATGGAAGTACCCGCATATTAAATATCTGGGATCAGACACTGCCGGGAAACCCTCCCGCCGGATTTAAAATCGGAACAGAATTTGACCAGGCACAGATCAATGCCGCCTTAAACCCTGAGACAGAAGGAGAAGTTCAGGCTGTCCAGGTTGTGCCATCCAGGGACTTAAGCGGTCACGGTACCCAGGTACTTGGTATAGCGGCAGGTAATGGCAGGGCATCTAATGGGAGATACAGAGGGGTTGCTTATGAAAGTGATATTATTGTTGTAAAACTGGGCCTGGCACGCCCGAATTCATTTCCCAGGACAACGGAGCTGATGCAGGCACTGGATTATGTAATAAGGAAGGCGATCGAATACCAGAAGCCCGTGGCAATTAATCTCAGCTTTGGAACTGTGTATGGATCACATGATGGAAGCGGGCTTCTGGAGACATATATCGATGATATTTCGAATCTGTGGAAATCTACAATATCAGTGGGAACTGGAAATGAGGGGAGTACCGGGGGGCATACTTCCGGAATCCTGCGGAACAATGAGCCTGTGGAAATACAATTTGGGATTGTAAATAATGAACTGAGTATAAATCTGCAGATCTGGAAGTCTTATGTGGATGAATTTGACATCAGCATTGTACATCCGTCAGGGCAGGTGATCGGACCATTGCAGGAGGTGCTGGGACCGCAGCGGTATATTGCAGGTGGGACACAGCTGCTGATTTACTATGGAGAACCCAGCCCCAGCAGTGTCTCCCAGGAGATTTATATTGATTTCATTCCCAGGGATACTTATATTGACAGCGGAATCTGGAGGCTGGTCTTTACACCGAAACGAATTGTAGAAGGCAGATATGATGTCTGGCTTCCGGCATCAGCGGCGTTGGGAATTGGTACGAGATTTTATCAGCCTACGGTAGAGACAACGCTGACTATCCCTTCCACTGCAAGGAAAGTTATTGCAGTAGGCGCCTATGATTCCAGGCTTTTAACCTATGCACCTTTCTCAGGAAGAGGATATAACAGGGATAACAGCCAGATTAAACCGGATTTGTCAGCGCCCGGAGTAGATATCACAACAGCGACACCGGGAGGGGGGTATGCCACTGTTTCCGGAACATCTTTTGCAACTCCTTTTGTGACAGGGGCGGCGGCAATGTTAATGCAGTGGGGAATGGTAATGGGTAATGATCCTTATTTATATGGTGAAAAAGTGAAAGCTTATCTGATCCGGGGAGCGAGGCCTTTAAATGTAGAGCGGGTCTACCCAAATCCAACGTTGGGGTATGGGACTTTATGTGTGAAAGACAGCCTGCCGGGATAAAAACTAAATTTTATATGTATTTTAACTTGACAATACAGTAGAAAGAAAACGTAATATACAAAAGATATAAAACAATGAATTTTCAATAGAAAGCGGTGGTTAAATTTAAGGTGCACTTGTGTAATCGAGGTCTCTTTTTGTGGAATATTGCTTATTTGCATAGAAGATATTGCTAAAAATTAGTATATAATTTATCCTGTGGGTAACAGGAAAAGGTTTCTGTAATAATAAGTATCAGGAGGAAAAAAGTTATGAGGAACAAGAGGCATCTGGCGGCGAGAATAATCAGCTTTACATTATCTCTATGTCTGGTATTCTCCAGTGCCGAAGGTATTTTCTCATCTGTGGTTGTGCATGCGGCAGAACTGCAGGAGAATGGATCTGAGGTAATGGAGACACCCATAGAAACAGAGGTTGTAAAGGAAACAGAGGTGCAAAGTGAGACAACGGATATAGAGGAGCCTGAATCAACAAGCGAAACAGAAGGCATCCCATCGGAAGGGGATGCAACCGAGGCAGTTGAGACAGAGAGTGAATTGCAGGAGAAGAATGCTGCAAATGCGGCAGAAGGGGAAGCAAGTGCGGATGAAGCATTTGCCAGTCTTTTAAATGAGATGTATGCAGCTATACCGGCAGGACAGGAAAAAGTCTCATACGGCAATAACTATCAGTCCAATCAGCCGGAACCATTCACTTATAAATCCGGTAAAGGAACAGCGACCGTAGATAACGGGTTGACTATGAAAATTGAATCTCTTACAGGCAATGAATTTGCAGCGACCTGGGATAATACACCATATCTTACCTCCGGTGTTATTTCCACCGTTTTTAAATATCAGTCTGAGGGAGAAAGAATTGGCTTTTTAATTAAGGCTAATGATGATTCCAACGGTATTTCCGTAAGATATGATATAAAAGGAAGCTGGGGTATTCAAAGTCAGAATGAAGGCGGGACATGGAAAACATTTTCAGGACCTGTTTTAGAGCAAAATACGGAATATAGACTTCGAATAGGTTTCTATGGAGATAAAGTGATTATTGCTTTGGATGATACTGTTATCTTTAATGAATCTGTTCCCAACGTATTGACAGAGGAACTTATAAATCAAAGAGGACAGATAGGAATTTTTAAATGGTTTAGTGCACCTGCAACAATATCTATCAGCGATTTCAAAGTAGAAGGTGTTGGAACAAAGGACAAGCCATCCAACGTTGTGGAATATGTTCAGGATTATGAAGATTCGGAATATACCCCAAACTGGAGTAATAGTGCTGCAACAATCGAAACAACAGATACTGGAAACAGGGTATTGAAGATTGCAGCTGGCAAAGGAAGAGTGGTAGATCTGGATTCACCGGATATCAAAGAGGGAACCTTATCTCTTCGTTACAAAGCAGTTGCACCAGCTAACAGCACACCGAAGCAGTTTGGATTCCGTTTTGGTGCTAAGGATAATAAGTTCCGTGAGTTAAACTGGGATGGAGGACAATGGGTTGTAGAAAATCAGTCAGGTTATCCTACCATTGAAATGCAAAAACCGGTTAACGGAACCTGGAATGATTTAATTATTAACTTCCAGGAAGGATCCATGACTGTTTATTTAAATAAAGAGCCGGTAGGAACCTTTGCACTGGATGTATTAAAAAATGGTGTGGCAGGTCAGTTCGGTATCCGTACCTGGGGAAATACTGCCGTATTAATTGATGATGTTACCTACACAAATAAAATTATTGAGCCGGAAGCTATCGTGAAATATGAAAATGATTTCCAGGATGGTATCGCCGGAAAGTGGAGCCAGGGCTCCCCTGCAATTGTAAAGGAAGGATCCAATAAGGTTCTGAGTTTAACAAATGTCAGCGGCATGGCTGAATTAACAGATGCCGTAGAATTATCACAGGGTACCTATGGGGTAAAAGTAAAGACTGAAAATGCGGACCTTGGTCTTAAGATCGGCACTGGAATTGTGCAGTACAATGAAAATAAATGGGAGTTTGTCTTAGGCGATCAGAAGTATCCATTAACAGGCGAAGCAGAATCACCAAAGTTAAAGTCCTGGAATGATCTGGCGGTTTCATTTACCGGAGACAAAGTAACACTCAGCATCAATGGAAAAAAATCGGCTGCTGATATTCCGACAGGAATTTCTATTGGAATGGGATATCCCGGAATAGCAGGAAGCGGTAAAATTTATGTGGATGATCTGCTTTATACGGAAAAGTTCGAGGATATCTCAACAGCTCCGCTGGATAAAGTTTATTATGAAGAGTACTATGATACAATTGCAGCGGTTAACTGGGAAGACCTGGAAACACCTCAGATTAATAATGGCTATCTGGAAGGTGAAGTTGCAGGAAAAGCGGCGGCTGTCAACAGCGATATCAGAATGCCGGAACATGGCGTATTCCAGGTGAAAATGCAGGCAGACCAGCTGGCAAGCGGAATTCAGATCGGAAATGTAAAAGTTTACAATACCTCCGATTCCGAATGGGTTTTGGATAATGGATCAGAGGTCACAACGATTGGAAGCAGCAAAGCAATTGCAGCTAATGCAGATTATATTCTCAGAGTGGAAATAGTAAAAGGAAATCTGACCTTAAAGGTGAATAACCAGACGGTTGGAACTGTAAAAGAAGTTCCTTATGATAAAACACAGGGCGGATTTGGTATCTACAATCCAAATGCCGGGAAGATGAATGTAAAAATCGATGCTATGGGTGCAGAGGAACTAAGCGTATATGAAGAAACCTTTGGGGACTTATATACTCCTAACTGGGAGTCCAGCAAATCTCTTGATGGCAGCAATAATGCAATACATAATACAGAAGCAGGTACTCTGACCATAAAAGTACCGGGTGTCACCAGATTCTTAAATAAAGATTCAATTCCGATGAAAGATGTGCATACCACATTTGATTTCACACCAAGCGTTGGAGATGATATGCAGGGTGGACGTTATGGTTTCGTCTTCCGCGACACAGACTTTACCGGAGGATTGTCGGTAGAGGTTGATATCAATGGAAACTGGCGTGTAAATGTAGATGACAGTACCAAGGGATTTGGCAAGACATTTTCCTTAAAAGCAGGTGAGACTTATAAGGTAGCAATCGACCTGATTGGGAACACCGTACAGTTGAAATTTACCGATAAAGATGAATTAGTAACAGATATGGGTTCCGTTACCATGGAATCTATGAAAAATACTCCCGGGCTCTTTGGAATAAAGTCCTGGTATGGAAGTAAAGAACTGACATTTGACAATTTTGAAATGATAGAGGAAGCTTCTCTTCCGTTATTCTCTGCAAATGAGAAAACAGTTGAAATTCAAAAAGACGGACTGACAGCTGTAATTGATGAATCATTCCCTCGTATCCTTTCCTATAAGCTGAATGAGAAGACCATGAGAGGTCAGGAAGATCAGCTGGGAACCGTAGTTCTCAACGGAGAAAAAGTATCTCCGGCTGTAACCGGAACAAAGAAAGATGACAGTACTTACGAGTATGTAATGGATTTTGTGGATAAAGGTGTAACGATCAAAGCTACACTTTCTGTAGCAGACAATCATGTGGTAGAATTCAAAATCACAGATATTGCAGAAAACGGCAGCTTTAAAGTGAAAACATTTTCACTGGGAGAAAACACCTGGGCTTATGCAGATGACAAGATGGAAGGCGCATCTTATGCCTGGACAAAATCAAATGGACAATGGCATGGTGTATCCGAAGAATTAGCGGATGATATGTCACAAATGGAAAAGAGCGGTGCGGAAGGAACCACTATGGCTATGATCAGCGGAAACGGTCTGGCTGCTTCCATTGAAAACAATGTAATGTCCGGCGGAAATAAAGTGGTAATGGAAAAATCCGTAAAATCTCTGGTGAAAAAAGCGCAGATCCGAAATGGAGAATGGACTTACCGTTATAACGACACCACCGATAAAGAAGAATTGCCCTGGGCAAAAATTGTGATTACAGAAGATGCAAATGCAGACGAGAATGTTGACTGGCAGGACGCAGCAGTAGCACATCGGAAATACATCCTGGAAGAAGCATTTGGCGCCAAAGACATGGCAAACAATATGATGTATATTGCATTTAACTTTGCAAGTCAGGCAAATGATCCATTCCTCAATTCCTTAGAAACAGGTAAGGTATTGTATAATTACATGGATGGTTTCGGACAGATGGTATTGCATAAAGGTTACCAGGCAGAAGGTCATGATGATGACATTCCTTCCTATTCCAATGTAGGGGTAAGACAGGGTGGAGTGGAAGACATGAAGTACCTTATCGACAAAGGCGATAAATATAACATGAGCATCGGTGTACATCTCAATGCTACCGAATATCATCTGGATGCAAATGAATTATATTATAATAATTTAAGCGGAGCTACAGCAGCCGGATATGAGAGTGACAGACTTGCAAAAGGCTGGGACTGGATCGATACTGCATACTACGTAGACCAGACGAAAGATGTTGTAACAGGACAGCTTCAGAAACGGTTCAAAGACCTTTATGATTTAACAAAAGTAGGAGATAAAGGACTGGATTTCTACTATATTGATGTATATACAGGAAATGATTATAATGCTTACAAATTAGTAGATTATATCAATGACCTTGGGGTTAAAGTAGGTACGGAGTTCTCAGGACCGATTGAGCCTGGTGTTACCTTTACCCATTGGGGTACCGACCTTGGATACCCAAATAAAGGAAACAAGAGCACTCTATACAGAATGGTTAAAAATGATTTGGATATCTTTGTTGGAAATGCCTTATTCAAAGGACAGAAAATCCCGGTTGTAACTACCTGGGGAGATTCGAAGACCGATGTACAGCAGGGTGTAACCGTATTCTACAACGAAGTACTGCCAACAAAATTCATGCAGCATTTTGGTGTATTAAAATCAGAAACAGACCAAATTACGTTTGAAGGAAATGTTACCTCCATAAGAAATAAAGAAACAAAGATGGTGGAATTACGTCAGGACGGAAAATTAATCTCATCCTGGGCTGACACAGGAACCACAACAGATGAAGGCGAACGCCATGCAGGAGAGGCAACTTCCCTGATTCCATGGAGCTGGGATATCAAAACAGGCGACAAGTTAGATATTAACGGAGGCGCAAAACTGTATCATTGGAATACAACAGGCAATCCTACAACCTGGGAACTGACAGATGAATTTAAGAAAGTTGCTTCCTTTGATTTATATGAGACCACACAGCAGGGAAAAGTAAAAGTTAGCACAATCTCGAATAATGGTGGCACAATCACCATCGACAGCGAGAAAAATACACCATATGTATTATATCCTTCTACAAGCACTCAGGTACTGGAAGCAGCAGGAGACTGGGGCGAAGGAAGTCCTGCAAAAGATTTTGCATTTAATGCAGAAAAATTTGCAGATGAAGGCGGCGTATGGGAAAAATCCGGGGATGCATCCATTGAAATCGTACCGGGTAAAGAAAACTATGATATTTCAAAAGAAATGAGCGAAAACCGTTGGGACCGCTATGCGCAGTTTAAGAGCGAGGGTGGAACACTCACCCAGGAAATGACAGGTCTGAAGCCGGGTCAGGACTACACCGTAGGTGTCTGGACAGAAACTCAGAACGGACGTAAATCTTCTATTGAAGTGACCATAGGAGGTAAGCCTTATACAAACTTCGTTACCGGAAAAGACGGTGTACACCGTTCTTCCTTCAAATATGTAGGAACCAGATGGCAGAGAATGGATGTTGAGTTTACCGTTCCGGAAGGGGTAACCACGGCACAGATTAAGCTGACCGCAGAAAAAGGCGATGGAGTGGTTAACTTTGACGACGTAAAAGTATGGCAGCATACAACAACAGAAAAAGATGTAAACAATTCAGATTATGTGCTCTATGAAGACTTCGAAAACACCTATGAAGGCTGGGGACCGTTAGAATATGGCGGCGGATCCAGAAAAATTCATATCGCATCCGACAGAAGCAATGCAAATGACAATAATGAAATTGTAAAACCGGGTGAAGACAAAGTCGGACCAGTAATGACCTGGGTATTAGATGGAGAAAACTCCTTAAAACTCAACGAAAATGAAGTGGGCAGATATGTGGTTACAAATGAAAGCGGTTTAAAACTCCAGCCAAACACTTCTTATGATTTAAACTTCGATTATACATTAGAAGATGGCTGTGATTATGTAGTCTATGTGAAACCGGTTAGCCAGGGAGCAGAAGGAAAACTGGCATTCAAAGACCATGAAAATGCCACAGAAGTAAAACTGATCCATACCCCAACTACCGGAGATAAGAATACAAAGTCAACATTTAAAGGAACTTTTACAACGGGAGATGCTGAGGATTATCAGATTTACTTCTATGAAAAAGCGATTTTAAAACCAACAGATTCCAATCCAACATCTGCATATGCATTGATCTTAGATAATATCGGTGTGAAATATAGCACAGATATGAAAGACCAGTTACAGCAGCTGTATGATGCAAACAAGGACTTAAAGGAAGCAGATTACACAGCACAATCCTGGAAAGTATTTAAAGAAGCACTGGATGCAGCAAAAGAAGCATTAGACAGTCAGGACACAACAGCTGCAGAGATGAAAGAAGCTTATGATGCTTTGGAGAAAGCAGCAGCAGATCTGATTAAATACGGTGCCCTGGATGAATTGATTGAACAGGCGGAAGCTAAGAATCCGGTTGAGTACACGGCAAACAGCTATGCAAGACTGACAGCAGCGCTGGAAAATGCCAAGAAGGTTGACCGTAAGGACCAGGAAGCGGTAGATGCAGCAACAAAGAACCTGAATGATGCAGTCAACGGACTTGTTAAAATCGTAGAAGCCCAAAAAGCATTGACAGAAGCAAAGAAAGTAGTACAGGGCAATTACACAAAAGACTCCTTTACAACTTTACAAAATGCAATCAAAGAAGTAGAGAACTTAATTGCCAACAGTGTCGACTTAACACAGGCGAAATTGGACGCAGCCGTTGTCAGAATGACAGCTGCACAGAAATCACTGGTAAAAGTAGTACAAAAGAATGTAGTTGATAGCCTGAGAACCATCTACAATACTTATAACGGAAAAGATGCTGCATATACATCCAACAGTTTCGCCGCTATGAAGCAGGTTCTGTCAAGAATCGAAACGGTTCTGGCAGATACATCTAATGTATCTGAAAAAGAAGGTACAGACTTACTTGCACAGGCAAAAGCTGCAGAAAGCCAGCTGGTAAAACGTGCGGATAAGACAAAATTAAACAGTGCTTATCAAAGTGCAAAGGCAATTTCATTCAGCAAGTACACAGATAAAACAGTGAAAGCCGTAAAAGATCTGTTCTCACAGATTGATGCAGTAATGGCAAATGTAAATGCAGACCAGAAAACAGTAGATGCACTTTATAACAAACTGAATCAGGCAGTAAAAGGTTTAGCAAAAAAGACCGTTTCTTCAATTAAGCTAAATGTGAAGAAAAAAACGCTTGGAGAAAAAGAGAAATTTAAGTTAACTGTGAACCTGAAGCCATCCGGTGTCAGCGCAGGAACCCTTAAATGGAAAAGCAGTGACAAAAAGATAGTTACAGTTGATAAAAAAGGCAAGATTACGGCTAAGAAGCCAGGTACCGCAACCATAACAGTAACAACACCAAACAATAAAAGTGCAAGATGTACCATAACCGTAAAGAAAAAACCAAAAAGTGTTTCATTGAAAGGGAATCCAGAAAGGTTAAAAGTAAAGAAAACCATGAAACTGAAGACGACCCTTTCAAAGGGAAGCGCAGGTAAAGTAACCTACACCTCCAAAAACCCTAAAGTTGCAACGGTCAGTGCAAGTGGAAAAGTAAAGGCACTGAAAAAAGGTACAGTTACAATTATAGTCAAAACTTATAATAACAAAACTGATAGAATTAAGCTTAAGATTGTAAAGTAATGATTGTAAAGTAATCAGTAAATGTAAGTTTAGGAATGTAAAGCAATATGATAGTAATATCGGCTAGACATTTTAAACCGAATAATTCAAAAAAAGGAGGCAGCTGTTTCCGGTTAAGTATAACCGGAGCAGCTGCCTTCTTTTTTGCAATGATTTCTTAATAGAATAATACTTTATTTCAATTTGCAATATTCCAATTTTTATAGTATTCTAGAATAATAAATCACTAAAGATGAAAAAGTTATTATTATGCATTATAAAACACAACATATAATATGAAAAATCACAGTTTTCCCTAATTTTTGAATTTGTAATTCAATGACTTCCTCATTCTAATCATCTATGATGAAATAGCAAACAATTATACGCATAAATGAGGAGGTAACCTATGGGGATTCATATTTCACTGGACGTAGTTCCGGAAAAAATTGCAAAAGAGGAATGGGAAAAAGTATATAAAGAAAGTCTGGTTCTGATTCGGAACTATCCTTTTTTAAACCGTGTAACTGCCAAGAAATACGGACAGGTTTTTTCGTTTTATGTGAAAACGCGGGAAATCACGAATCAATATGGTCATTCGGGCTGGTTTACCAGTGGTGACCTGGTGAGTAAAAAGAGGGGCGAGTCCTTCCATTTTCCCAAAGAGCTGAAGTATTACGGAGAAGGATTCCGGGATCAGCTGGATCAGGATGTGTTCTGGTCAATTTTATCTGACAGCGGGTGTATTGAGGACGAAGATAAACGGATTCCGGATATTAAAAAACTATGGGGAGGAAAAACACAGGGAGAGCCATATCACCTGTATCTATTGGCTGTGGGCTGTCTGGTAGAAGCAAGGCTGCCGGGAGCGGCTGTTGTCTATGGCGATATATCACTGGGACAGTGTAAGCGTGCCATCCGCTGGGCAAACCAATATCTGGAGATACCCATAGAATTAACAGACAGGGCATGTATGATCCAGCTTTATAAGCGTGTTTTAAAAATGAACCTGGATGACGAGGAGCGATTGGAAGCATTTCTTTCCCTTAGCATGGAAAAGAAAGATGAAAAGATGGGGGATTTTATCCGGGAACATTTTGATGAAGATACCATAAAAACATATTTTCAGAAGGCATTCGGCGGGTTCACCCCGGACCAGGTAGGGTTTATCCATGAAATGAAAAAATATTTTGCCCTGGGATTCGACCTGGAAATGTTCTGTATGCTGGTTAAAGAAAATCATAAGTGGAGAAAAGTACTTACCGCTGAAAGCATTATCCGGCGAGTCGTAAAGTCAAAATTATATGTAAAAGAGAAAAATACTTATGACTATACGGAGCATATACAGGACAGGCCTGACAGCGAAGAAATTGAGACGATTAAAGACCAGATGTCAAAGGTATTTGCCTTAATGTCCGGAGCGGTAAATGAAAACGTCAGCGCATACCTCTCTTATGATGATATGATGTCCGTTCTGGAAAAAAGCTTTAAAGAAGAGTGTGATGTGAAGAAGATTGCAGAACAGTTTCGAAAAGAAAATGAAGAAGAACAGGAAAGTTTTCAGAGTTTGTTTTACGACAATGATGAAATCATGCTTAAGATGGGGAAAATGCTGGAAGAGGAAGAGAAGGATAAAGAGGTATATAATATTGCGGATTTTGATGCTCTTATGCAGTATGAAGAAGGAGATACCCTGGAACCCCAGCTGGAGAAGTGCGTGATAAAGCTGATCCAATTTATGAAAAAAGTCAGCAATGAAGAGTATGACAAAAAGTTTTTACCTCTGAAGGTAAGGGAGCGGTGCAGGATGTTAATATGCAATAATGAGCAGTTCTTATTGAGTAAAAGATCCTGGAACCAGATTTTCAACCATATACTGGATGATGAGTATATGAAGAAATATTATCCTTTTTTCAGAGTGAAAGCGGTTAATGATGAGAGCTATCAAATTTATTATGCGTTAATATCCAATGAGGGACTGCTGGATCACTATTATGAATGATATCGAAACATACAGTCAAAAAACCGCCGCAAGCAGTGGAATATCAAATATGCAGCGCTGCGGTTAAAGGGTATTTGATCCTACCGGCAGCCGCCGGATGGATCAGCAAGCGCATCCATCCGGCTCGTTGCCCGCGGGAATAAAGATATGTCTCAGCATAAATGAAAGAAAGGGGATAAAGTGGTAATATATCCGGTTATAGACATGCCGAAGACAGGAGAGAACATAAAATGTTTATGCGAAGAAAAAAATATATCGGTAAAGGAATTGCAGGAATATATGGGATTTGCCTGTCCGCAGACCATATACCGGTGGTTTTGTGGACTGGCACTGCCAAGTGTGGATAACTTGTTAGCGCTGAGTATTCTTCTGGGGATAACAATGAATGAAATACTGGTGGAACGCAATTATGAGGAAGTGGAGCAAAGTATCAAGAACAGGGATGACCTTACGGACATCTTATATAGAAGGGTAATTAAGTATATGTTCAGCCTTTGCCGCGACTGCGGTGATGCCGGCCAATGAGGGGGATTGTAATGGGGAATAAGTGTATTTCCCTATAGAATTATCATAAATCCTATGCTAAAATTGAAATATGGGTTTGCTATAAAAGTAAATTGGAGGACAGTATGGGTAAAAGTGAAAAGGTAAAGCAGTTATGTGCAGAAAATGGAATCAGGATGATTGATTTTAAAATGACAGATTTGGATGGCAGATGGCGCCATATCACGATTCCGGCAGAAAGATTTGACGATAATATATTTGAATATGGGATTGGCTTTGACGGGTCTAATTATGGGTATGCGCCCATAGAAAAAAGTGATATGGTTTTTATTCCGGATCCGGCAACTGCAGTAGTAGATCCGTTTGTTTCGATTCCTACATTATCGATGACAGGTGATGTATGCGTAATTGGTAAAGAGGACAATACTCCATTTGATCAATATCCCCGCAATGTCAGCCTTCGTGCGGCAGAGTATATGAGGCGGACAGGGGTAGCGGATAAGATGATTATCGGTCCGGAATTTGAGTTTCATATTTTTGATGATGTGCGGTTTGCCGTATCTCCGGAGGAATCGTTTTATGCGGTGGATACCAGGCAGGCGCAGTGGAATACCGGCATTGATGACGGATTTAACAATGGTTATCAGGTCCCGGGAAAGGGTGGCTACCATATTGCAGCTCCCAATGATATTAATTATAACCTTCGAAGCAAAATGTGCATGATTCTGGAAGACTGGGGAGTTAAAGTGAAATATCACCATCATGAGGTTGGCGGTTCCGGACAGATGGAAATAGAAGTGGAACTGGGAGAAATGGTGGATATGGCGGATAAAACCATGATTACAAAATATGTGGTTAAGAATGCGGCAGTTTCAGAAGGAAAGACGGTAACCTTTATGCCAAAGCCCGTATACCGGGAAGCCGGGAATGGAATGCATGTGCATATGCTGCTGCAAAAGGACGGCGCACCGGTATTCTATGATGAAGAAGGATATTCGGGTCTCAGTAAAACAGCCCATTATTTTATAGGCGGGTTGCTTAAACATGCAGCTTCTCTCTGTGCCTGGACGAATCCATCTACCAACTCCTTTAAACGCCTGGTACCGGGATATGAAGCGCCTGTTACAATCGGTTATGCCACTTCTAACAGAAGTGCGGTAGTGCGTATACCGGCATATGCAAAGTCACCGGAGACAAAGCGTTTTGAACTTCGCTGCCCGGATGCTACGGCGAATCCGTATTATGCGTATGCTGCTATTTTAATGGCCGGACTGGATGGTGTACAGAACCAGATTGATCCATCGGAAAATGGCTGGGGTCCCTATGATTTCAATCTTTACGACCTGGATTGGGAACAGCAGGCAAAAATACAGTCATTGCCTAAAAATCTGGACGAAGCACTTGATGCACTGGAAAAGGATCATGAATACCTGACAAAATCAGGGGTATTTCCGGAGCGTCTGATTGAAATCTGGATAAAACGGAAAAGAGCAGAAAGCAAAGATATCAGCCAGGTTCCCCACCCAGCAGAATTCCAGAGATACTACGATTTATAAATACGAAAATAGATCTATAAACGAACAGAGATCTATAAATACGAACAGAAGAAGATAAGGGTATGATGCGCATTCCTTATCTTCTTCTGCATTAAAACTGATATGATTCTAATTTTTTACGAAGTCTGCGGCAGAGTCACAATGAAGGTTGCTCCGCCTCCCGGTGTATCTTCCACCGCTATTTTCCCTTTGTGTAACTTTACAATTTCTTTTGCAATACACAGTCCAAGTCCAAAATGAGCCTTGTCCTTGTGAGCCTTATCAACCCGGTAGAACCGGTCGAATATAGACTTTTTGGATTCATCCGGAACACCCGGTCCGTTGTCGGCAACGTAGAGCTGAATGCGGGAGGATTCCGTCTTTAGTCCAAGTTTTATTTTTCCGCCTTTTGGTGTATAACTCATGGCATTGTCAATGAGTATGGAAAGTACCTGGGCAACCCGTTCACCATCACAGGGATAGGTAGGCGGGATGTCTTCCGGTAGGTCCACATCAAGGGTCAGACCTTTATCCCGGGCAATTCGTTCATATTTCTCGTAGGTTTGCAAGAGCAGCGTATCCAGTTCAATATCAGAGGGATGGATACTCCAGGTTCTGTTATCGGCATTTGCAAGAGTCAGCATGTCATCGATCAGGCGGGACATTCGCTGTCCTTCCGACTGAATAGAGTCCGCAAATTGTTCGGATTGCTTTTTATCCGCTACTTTCATGGCGGATAAACTGGTTAATATTACGGTTAAAGGGGAACGGAGTTCATGGGAGGCTGCGGCAATAAACTGCACCTGGCGCTCCCTGCTTTCCTTGATCGGATGGATCATTCGTTTGGTAAAATGCCAGCTAAAAATGGTGAGCAGTCCCACTGCAAGCAGGTCCAGCAATCCAAAGAGTGTCCTTTGTACCATAATGTCATGTTCCAGGCTGTCCAGTGGATATAAAACCGTAACATTCAGATAACCATTATCTTTTGGAATCAAAGCTACGGAGGCATAATATTTCTGACCATTGCTGCCTTTCATCTTAAATTCTATATGGCGGGCAAGAATATTTGCAGGGCTGATTCCGGCGTCATTAAAATCATAGTCTGTTCTGGCTTTTTCCGCTGCCTCTTCAAAAATAACGGATATCTCTTCATCGTTATTAAGCTGCTGAGAGAAAAGTGGGGTGTCATTATCCAGAATATTTAGTTTGATATGATAATTTGCTTCCATCTGGAGAATCCACTGATGTGAAATTGTAGACTGGCTTTCAAAATGAGCCAGCATGGTATTCAGGTTATCCAGAAAAGAGGTATAACTCCGGTCATTCATTCCGCTTTCTACTATATAAAGGCAAAGGGTGGTCATACTCACTAGAATTAAACCTGTTACCAGAGTACAAAAAAATGTCAGCTGCAGGTGTAATTTTTTAAACATTGGTTTCCTCCAGGCAATAACCTACGCCACGGACTGTTTTCAGCTTCAGACTGCTTCCAACTCCCTTTAGTCGCCTTCTTAAAAAATGTATGTAGTTATCAAGGTTTCCCTCCTCCACATCTGCATCCGGTCCCCAGACCTTAGTCAGAATGGTAAGTCTTGGAAGCGTCTGACCCGGATTGCGAAGAAATAACTCCAGCAGATCCCCTTCCCGTTTTGAAAGGGAGCAGGAAGAATCGGTTTTTACTAATTTTTTCAGTGATGCATCGTATGAAATATCTCCAAAATTCAATAAATCACTGCTTTCCCACTTTTGAGGCCGCCGCACGATGCAGCGGATTCTCGCCATAAGTTCACCAAAGGCAAATGGTTTTACAATATAATCATCGGCTCCGCAATCTAATCCCTCAATTTTATCATCCAATTCACCAAGGGCTGTTACCAGAATTACCGGTGTGGAAATATGTTCACCACGCATTAAACGCAGTACCTCCAGACCATCCATCAGCGGCATCATGCGATCCAAGAGGATAATATCATGGGCCTTATCACGAATAAGATGTAACCCGTCTTCTCCATTATGGCAGAGATCAACGCTGATATTCTCCTGCTCCAGCTGAACCTTAAGAGATTCGCATAATTTGACATCATCTTCTACAATTAAAATTCTCATGATAGCTCCTTTACTGCTTTACTCGTTTTATTCTTTTTTATTATAGCATAAAAACCCCCCTGGACAGACTATAAATTGTGAAGTAATTGTGAAAGTTATTTTTTTTCATAAATCTATAAATTTTAGAGATAACTTAGAGAAAGAGATGCTATGATGAACAGGAAATCATGAAAAGGGTAAATAGATCAACAGGAGGAAATATGAAAGAAATCATAAAAAAGGTACTGGGGCTGTCACTGGCGGCGGCGCTATCCATAAGTACTCTTGCCGGGTGCACAATTGGAAATAGTGATAATTCCGGAGGTGGCGCGAAAGGTACCAATACTTCTGCAATGGGCAGGTACCTGGAAGAGGAGATGAAGCTTCCCCAGGGAATGAGCAAACTTATTAATATGAATACATTGACAGATGGCAGAGTTAGAATGCTGGCTGCAGACGATGAAAATAAATCCGTTATCTGGGATTCTAAGGATGCAGGAAGCACCTGGTCAAAGGTGAGCAGCCTGCCGGAAGAAATGGAAAAAAATCAGTCTCAGATAATAGCTTCCGCAGTATCTTCATCCGGTGAAGTGGCTTTAACCGTTATGGGCAGGACAGCCGATACGGGGGAGGCATCCACGGATTATTGGATAACTGATAAGAATGGAACAACAGCTGAACTGAAATTAGAATTACCTCAAGCGAGTAATCTAAATGCAGGAACAGAAGAGTCAACCGCAGGCGCATACATGTCATACGAAAATGCTGTTTCTAAATTTTCTTTTACAGATGACGGCAGTCTGGTTGGACTGGACTTTGAGAATAATATCCATGTGATAGACCCAAAGACCGGGGAAATAACAAAGAGTTTCAACAGTGTGGATAAGAAGGGGTATGTAATTACTTTTGAAGCGGTGGGGAATACCCTGATTGTGGTAACCGATACGGAAGTACAGTTATATAATCTGGATACCGGAGATCAAATGGAAAAGGACGCAGCCCTTGATGAACAACTGTTAAAAGGGAAAGACGAAACAGAAATAATGCAGATGTCAGGCGGCATGGGAGAAGCCTTTAAATTTACAAAAGGAAAAGATGATAAATCGGTGTTCTTTAGTACAAACGGTGGTTTATACAGCCATACAATCGGCGGAAATCTGGTAGAACAGGTAATCAATGGTGCGCTAACCTCCATGGGGAATCCGAAATTTTCGTTTATTTCGCTGGCGGCGCTGGAAGACGGATCGTTTTTAGTTGCCGGAGCGGAAGGGACGGATACCTACAAACTCTTTAAATATACTTACTCCAAAGACACACCGTCCACGCCCAGCAAAGAGGTGAAAGTATACAGTCTGGAAGACAATGGGGAAATTCGTCAGGCAATTGCATTCTTTCAGAAAAAGAATCCGGATATCTTTGTTACCTTGGAAGTAGGGACGGCAGGAAATGATGCTGTTACTGTCTCGGATGCACTTCGTACATTAAATACAAATATCATGGCAGGTAAAGGACCGGATATATTAGTATTGGATGGCATGCCGGTGAAATCCTATCTGGAAAAAGGATTGCTGACGGATCTGACAGAAATATTAAATAAAGTAGAAAATGCGGAGGGAATCATCCCAAGCATTAAAAACACGTATGCAAACGGGGATGTGATACAGGCAATTCCAACCAGGTTTAAGATGCCGCTGCTTCAGGGAAGAAAAGGAGATATAGAGGATATCAAGGATCTATCTACGATGGTGGAGCAGTTAAAGAAATTGAAAAAAGAAAATCCTGATAAAGGAATGCTGGGTAACGATGAACCTGGAGATTTAGTTGAAAAACTATATGCGAGTAATTCAGCGGCATGGTTAAAAGAAGATGGCACCTTAAATGAGGATGCCTTAAAAGATTTCTATACACAGTTAAAACAAATATATGACAGTGATCAGCATCCGGAGGCAGCTGAAAATGAGAAGGTTATGGGTGAATACGGGAAATCTTCATTCTATAATATAAATGGGGGTATTGGACAATTGGTGGGAGGAGAGAACATTCTAAATGCCGGGCTGCTATCCGATTTTTCCCAGTATGTCCAGATGGTCTCAGCCAATAAGGCAATGGGAGACGGGGCAGTAAGGCTTTTAAATGGGCAGACCTCCAATGCATTTGTTCCAATGGCAACTATTGGAATCAGCAGTAAAAGTGCTGATACGGAAACGGCAGGTACATTCGTGGAATTTTTACTTTCCAAAGAAGCTCAGAGTATTAATCAGGGCGGCGGGCTGCCCGTGAATAAAACAGCATTTGATGAAGGAATTAAAGCCGGAAGTGAAGGTTTGGGAAAAACAGTACCATATCTGACAGCCAGCGGTGAAAATAAAGAGTTCAAGATGGAACAGCCCTCGGAAACTGATATCAAGGAGCTTAATGCGATGGTTGAGTCTCTGACCACACCCGCGGTAGTAGACAATGTTATCAAAGACAACATCAAAGAGCAGGCGGAACAATGTGTAAAGGGTAACATTACCAGCCAGGAGGCTGTGAAAAATGTAATGCAGAAAATAAATCTGTACTTGTCAGAATAACAGGTCAAATAGTTCGATAGAAGGGAAATACCGGCAGGGGCGTCATATGAAAATAAATAGGAAGATTAAAGACAGAAGTAAAATAAGAAAAAAAACAAAATATGAATGGTCGGGCTTGCTCTTTATCCTTCCCAGTTTTATCGGCGTTAGTATATTTGTATTAATTCCGTTTCTGGATGTAATACGAAGGTCATTTTCGGAGGCGATCAATGGTAAATGGGTTGGATTGAATAATTATATAACCATATTTACCAATCCCGCCTTCAAGCAGGCAGCAGGCAATACGGTAAGATTTGTGGCGATATGTATTCCGATACTCATTATATTATCGTTACTGATCGCAGTATTTTTACATAGGCAGAAGAGGTTTGGAAGTCTGTTAAAAAGCAGTTTTCTGATTCCAATGGCAATTCCGGTAGCATCCATCGTACTGTTATGGAGGCTCTTGTTCGATAATCATGGAATGTTAAATGGTATTATAGAAAAGTTTGGCGGTACAACCGTAGACTGGATGAATACAGGATATGCATTCTGGATACTGGTATTCAGTTATGTGTGGAAAAACCTGGGATATGATATCGTTCTATGGGTAGCCGGACTTTCGGGCATATCTGAGAGTGTATATGAAGCTGCTAAAGTAGATGGAGCAGGAGAATGGAAATGTTTCTGGAAGATTACATTACCCAATCTCCTTCCGTCGCTCTTTACCATTGCAGTACTGTCCTTCCTGAACTCCTTTAAGGTCTTCCGGGAGGCGTATCTGGTAGCGGGGGATTACCCGGATACCAGCATCTATCTCATTCAGCATCTGCTGAGCAATTGGTTCCGGAATCTGGAACTGGATAAGATGGCAGCGGCAGCTGTTGTAAATTCACTGGTTATATTTATATTAATTATGTTACTGCAAAAAGCATGGGATACAAAGGAGTAGAAAAGGATGAAGAAAAAAATTGTTTTCGTTTTTTTATGTCTGTTGGCATTTGTTGCCTGCTATCCCATTCTCTTTTTGTTTACCGGATCATTTATGAGTGCTTCGGAACTAAAGGAAAACCTAAAGCCGGTGCTTGCCGGTACCAGCGGATATGTGGAATGGCGTTTGATACCTATGTCGCCTACCCTGCGGTCTTATGTGGAACTGCTGATAGATTCACCGGAATTTTTCAAGATGTTCTGGAATTCCGTAAAACTGGTAGTAGGTATCTTACTGGGACAGCTGTTGATCGGTGTGCCGGCAGCATGGGGATTTGCCAAATTTAAATTCCCGTTTAGGAAAGCGCTGTTTACGCTGTATATTATGCTAATGATGATGCCATTCCAGGTATTGATGCTTTCAAATTACCTGGTTTTAGATAAACTGCATCTGATAGATACCCACCTCGGGATTATACTTCCGGCAGTTTTCTCCACTTTCCCGGTATTCATTATGTACCGTTTTTTTGAGAGTGTACCAGATGCGGTAATCGAATCGGCGAAGATCGATGGAGCCGGAAATATACAGATCTTTGTCTGGCTGGGGATACCACTGGGATCGGCAGGAATTATATCGGCTATGGTATTGGGGTTCCTGGAATACTGGAATCTGATAGAGCAGCCGCTTACATTTTTAAAAGATAAGACATTGTGGCCGTTATCATTGTTCCTGCCCAATATAGGGCTGGAACAGGCGGGGATTGCGTTTACAACTTCAATTATAACATTAATCCCGGCAATCCTGGTCTTCATGGGAGGACAGGATTATCTGGAACAGGGAATCGTAGCAGCGGCGGTAAAGGAGTAGGTGACATGGACAGGAAAAAAATAATTAAAATATTAGCTTCATTTTTAGTGCTGATGCTGCTGTTTACAGTATTATCCAGAGCAGCAGACAGTGCAAGTCTGGCAAACGTGCAGACAAAAACAGCTCAGAACATGACAATTGACCATACGGTAACCGGAAGCGGAAAAGTAATGCAGAACCGGGAACAGGCGGTATCCACAATTGGAGACCAGAAAGTGCAGACTATATACGTAAGTGAAGGCCAGTCTGTAGAAGCAGGGGATCTGCTGTTTGATCTGGATATTGCCAACCTGAAGGAACAGATCCTTCTTAAAAAGCAGGAAATAGAAAAAATGGATCTTACAGAAGGGGATAACCAGAGTAAGTCAAGTGCAGAGGAACAGAAAAAATCAAGTACGAAAAACAGGGCGGAGCAGGATGTGAATCTGGCTGCGGGAAAGGGAAACGAAGCAATAACCAGAGCGGCGGATGCTTTGCAGAAAGCGCAGCAGAAGCTGCAGGATTACCGGAACCAGCAGGGTATTCCCACAGATGGGAACGATGCGGTATATGCGGAACTGAATAAAACCCTGAAAGCAAAAGAAAAAGCGCTTCAGCAGGCACAGGATGAACTTAAGGAACTGGAACGGAAAATTGAGCGGGAAGTAAATAAGGCATTAGACGCAGCGGAAAAGAAAAATCAGGAAGCTCAGGCGCAGGCTGCAAAAGCCCAGGCTCAGGCAGCAGCGTTTACAGAGGCGCAGAAAGAAACCCCTGCTGAGCCAGCCAGTGATGAGAACGGAGCAGCACCCCAGACCGTGTCACAGCCAGAGACCCAGCCCCAAACCCAGCCCCAGCCAGAGACCCAGCCCCAGACTAAGGCTCCGGAAACGGAAGACCTGGCTAAGGTTGAGAAGGAAGTCCGGAACCAGTATAAGAGTGAACTGGAGAAAGCAAATAAAAAAGTTGAAAAAGCGCAGAGTGAAAAAGCTTCTGCCGAACAGGCGATCCAGCAGTATCAGCAGGATCAGGCGTCAAACCAGTCAAAAGAATCACAGGAGCAGGAACAGCTGCTGATAGATGATGTGAATGCAAAGCAGCAGGCTTACGATGATGCGGTAAATGCAAGAGACGATGGTATACGTACAGCCCAGCGGGCATTAGAAGATGCAAATGCCCCGGAAGGAACGGACAGTACGGGTAAAATCAGCAAACTGGATAAAGAAAAACTTCAGATGGAATTACAGAAACTGGAGGCACTTCTGGCGGCAGGGGGCCAGGTAAAAGCCCCGATTAAAGGAATTGTAACAAAAATAGCGGTCACAACCGGAGATAAGACCATGGATGGAACAGCTATGCTGCTTGCAGATACGACCAATGGAAGCAAATTTGTGGCACAGGTACCGGTTGACCAGGAAAAATATCTCGCGAAAAACGATCCGGTTGTAATAAAACCCGGTAATAATGGAAATCCGGTGGAAGGCCTGAAGGTGGAATCCGTAAAGGCAAACGAAGAAAACAAAGAAATGCTGGACGTTACCGTAAAATTACCGGCAGATACATTAGAGATCGGGACTGCGGCAGAGTTTGAGGTAACAAGAATGTCCAAGACCTACCGCACCTGTGTACCAATTTCTGCTCTTCATGAGGATAGCAATGAAAAATTCGTATATGTAATCCAGGAAACAGAATCTGTCCTTGGAAATGAATTAAAGGCGCAGAAGGTAGTGGTAAAAGTATTAGACCAGAATGAGAACTATGCAGCTCTTTCAGATGGAACAATTACAAGTGACCAGAAAATTATTACAGGAACAGATAAGAATATTTCAGGAGGCAGCCGTGTGCGGCTGGCAGAGGAATGATGTTAAAAAAGTATTGGGCGAGAATAGCAGGCGCGCTTCTTATGATTTTATGTTATGGTTTGTCAGTTTTCTATAACGGTAAAATGATGAGTGATAATCCGGGGACAGCTACGGCTGTCCTGACAGATAACCGGTTAGATGCAAAATCTGCTTCTGAAGTACAAAAAGCAGAACAAAAGCAGGATAGCCCGCTGCTGTTTACGATTTGGGGCGAAAAAGAAAATGCCAGGCTGTCAAATAAAAAGTATCAGCGAAGCAGTTCGGCAACCGCTGTGTTGGTGTGCAATAATCCCCAGCTTCTTTTTAACGGGACAGCAGCACTTGCGCCGGATGATAAAACGGGTTGTTTAATTGATGAAAAAACTGCTGGCGAATTATTTGGCAGTACCGATGTGGTTGGAAAACAACTGGAGTATATGGACAGGAAACTGACTATTAGGGGCATCTTAAAAGGGGTTGACGACGAAAGACAGCTGGTGGTAATGCAGGCAGACGGAGAAGATCAGAATCTGGACAGTATTACCATAAGGATTCCGGAAGGAAGTGAAACGGAGACCACCGTCAATGAATTCCTCATGCGTCATTCCCTGGAAGGAAAAATCATGGATCTGGATCTTTTAAAAGGCATTACCAGAATATTGATACTGCTGCTTCCGGTATTTTTTGCATTTGGAATTATGATTAATCTGCTGCGCTATGCCAGAGAAGAAAAAGGCCAGGGGGTCTCTTCCTATATCTGGTGGGGCGCCGTGGCCGTAATATTGATTATAACCATACTGGGAATTTCACGGTTTATCACAATCCCAAAAGAAATGATACCCACTAAATGGTCTGATTTTGACTTTTGGACAAATCTGTGGAAAAAGAAGGAGGAGGCGTTTCTCTTTCTCATACAAACTGCAAAGCATCAGCCCCAGATTGATATGATACTGGCATTTTTCCATTCCGTATTCTTCAGTATGCTGTCCATCATTCTGTATTTTATTAGTTTTCGTAAAAGACGGGAGGCATGATA
This sequence comes from uncultured Robinsoniella sp., assembly GCA_900540475.1. Taxonomy (GTDB): domain Bacteria; phylum Bacillota; class Clostridia; order Lachnospirales; family Lachnospiraceae; genus Robinsoniella. The sequence goes on along the minus strand of UQGG01000008.1, from coordinate 13,189 downwards.
AGATCAGATAAATTACAAAATACATCAGAAATTTACAACAGGGCTGATAATTTGCGGATTATCGGCCTTTTGCGGTACTTTTAAAAACCCGAATTAATAAAAAACCACTATATTTCTGGAGGGATATCTGATATACTGGTACTGCATTTACGCAATGATGTACTAGAATATTTTGTAATGGAGGCAATACCATGAGATATAAAAAACTACTGTTAGTGATTCTAGCCGCATGTACACTAAGTGGATGTCAGCCTAAGAGCGATCCTGACAGTCCTCTTAATCTGGGGATGGCGGCAATGGAACAGCAGAAATATGATGCAGCGTTGAAAAGCTTTGAAAGTTCCATTGCAGAAGAAAAAGATGTGGTTCTGGCATACCGCGGAGAAGGTATGGCATATATTGGACTTGGTGAATATGATAAGGCAGTAACGGCATTTAACTCGGCGCTTGATCATGCAGGTGAGAAAATGGTGAAGACTATTAAAGACATCCGGCTTTATAAAGCATCCGCACAGTTAAAATCCGAAGATTATGATGGTACCATAGAGACCTGCAGTCAGATTTTATCTGCAGATGAAGACGGGGATGCATACTATATGCGGGGAACCTGTTATCTGCAAAAAGAGGATGAAGCGAAAGCAAAAGCAGACTTCGATAAAGCATCTGCCATGTCCCCTGAAGATTATGATCTGTTCTGGAATATCTATGAAGCATATAAAGAAAAAAATCTTTCTGCAAAAGGAGACGAATATCTGCAGAAGGCATTGAACATCGGCGGAGAAAAAACAGAGGATTATTATCAGCGGGGACGCATATACTATTATCTGGAGAACTATGAAAAATCAAAAGAAGAGCTGATAAAGCCGGTTGAGGATAAGGACAAGGCATCTGCACTGCTGCTTGGAAAAGTATATCTGAAACTGGAGGATTCCAAGCTTGCCAGAAATATTTATCAGCAGTATCTAAATGACTTCGGAGAAGCACCAGAGGCATATAACGGAATAGCACTGTGTGATCTGGCAGACAATGCCCCGGATGCAGCCATTGCAACGATACAAAAGGGTCTGGCACTGAATGGAGAGACCGGGAAGCAGGATCTGTTCTATAATGAGATTGTGGCATATGAGCGGAAGAAAGATTTCCAGACTGCAAAGGAAAAGGCGGAAGCTTATATTGCAAAATACCCAAATGATGCGGCAGGCAAGAAAGAATATGACTTCCTGTCCACACGTTAACAGGAGAGAAAATGACAGATTTATATGAAATGGAAGAATTAGAAGAAAAAGTAATTCTGGTAGGCGTCAGCACATCCGATAGTGACGATACACAGGAATCCCTGGATGAATTAAAAGACCTGGTTTCCACGGCAGGAGCCGTAACGGTGGGGCGAATCATCCAGAACAGGGAAGAGGTTCATCCGGGAACCTATATCGGGAAAGGTAAAATCCAGGAACTGCGTGAGATGGCATATGAGCTTTCGGCAACCGGAGTGATCTGCGACGATGAACTGTCACCGGCGCAGCTTCGGAATCTGGAGCAGGAACTGGATATAAAGGTGATGGACAGGACCCTGATCATTCTGGATATCTTCGCTGCAAGGGCATCTACAAGCGAAGGAAAGATCCAGGTGGAGCTGGCACAGTTAAAGTACCGTCTGGCGCGCCTGGTGGGGCTTAGAAGCTCCCTGTCCCGTCTTGGCGGCGGTATTGGTACCAGAGGACCCGGTGAAAAGAAGCTGGAGATGGACCGGCGTCTGATCAAAGACAGAATCGCCCAGCTGGGCCGTGAGCTTGCGGATGTGAAGCGGCATCGTGAAGTGGTGCGCATGAAGCGGAGCAAGAACCAGACTTTGGTAGCGGCGATTGTGGGATACACCAATGCAGGGAAATCAACCCTCTTAAATCATCTTACAGATGCACAGGTACTGGAAGAGGACAAGCTGTTTGCAACTCTTGATCCCACCACCAGGATGCTGGCACTAAATGGAGGCCAGGAGATTCTGCTGACGGATACGGTAGGATTCATACGTAAGCTGCCCCATCATCTGATCGAGGCGTTTCGCAGTACACTGGAGGAGGCAAAATATGCCGATATTATCCTTCATGTGGTAGATGCATCAAATCCACAGATGGAAAAGCAGATGTATGTTGTTTATGAAACACTGGCGAATCTTGGTGTCACAGATAAAACTGTGGTGACACTTTTTAATAAACAGGATAAGGTTACGGAAAAAGAAACCCTGCGTGATTTTAAGGCAGATAAAACTTTGTGCATTTCTGCCAAAACAGGAGAAGGTCTGGATGAGCTGAAAAATATCCTGGAACAGATTCTCCAGGAAAAAAATATTTTGATCGAGCGGGTCTATCCCTATGCTGATGCGGGTTTGATCCAGTTAATACGGAAATACGGCCAGCTTCTGGAAGAAGATTATCGTGCAGAGGGTATATATGTGAAGGCATATGTGCCCATGGAAATTTATGGAAACGTGACGGACTGAGGGACAGGCTAAATACTGTAAAATAAAGAGAAAGTACTATATCTAGTGTTATGTGCCAAAAATAATACATAGATATGGTACTTTTTTGGCTTGACGGTAAATAATTTATTTGCTACAATAATTGCAGTCGCTCTTAAACGGGAGGACGAATGGAGCTTTTTTTGACTGAAAATATGTCATTTCCAGTTAGAACAATAGATGAGCTTATGTATGAGAATTGGAAGGAGCATGGGTATGTTTAGAGTAGTAAAGCGTGACGGGGAAGTAGCAGATTTTAATTTAGGGAAGATAAGCGATGCCATCACAAAGGCATTTGAAGCTTCACAAAAGGAATTTAATGAGGATATGACAAATCTTCTGGGTCTTCGTGTGACAGCTGATTTTCAGGGGAAGATTAAAGAAGGGGTCATCGATGTGGAAAGCATTCAGGACAGCGTGGAAAACGTGCTTGTCCAGGCTGGCTACGGAGATGTGGCGAAGGCTTATATCTTATACCGCAAACAGCGGGAAAAAATCCGCAATATGAAATCTACGATCCTGGATTACAAGGAAATTGTGAACAGCTACGTAAAAGTAGAGGATTGGCGTGTAAAAGAGAATTCTACAGTTACATATTCCGTCGGAGGCCTGATCCTGAGCAACTCAGGTGCCGTTACGGCAAATTACTGGCTGTCTGAGATCTATGATGAAGAAATAGCGGATGCACATAGAAATGCAGATGTCCACATTCATGACTTGTCAATGCTGACCGGATATTGTGCAGGCTGGTCCTTAAAACAGCTGATACAGGAAGGCCTGGGAGGAATCAAGGGCAAAATTACTTCGGCACCGGCAAAGCATTTATCCGTACTCTGTAACCAGATGGTGAATTTCCTTGGGATCATGCAGAACGAGTGGGCAGGAGCACAGGCATTTTCCTCATTTGATACCTATCTGGCGCCATTTGCAAAGGTAGATAACCTGAATTACCGGGAAGTGAAAAAATGTATCGAGTCCTTCATCTACGGTGTAAATACGCCCAGCAGATGGGGAACCCAGGCACCATTTTCCAATATTACGCTAGACTGGACCGTACCCGGGGATCTGGCGGAGCTTCCGGCAATTGTTGGCGGAAAAGAAATGGATTTCTGCTATAAAGACTGTAAAAAAGAGATGGATATGATCAATAAGGCATTTATTGAGACTATGATTGAAGGAGATGCAAACGGAAGGGGATTCCAGTATCCGATTCCAACATACTCCATCACCAATGATTTTGACTGGTCCGATACCGAAAACAATAAATTGTTATTTGAGATGACATCCAAATATGGAACACCTTATTTTTCAAATTACATTAACAGCGACATGGAACCAAGTGACGTTAGAAGTATGTGCTGCCGCCTGCGTCTGGATCTTCGGGAGCTGCGCAAAAAGACCGGCGGATTCTTCGGCTCGGGAGAAAGTACAGGCAGCGTAGGGGTAGTTACGATTAACATGCCTCGTATTGCTTATCTGGCAAGCAACAAAGAAGACTTTTATAAACGTTTGGACCGTATGATGGATATTTCCGCACGCTCCTTAAAGATTAAGCGGGATGTCATAACGAAGCTTCTGGACGAAGGCCTGTACCCATATACAAAACGTTATTTGGGCGATTTCAGCAATCATTTCTCAACCATCGGATTAATCGGAATGAATGAAGTCGGTTTAAATGCAAGATGGCTTGGCAGTGATCTGTCTGATGATAAGACACAGCAGTTTACAAAAGATGTGCTAAACTATATGAGAAACCGTCTGATCATTTATCAGGAGGAATATGGCGATTTATATAACCTGGAGGCTACTCCGGCTGAATCTACAACATACCGCCTTGCAAAGCATGACAGAAAGCGCTGGCCGGATATAAAAACGGCAGGCAAAGACGGAGATACTCCGTACTACACCAACAGCTCCCATCTGCCGGTAGATTATACAGCTGATATCTTTGAAGCGTTAGACATCCAGGATGAACTTCAGACCTTATATACATCAGGAACAGTATTCCATGCATTCCTGGGCGAGAAACTGCCGGACTGGAAAGCAGCAGCTGCATTGGTACGCAAGATCGCAGAAAATTATAAGCTTCCTTATTATACGCTTTCACCGACTTATTCCGTATGTAAGAATCATGGATATATCGCAGGGGAACACTTTGTTTGTCCGGAGTGCGGAGAGACAGCAGAAGTATACAGCCGTATCACAGGGTATTACCGTCCGGTTCAGAACTGGAATGACGGAAAGACCCAGGAATACAAAAACCGCCAGTTATACGATGTAGACCAATCCTGTCTGCATAAGGTTCACAGCAGCATTGTTACCATATCGAAAGACGATGTAAAAGTTGAACCGGGCAAAGGAATCAAATATCTGTTTACAACTAAGACCTGTCCGAACTGTAAGATCGCAAAGGAAATGCTGGGAAGTGAGCATTACGTCGTGATCGATGCGGAAGAGAATCAGGAACTGGTACAGAAATTCGGAGTTATGCAGGCACCTACGCTGGTTGTGGTAGAAGGTGATAAAGCTAAGAAATATGTAAATGCATCTAATATTAAAAAGTATGTAGATACGAATCACTAAAACAGCGATTAAAAAATTTATGGAAATAACGAAAAGCGCAGATAGGATAAACGCCCTGTTTCATACAGGTGCCGATATCCCGTCTGCGCTTTTATATGGATAAAAGGAAACGAAAAAGAATAAGGTTGCTATACTAAATACATAGTATAACAACCCTATTCCGGTTTCGCAAGATTAATCAAAATTACATTTTTTCAACGTTAGCTGCCTGCATTCCGCGAGCGCCTTCAGTTAAATCATAAGAAACTGCCTGACCTTCTTCAAGAGATTTGAAGCCGTCTCCCTGGATAGCTGAGAAATGTACAAATACATCTGCTCCGTCTTCTCCTGTGATAAATCCGTAACCTTTTTCTGCGTTAAACCATTTCACTGTACCTTTGTTCATTTTGTGGTACCTCCATTAGAATATTGTGCTCTTGAAAATAAAAAATTCACCAGCTATTACAGATTATATAGGTGTTAAATATAATCTCTAATAACTAGTGAATTACTTTACATCCAATAAATCTTTGATACAAGTCAAATTATAGTCGTTTAAGGGGAAAATGTCAAGCAAAAAATAAGGAATTTAAGGGCATTCTGATAGGAAAATATTTTAAGGAAAATCCTCTGATTTTTCTGGGTTAGAACCTCTATCTATTCGTTAATAATTGTGATAAAATAAAACAAGAAACAGGTACTTTCTGGAAATAAAGGAGTTTAACGGTTATGACAAATTATGAAGAGAATGAAATTATAACTTTTGCCGATAATTTATTGAAGAAATATTTTTGTGAAGGAGATATTGATTATTTAATTTCTGCGTTGAGCCAGGACATTATCTGGCTGGGAGCGGGGGAGAAACAGCGCGCTGAAGGTAAGGAAGAAGTTAGCCGTCACTTTCTGGAGGGAAAAGATGATCTGATTCTTTGTCATATGTGGGATGAGCGTTACGTAGTATCCAAACTGGGACCTGATTATTACCTCTGTGAGGGGGAAAGTATGCTTGAAGCAAAACCTAATACCGGAATGAACATGCATACCAGGCAAAGAGTTACCTTTATATTCAGAAGAACGGAAACTGGTCTTGAAGCTATGCATATACATAATTCAGTTCCACTGTCAGCTTTGGGAGATGATGAGTTGTTTCCGGTTGAGGCTGCAAAGGAAGCCTATGAGAAGATGCAGGAAAAGGTGATCGAGCAGAACCGCCAGATTGAACTGATGATGTCACAGCTTCCGGGAGGGATGGCAGTCTGCAAAATGGATGAGTACTTTACTGTCAGCTGGATCAGCACCGGGCTCTGCCAGGTGTTAGGATGTGAAAGTGATAACGGATATGATGATAAAACCCAGATTTGTTTCCGGGACTTTATATTTCCGGAAGATTATGAAAAAGTAAGGCAGCGGGTCGAACAAGCTTTTAAAGAAGGAGATCATTATTCAATAGAATACCGGATTCTGCGTCCTGATGGAAAAGTTTTGTGGATCCTGGATATTGGCAAGAGAGTTGAGGATGGAGATAAACCCTCTATATCCTGCTTTATCACAGATATATCCGATCGTAAAAACCAGGAGTTCAAGCTTTTGAAAGCAAACCGGGATGTGAAAAGGCAGGCTGATTTCCTGACACAGCTCTATAATACCATTCCCAGCGGAATTATTCAGCTCAGTACAGAGCCAAGTCATAAAATATATTATGCAAACCGCTGTGCATGGGAAATTTATGGATATAATGAAGAGGATTTTCTACAGAACAAAAGGGATACTTTTGATTTAATATTAAAAGAAGAAAACCAGTATTACCGGTTCATATTTGACGGCTTAAAGTGCACCGGTGACAAAGCGTCTTATGAAAGAGAAGGAATCCGCAAAGATGGGACCAGGTATTGGATCAGTGTATATATGGAACGGCTTATCAATGCCAATGGCGTTGAGGTGATTCAGGCTGTATTGAATGATATTACTGAGAACAAGCAGCTTTCCAGGGAGCGGGAACAGGGACAGCTGCTGGAAAATCAGATCTTGAGAGCTGCCATTTTTACCGCATATCCATTAATCATGAAAATCAACTTAACCCAAAATACATATGACTGTCTGACTACAGGGCACTTTATTATGCAGCATGATGTCCAGGGAGCTTATAATGAGATGGTAGATAAAGTTCATACTCTGATCTATCCGTCCTACCGGGAAGAGTACCGGCGGACATTTGAGAGAGCGGGCATGTTAAAGAGAGTTGAAAGCGGCAGCCATGACATTTATTCGGAATTAAGGCAGATGGGAGATGACGGAAAGTATCATTGGATCGCAACCCATGTTATATTTGTGGACAATCCATACGATGACGACGTCCTTGCAATCATGCTGTTCCGGGTTCTGGATGAACAAAGGGCAGAGAAGGCACGCCAGGAGCAGCTCTTGCGGGATACGCTGGCGGCTGCGGAATCAGCCAATAATGCCAAATCTGATTTCTTATCCAGGATGAGTCATGATATCCGCACGCCAATGAATGCAATTATAGGAATGAGTACAATCGGGCAGTTAAAAATAGATGATAAAAGCAGAATGCTGGATTGCTTTCAGAAAATTGATGCATCATCCCGATATCTGCTTGCCCTGATCAATGATATTTTAGATATGTCCAAGATCGAACGCGGAAAAATGGTTCTTGCCAATTCGCGGTTTGATTTCACCGCATTTATAAAGAATTTAACCGAAGTTATTTATCCCCAGTCAGTAATGCGCGGGATTGATTTTGAAGTTCACCATGTGGAACCGCTGGAGCATTTCTATATAGGAGATTCCCTCCGCCTGAACCAGATATTAATGAATCTGATTTCCAATGCGCTTAAGTTCACCCGTTCGGGAGGAAATATTCTCCTGGGCGTACAGGAAGTCAGACGATCTGAAGGATCGGCTGTTTTGGAATTTACCGTTTCAGATACCGGTGTGGGCATGTCAGATGACTTTCTGAAAAAATTATATCAGCCATTTGAGCAGGAAAATACCGATATGGCCAGAAATCAAACGGGAAGCGGGCTGGGGCTGTCCATTGTGCAGAATCTGGTTCAGCTGATGAGAGGCAGCATTCAGGTGGAAAGTACTTTAGGAAAAGGAACTTCCTTTAAAGTGGAAATCCCGCTTGGTGTGACAGATAACGATGCTCATGAGGATAGTGACCGCAAATCAAAAGAACTTTTAAAAGGGATTAGTGTCCTGATCGTAGATGATGACAGTATAGTAGGGGAACAGGCGTCCATGATTCTTTCCAATATCGGCGCCAGGTCAGTCTGGGTTGATTCCGGGCAGCGGGCAGTTGAAGAAGTGGAGACGGCGCTGGCAAATGAATGTCTGTTTGACATTGCGTTAATAGACTGGAAGATGCCGGATATGGATGGTGTGGCGACCACCAGAAAAATACGTGAGTTAACCGGGGAAAATACGATGATTATCATCATCTCTGCATATGACTGGAGCACAATAGAGACAGAAGCAAAAGCGGCAGGTGCTGATTATTTTATACCGAAACCGTTATTTAAGTCCACATTGTGTGATACTCTGTTACAGCTTCAGATTACGAATAAGGAGCCGGAAGTAAAAAAAGGTTATCACCTGAACGGCCAGCATGTTCTTCTCGTAGAGGACAATGCACTTAACATGGAAATAGCAAAGTCCCTGCTGGAGCTGCATAAGATCGTGGTAGACACAGCAGAGAATGGGACAGAGGCACTGGAAAAGTTTCAGAGTATGCCGGAAAATTATTATCTGGCTGTTCTTATGGATATTCGGATGCCCGTGATGAATGGGCTGGATGCCGCCAGAGCCATCAGAAGCGTGCAAAAGAAAGATGCAGGGACCATTCCCATAATAGCAATGTCCGCAAATGCATTTGATGAAGATAAAACCCTGGCTTTTGAAGCGGGAATGAACGGGTATCTGGTAAAACCGGTAGATGTGGATAAATTATTTCATACCCTGGAGAAATATTTATAGAGCAACAGAATAACGAGCAGCGGTAGTATGGGGATATTGTTCATTCAATATCTCCATTTTATTGCATAAAAATAAAAAAGTACTTTACGTGATGGAGTAATTGTGTTATTATTACTTCATCAGATAAAGTAATTACTCTACGTGATGAAGAACAGGGGGCGGGGATTTGATCAGCAGCGATGTTTTAAGGGGTTATAATGACTCAATTCTTCTAAGTATCCTGTCAAAGGGGGATTCCTATGGGTATGAAATTTCCAAGGAAATCAAGCGGATCTCAGATGAAAAATACGTAATGAAGGAAACAACACTCTATTCCGCATTTAACCGTTTGGAGAAGAATGGATATATTGAATCTTATTTTGGAGATGAGACCTACGGAAAAAGAAGGACTTATTTTCGAATTACGGAAACCGGAAAGAAATACCTCAGTGAAAAATGCGAAGAATGGAAATTGACAAAGGAAGTAATTAATAAATTTTTAAAGGAGATGAGCTGATGGATACGATTAGAACATATGTGGATACCATGTTTCGGGGACTTATGATGTCCAGGGAGATGGAACATCTGAAGGAAGAAATTCTGTGTAATATGGAAGAAAAATACCAGGAATTAAAAAGGGATGGTAAGACCGAAAATGAAGCGGTAGGGATTGTAATCTCTGAATTCGGCAATATTGATGAGCTGATAAAAGAATTTGGAATTGATCCGCAGAGTGCAGGCAGCCGCAGTGATTATAACCAGATGACCAGTGCAGAAGTAGACGAATATCTGAAAAAGAGTAAGAAAAGTGCAAAGCTGGTGGCAGTCGGAGTGGACATCATTCTGCTGGGAGTGGCCTACATGGTGCTTATGTTCGGGCTTTTGGATGACCGTGGGATGAACGAAAATCTGTTGGTCAGCATCACACTGTTTCCACTGCTTTTCGTAATCATTATTTCGGTAGGATTATTTATATATTCCGGTTTTTCCCTGGAAAAATATAAGAATATTGAAAAAGGGGAATTTCAGATATCATATGAAACAAAGGCATTTTTGGAAAGATTAATCGAACAGGAAAGACCCACAATGGTTGTTTCTATAATTGTAGGTGTAAGCCTGTGTATTGCATCTCCGATTCCGGTCATATTGGGCAGATTCATGAATAACAAAGCATCTGTTGCAGGAGTCAGTCTTTTACTGATTATGATTGCAGCGGCAGTATACCTGTTTATTGTATTTGGAACAAGGTCTGAATGCTGCAAACGTCTTCTGAAAATTGAAGAATTTGCCGTAGAAGAGCAGCGGAAAAACAAAGTAATCGGAGCAGTGGCAGCAGTTGTATTTCCTATTGCAGCTTTGGTTTTTCTCGTTTGGGGAATTGGCTTTGAAGGATGGAAAATATGCTGGATTGTCTTTCCGGCAGCCGGTATTTTGTTCGGAATCTTTGCATCGGCTTATTCCAGCCTTAAAGGAAATGCTTAAGCAGAGCAGCATCGGAATAGCATAGAACAGTATCGGAATAGCACAGAACAGCATCAGCAAAGGAGTTTGAAAGGCAGTCTTATATGGGGTTAAAACCCTGATATAAGGCTGCATTTTGATTGTAAGCTTGCAACAACGGAGTTTCTATGTTAAGATGTAACAACAATCAGATACCCCAGCCGTAATCGTTTGGAGATCTGATCCTCGCAGCCGCAGCTGGATGGATTTGCAAGTGTGCTAATACGGAACGCTGTCAGCGGAAATAAGTGAATGAGGTATACAAATGAGTAACGTGGTTTTAATCGGAATGCCGGGCGTAGGCAAAAGTACTGTCGGGGTAATTCTGGCTAAAGTGCTGGGATATCATTTCGTAGATGCGGATATATTGATTCAGGAGCAGGAAGACAGACTGCTTCGGGAGATTATTGAAGAAGACGGCGTAGATGGGTTTATTGAAATAGAAAACAGGGTGAACAGCCGGATTCAGGAAGAAAATGCCGTAATCGCTACCGGAGGCAGCGTGGTATACGGAAAAGAGGCAATGGAGAACTTAAGCCGCATTGGAACTGTAATTTATTTACAATTAGATTACGAACCTTTGTCAGAGCGTCTGGGAGATCTGAAAGGACGCGGTGTAGTTCTGAGAGAGGGTCAGACCCTTTGGAATCTGTTTGATGAGCGGACGCCGCTTTATGATAAATATGCAGATATTGTTGTCAATGAGGCCGGAATGACGGTGGAAGAGACACTGGATGCAGTTGTGGAAGGTTTGAAAAAACTGGGAATTGCACCTGGAGACAGATCGAAGCGCAGAAAAAAATAGACAAATAGAAATACATAATTTTGTAACATTTTGCCATATTTTAGGGGTAATAGTGCACAGGAAATGCTTTTTGATTGTATTTTTTTTGAAAGATATATGGAAAAAATTACTTAAATTTTAATTTTTGTTTACAAAAGTAAAGAATGTGATATAATATAGTTTAGATATTTTAAAGGGGTAACAGTGAGACAAAATTCGAGGGGTCGTTTTTGTCTGTAGATTTGAAGAGAGTATAAATAAGTATAGAGGTGTCCTATGGAACAATATATTATTAAAGGCGGTAACCCACTGGTAGGTGATGTTGAAATCGGTGGGGCTAAGAATGCAGCGCTTGGAATCCTTGCGGCCGCAATTATGACAGATGAGACCATACTAGTAGAAAATTTACCAGATGTACAGGACGTGAATGTACTGTTAGAAGCTATCAGTGTAATTGGCGCCAAGGTGGAACGAGTAAGCAGGAGCGCAGTTTTAATTAATGGCTCCATGATTGGCAGTGTCAGCGTGGATTATGAGTTCATAAAGAAGATAAGAGCCTCTTACTATTTATTAGGAGCGTTATTAGGAAAATACAAGAAGGCAGAAGTACCTCTGCCGGGCGGATGCAATATTGGCAGCAGGCCGATTGATTTGCATTTGAAAGGTTTTAAGGCATTAGGAGCAAAGGTGAGTATCCAGCATGGCGCAATTGTTGCCCAGGCGGACAGACTCGTTGGCAAGCATATATTTTTAGATACTGTTTCCGTTGGTGCTACAATTAATATTATGATGGCGGCTACCATGGCGGAAGGATATACCATTATTGAAAATTCAGCAAGAGAGCCTCATGTAGTTGACGTGGCAAACTTCCTGAACAGTATGGGAGCAAATATCAAAGGCGCAGGTACCGATGTAATTCGTATCCGCGGTGTTGAGAAGCTTCATAAAACAGAATATTCCATTATTCCGGATCAGATAGAAGCAGGAACCTTCATGTTTGCAGCAGCTGCAACGAAGGGTGATGTTATGGTGAGAAATGTGATTCCAAAGCATTTAGAAGCCACAACAGCAAAATTAATTGAAATTGGCTGTGAAGTAGAAGAATTTGATGATGCGGTACGCGTTGTCGCGTCAAAACAGTTACGCAATACCAATGTTAAGACATTACCATATCCCGGATATCCTACGGATATGCAGCCCCAGATCGGAGTTACCCTGGCACTGGCAACAGGAACCAGTATTGTAACTGAGAGCATCTTTGAGAATCGTTTTAAGTATGTGGATGAGCTTGCGAGAATGGGAGCAACAGTTAAGGTAGAAGGCAATACGGCAGTTATCTACGGAGTGGACAAACTGACAGGTGCACAGGTGAGCGCACCGGATTTGAGAGCAGGGGCAGCCCTTGTAATTGCAGGACTTGCAGCAGAAGGAATTACGATTGTAGATGATATCGTTTATATTCAGCGTGGCTATGAGAGTTTTGAAGATAAACTCCGTGGACTTGGAGCTGAAATAGAAAAGGTTTCCAGCGAAAAGGAAATTCAGAAATTTAAATTGAGAATTGGTTGAAACACCATATAGCAGTCAGGGACGGAGGATTTTTATAAATCCTTTGTCCTTTCTTTGTTTATTTTCGGGGAAAATGAGCCAAAAGGTTGTACACAAAGAATTATTTCTTTGGATTTTAATAAAATATGGGAGGAATTCATGATGGAACAGGAGAAAATATTTCGTTTTGCAATTATGGGAGCAGGAGGGATTGCTGAAAAATTTTGTGACGCGGTTAACCGGATTTCGAATATGGAAGTTGTGGCGGGAGGCCGGAAAAAACTGGGCCCGGGAGCGAAAAACTT